>JAFRYQ010000119.1 GCA_017437565.1 Bacillota bacterium
GAAGGAAAAGCGGAAAATCCGCTCCTGGCCCTGAAATTGGTCCGCCTGCGGGGTTTCAGCGTCGGTTATATCCTGATGTGCGGATGTTATATCGTGGCAGCCGTCATCCAAACCGCGATCCCGTTCTATCTGCAGCAGACGAAGGGGGTATCCACCTCTGTTTCGGGGGGAATTGCCCTTATCTTTACTTTGACAATGGTACTTCTGGCTCCGACTTTCGGCAGCCTTTCTGACCGCCTCGGGGTGCGGAAGATCGTCCTTTCCGGAATCCTCTGCCAGAGCGTCTTTGTCTTCTGCTATGCCATGCTGAATGAAAAGACTCCTTTAGTGCTGGTAGCGGTCGTTCTCTTCCTCTTCGGTCTTGGTTCCGCCATGTTCTATTCCCCGAACGCGAGCGCGGTCATGGGGTCGGTGCCCAAAGAGAACGTAGGGATGGCTTCCGGTATGTCCAGCGCGGTACGCAGCATCGCGACATCGATCGGTCAGAATGTCTTCAGCATCCTCATCGCCTGGCGTACGGCAGCACACGCGACAGAAACGTTATCGGAAGGAATGGAATTCTTAGAAGCCCAGCACGAGACAGTACTGATCATGACCGGGCTGCTTTTGGTATTGCTGGTGACCGGTTTCTTCCTGTTGCCGGGACGCCGCGGAAAAGAAAACAGTACGAATTAAGCGAGGTATTGAAATGAGCATCAAAAATCTGCTTACACCAGCTTCGATCGCGTTGATCGGGGCTTCTGAAAAGAAAGGTTTCTCGGGGTGGACCGCTCAAAACCTGCTCGAGAAGGAAGACCATATGAAGGTCTACTTCGTAAACCCGACTAAGGAACAGGTGTTTGGCAAGAAGTGCTATCACGCGCTCAGCGAGCTGCCGGAAAAAGTCGAATGCATCGTGCTGACGGTGGCTAAGGAACGCGTGCTTCCTTATATTCAGGAAGCGGGGGAGATGGGCATCCGCGCCGCGGTCGTCTACGCGAGCGGTTATTCTGAGGAGCATTCCGAGGAAGGCCGCCGGATGGAGCGGGAATTAAAAGAAACGGCGGAGCGATATGAAATGACGTTGCTCGGACCCAACTGCATGGGCGCATTTAACCGCGTCGACGACATCAACCTCCTCGGGATGCGGGATAATCCGGGTGTTCCTTTCCCGGGGATAAAGCCCAGTATCGCGTTGATGGGGCACAGTGGCGCTTTGCTCGCTTCCACCTCCATGCGTCCGGGCTTTCCGCTCGCATATCTGGTCAGCGTCGGCAACGGCGTAACGCCGCTGGAAGAGTTTATCGACTATATGGTGGATAATGATGACTGCCGTGTCATCGCCCTTTATCTGGAAGGCTTGAAACGCGCGGATCTCTTCGTAGAAGCGCTGCGAAAGGCGGCCTTAAAGAGAAAGCCGGTCGTCATTCTAAAAGCGGGCAAGAGTGCCCGTACGGCAGCCTCCGCGGCTTCTCATACCGGCAGCCTGGCCGGTTCTTACCGGGCTTTCCAGGCGATGTGCGAGCGTTTTGGCGTTATTCTTGTGGATTCCCTGGAGGAACTGATCTGCATCTCAGAGGCGCTGACGACGATGAATGGCAAATTGCCCGCGAATCCGAAGATCGTCAGCATGAACTCTTCCGGCGGCTTCAATACGCTGGTCACGGAAGCGCTCGACGGGCAACAGATCCCCATTGGGGAATTCTCAACAGAAGCGAAAGCAGAAATCGCGAAGTACCTGCCGAGTTTCGCGACGATCGCTAACCCGCTCGATACCACGACCGCGTTACTCGGGGACCCCGAGCGCGTTCTGTCCATCCTGCGCGCGATCGAAAAAGATGAGCAGGTCGGCCTGGTCATGGTCGGTTGCGATATCGGCGACAGCCACGGCGGGTTTGGTGATTTCGCGATGGCTCAAGCCATGCTGAACGGCCGGGAAGAGGGTTTGCAGAAACCATACTTCATTTCCGGGCTGCTGGAAAAGACTAAGAATAATACCTCGCGGGAAGCATTCATGAAGGCGGGGATCTGCCTCATGCCATCGCTGCCGACAACAGCCAGATGCCTTAAGAAGATCCTGGATTTCGCGGCTTTTGATCCGCAGAGCGCGGATCTTGCGCCACGCGGAGCCGGACCGGAAGGGCATCCGTCTTCTTCTTACGCGCTTGGCGAGATCGAAAGCAAAGAACTGCTCGCGCCTTGCGGGATCCCGACTCCGCAGACGGTCCTGGTACGGGATCCGGCCGAGATCGATCAGATCGGGATCCAATATCCCGTGGTCATGAAGATCGCTTCCGCGGATATTACCCATAAGACAAACGCGGGAGGCGTTAAACTCAGCATCGGCAGCCCTGAAGAAGCAAAGGCAGCCTATGAAGAGATCATGGCTTCCTGCCGGGCATATGATCCGCAGGCGCGGCTCGACGGCATCCAGATCCAGGAACAGGCGGAAGCCGGTACGGAACTGATCCTCGGCATCAGCCAGGATGCCCAGCTTGGACCGATGCTTCTCGTCGGGTTGGGCGGGATCTTTGTGGAGATCTTCCGGGATACGGCCCTTTCACCATGCCCGGTCGATGAAAACCAAGCCCGTACCATGTTGAAGAGCTTAAAAGCCTATAAGCTTTTTACCGGTTATCGCGGCGCCAAGCCGCTCGATGAGGACGCCGTCGTAAAGGCGATGTCCGCGCTCTCGCGCTTTGCTGACGAGCACCGGGAAGAGATCAAGGAGATCGACGTCAATCCGATCTTCGTCTATGAGCAAGGTAAAGGCATCAAAGCGGTCGACGCTTTGGTGGTGAAATATGGAGAACGGAGGAACTGAAATGCTGAAACTTGCGAAAGTGGATCCTGTGCGTTGCAAGGGCTGCGGGCTCTGCGAAGCCGCCTGCCCGAAAAAAGCGATCCATGCCGGGCATGAACTGAACGCGGCAGGATATCACTACATGGTGGTAAAGGAAGAAGACTGCATCGGTTGCGGGATCTGCTATATCAGCTGTCCGGACTATGCGATCTCAGTTACGGAAGGAGGGCGGCAGAATGGCTAAAGAACTGTTAAAAGGAAACGTCGCGGCCGCGGAAGCGGCTTGCCGCGCGGGCATGAATTTCTTCGCCGGCTATCCGATCACTCCGTCCACGGAGATCCTGGAATATCTTTCACATCGTCTGCCGGAACTTGGCCGTACTTTCATACAAGGTGAGAATGAGATTGCTTCGATCAATATGGTCATGGGCGCTGCCGCCTGTGGCGGTCGTTGCCTTACCGCTTCCTCCGGCCCGGGGATCAGCCTGAAGGCCTCCGGCTATTCCTACGCGGCAGAGAACTGTCTGCCCTTTGTCGTCATTAACGTCCAACGCTGGGGCTGTGGACTGGGAAGCTTGCTCTCCGGGCAATCCGATTATTTCCGCGACGTGAAAGGTGGCGGCCACGGGGACTTCCATCACATCGTCTACGCGCCGACGGATATCCAGGAACTGGTCGATATGACCTATAATGCTTTCGATATCGCGGAAAAATACCGTTGCGGCGTCACGATCCTTTCCGAAGCATTGCTGGGCCAGATGATGGAGAGCGTGGAACTGCCTCCGTTCAAAGAGCGGGAAGTTCCGTTGGACTGGGGGATCGACGGTACCGGTAAAGTAGGTCTGAAACTGACGCCGCCGCCGAAACGTTCCGGTGACTATTTCGCCCGTCGTGAACCGGCCTATATCGAGATCGAAGAGACCCTGCAGCAGTGGGATGCCGTTGAGACCGCCGATGCTGAGCATGTGATCGTGGCCTTCGGCTTACCGTCAAGGGTCTGCCGGGATGCCGTGAAAACATTGCGCGCGGAAGGCATCAAAGCCGGCCTGATCGTCCCCAAGACGCTCTATCCGTATCCGTTTGACGCGTTTAAGGCTTTACCCGAGGGCGTAAAGAGCTTCCTTTCGGTCGAAACCAATCACATCGGCATGATGGTGGAAGACGTAGCTTTAGCCAGCCGGAAAGCGAAACAGTTCGCGCCTGTCTATTGTATGAATTACGGGCCGGGCATTCCCCGCACGACGGAAGTGTGCGCCTACGTTAAAAATATCATCGCCGGAACAGTAAAGGAGAGATTCTGATGGCTGAATATATTGCGCCGAAATCGTTGCTGGATCCGAGCAAAAAGCAGACTTTTTGCCCGGGTTGCGGACATGGCATCGTCGTGCGCCTTCTGCACGAACTGATCTGGGAACTCGGATATGAAGATAACAACTGTTTTATCCTGGGTGTCGGCTGTAGCTGCCATCTGTGCTCGATGGCCTGTGGCGATTATTATATGGCGCCGCATGGCCGGGCTTCGGCGGCGGCGACCGGAGCCAAGCGCATCCGTCCCGATATGCTGACCATCTCTTATCAGGGGGACGGGGACGCGGCAGTCATCGGTTTCTCCGAGACAATGAACGCGGCATACCGCAATGAGAATATTACCCTGGTCATGATCAACAATACCAATTTCGGTATGACCGGCGGCCAGATGAGCTGGACGACCATGCCCGGCGAGGTTACCGCCACCTCCATCTACGGACGCGATTGCGATAAGACCGGTTATCCGGTGCATCTGCCGGAGATGATGGCGAACTCCTTCAGCCATATCGCTTATGCCGCCCGCGGTTCTGTCCACGATGTCAAGCATATCAACGAGACCAAGAAATATCTAAAGAACGCTTTGGAAGCGCAGATCCATCAGGAAGGTTATTCGATGGTCGAAGTCCTTTGCCAGTGTCCGACCAATTGGCATATGAGCCCGGTCAAAGCCCAGGAACGGATCAAAAACGAGTTGATCCCGGAATACCCCTTGGGAGAGTTCAAAAAGAGAGGAGAAGCGAAATGAAAGAGATCATTTTTGCCGGATTCGGCGGGCAGGGCGTACTGACAGGAGGACTCGTCCTGGCCTATATCGCTTCCAAACTCGAGTTGAACCCGGTCTGGATGCCGGCTTACGGCCCCTCTATGCGCGGCGGCAAAGCGAACAGCACTGTGAAATTTGGTGATTCCCCGGAAGAAAAGGTCGGCAACCCGGCTATGGATAATGCCGATGTCCTCATCGCGATGAATGAACCTTCGCTGGAATACATCGAATTCTGTAAGCCCGGCGCAACCGTGTTCATCAACAGTCATTCTGTCCCCGCGGATTACAAGCTGCCGGATGGGTTTGAAGAGATCCGTATCGATTGTGTGGAACTGGCGGAAGCCGTGGGCAATGCGAAAGGGGCGAACCTGGTCATGGCGGCGGCGGTGATCAAACACTGTAAACTATTTGACGAACAGTTCGCCCTGGAGCAAATGTGCGCGTTTTTTGCCGAAAAAGGCAAAGAAAAATTCAATAAATTGAATATTGCCGCTTTCCAAGCCGGATATGATGTGGTAGAATAGAGAAAAATCATATATCTTATAAAATATATGATTTGCCCGAAGCGGATTATTCGGATAGAATAATCCAAGATATTATAATCTGGTCGGAGGAAAGCAAAATGAAATTATTATTGACCGGCGATGAAGCAATCGCCAGAGGAGCCTGGGAGGCTGGCGTACGCCACGCTTCCGCTTATCCGGGCACGCCGTCGACAGAGATCCTGGAAAACCTGGCGACGTACGATGAGATCTACGCGGAATGGGCAACTAACGAGAAGGTCGCCATGGAATCGGCCATCGGCGCTTCTATGGCCGGCGTTCGCAGTATGGCTTCCATGAAACACGTTGGCGTAAACGTTGCCGCTGACCCGCTGATGACCTTTGCCTATATGGGCGTGAACGGCGGCGCGGTGATCGTCACCGCTGATGAGCCGGGCATGTTCAGTTCCCAGAATGAACAGGATAACCGGAATTACGCCAAGATGGGGAAGATCCCCATGTTTGAGCCGGCGGACAGCCAGGAATGCCTGGATATGATGAAAGAAGCCTTCCGCGTTTCCGAAAGCTTCAATTCCATCGTCATGGTCCGCATGGTGACCCGCGTCTGCCACAGCAAATCCCTGGTGGAATGCGGGGAGCGTGTGGAAATCCCGGTCAAAGAGTGGAAAAAGGACCCCATGAAATACGTGGCGCTGCCGGCGCATGCCCGCATCCTGCGGCCGCAGCTGGATGAACGTACCGCGAAGCTGGCTGTCTACAGTGAAGATTGCCCCTTTAACCATGAAGAGATCAACGTTGGCGCTAAGATCGGCGTGATCGCTTCCGGTGTTTCCTATTATTACGCGAAGGAAGTCTTTGGGGAGACTGCTTCTTATCTGAAACTGGGCTTCACCAACCCGCTGCCGGCCGACCTGATCCGCGGTTTCGCGGCGAAGGTCGAAACGCTCTATATCATCGAAGAAGACGATCCTTATATCGAAGAATTCGTGCAGAGACTGGGCATTGCCTGCCATGGCAAGGATACCTTCCCGACCTACGGGGAAATGACGCCGGACGTCCTGCGCAGATCCCTGGGCCTGGATGGCGGCGCGCAGGTGGAATTCGATCATTCCCTGATCATCAAGCGTCCGCCTTCGCTCTGCGCGGGTTGCCCGCACCGCGGCCTCTTCTTCCGCCTCGGCAAACGGAAAGACATCATGATCTCCGGCGATATCGGCTGCTATACGCTGGCGGCCGGCGCTCCGTATAACGCCATGGATTCTACGGTCTGCATGGGCGCTTCCATTTCAGTGGGGCACGGCGCTCAGAAGGCGTTCAACCGGGCAGGCATCAAACGTAAAGTCGTTACGGTCCTCGGCGATTCGACCTTCTTCCATACAGGCGTGAATTCGCTGATCAACACCGTCTATAACAACAGCAATACCATCAATATCATCCTGGATAACCGCATCACCGGTATGACCGGCCATCAGCAGAATCCGGGTACCGGTTTCACCGTGAAGGGTGAACCGACCAATATGATCGTGATCGAGGACCTGGTAAAAGCGCTGGGCGTCAAACATGTGAAAGTGGTCAACCCGAATGATCTCGCGGAAGTCGACGCCGCCTTGGATGCCTTCATGGATCTGGATGAACCTTCGGTCATCATTACCCGTTGGCCCTGTGTCCTCAAGAAATTCTCCCAGGCCGACCTCGCGGAATTCCCGGGACTCTTTGCTGATAAGGATGCCGTGGATCCCGAAAAGTGCATCGGCTGCAAACTCTGTCAGAAAACCGGCTGCCCGGCTTTGATCTTTGATGACGAGACCCGTAAAGTCAGCATCAACCAGGCCGACTGCGTAGGCTGTGGCGTCTGCGCGCAGGTATGTCCGAAGCAGGCCATTGCCAAGGTCGAGATGTAAGGAGGGCGGAGATGGAACAGACGAAAAACATTCTGCTGGCCGGCGTTGGCGGCCAGGGTACGATTCTGGCCGCGAAAATGCTGACCATCGGCTTGATGGAAGAGGGCTACGACGTCAAGATGAGCGAGATCCACGGCATGAGCCAGCGTGGCGGCGACGTCGTTTCGCAGGTCCGTTACAGCAAGGATAAAGTGGCCTCCCCGGTCATTGAAAAGGGCACCTGCGACATCGTTGTAGCCTTTGAGGAGATGGAGGCGCTGCGGAACCTCGATTATCTCCGTCCGGAAGGTACGGCGGTCGTCAATACGGTACGCATTCCGTCTATGACGGTTCTTACCGGTGCTGAGAAATATCCGGAGGGCGTCGTGGAGGAGATCCGCAAAGCCGCCAAGAACGTGATCACACTTGACGCGACCAAGCTGGCGGAAGAACTCGGCAACGTGAAAGCCGCAAACGTCATCCTGCTCGGCACCCTGATCAAAGCCATGGGGCTTACGGATATCGACTGGCAGGAGATCATCCGCAAAAATGTGAAAGCGAAGTTCATTGACCTGAATTTAAAGGCTTTGGAAGTCGGCATGCAAGCTGCGGAAAAGTAAAATAATGTAAGCAGGAAGCCGTACCGGGTGAAGGGAAAGACCGCACCCGTACGGCTTTTTATCAATATCAGGCAGAGAAGACCGTGATGGATGGCGCTGTAAAGAAAGGAAGTATTCCGATGACGAGAAGCGAAAGGATCGTGGCAACGATAAGAAAACTGAAAGGCGATGCTTGCCTGATCACCACGGACGAGAACAAGCGCTACGCGGCCGGCGGCTTTATGGCTTCCCGGTCCCGCATTTTGATCACGGCAGAAGGAGAGGGCTATTACTTGACCGATTCCCGCTATCGGGAAGCAGCGGAACGCGTTTTACCGGGACGTGGGTTCACGGTCGTGGACGATACTCTGGATCCGGAACGAGTTCTGACTGAACTCCTGCGAAAGAAGAACATTCGCCGACTTTTGATCGAAGACGGCGCGATGCGTAAACGGGAATACGAAGATTATCTTTATCTGGCAGAGCAGCAGAACATCGAGCTTCTCTCCTGCGGTCGGGAACTGGATCAGTTGAAGGCTGTGCTCAGTCTGGAAGACCGCGATGAATTGCGTTATTTGCAGCAGAAGACCGAGAAAGCCCTGACAGAAACCTTATCCGCGTTTCAAATCGGCATGAGCGAGCGCGACCTGGCGGCTGAACTGATCTACCGTCTCTATAAAAACGGCGCGGAAGAGCTTTCTTTTAAGCCGGAGATCATCGCCGGACCGAACGCGGCCATGCCGCACGGGGAACCCTCAGACCGGCCGATCCAGGCCGGGGATGCTTTGATCATGGATTTTGGGATGATCCGCAACGGGTTCTGGTCGGATATGTCCCGCACGTTCGCCATCGGCGATCGTGACCCGCTTTTGGAGCGTGTTTACCGGACCGTATTGGAAGCGCAGGAGCTGGCCATCTGTCATCTGCGTCCGGGCATCAGCGGCCGGGAACTGGATCAGATCGCCCGCAGTTATATCGAGGCCAGCGGGCTGGACGGTTGTTATGAACACGCGCTTTCCCATGGCATCGGGCTGCTCGGTACGGCGCCGTTGATCGGCGCCTCACGGCGTTCCGGGACAGTATTTGTCTGCGGTAATACGATCTCGGTAGAGCCGGGCATCTACCAGGAAGGGAAGCTGGGTTGCCGGATCGAGGACCTGGTCTGGATCGGAGAAGAAGGACCGGTTAATCTGAATGCTTTTCCAAAAGGAGAACTGATGGTGCTCGGCGGCTAAAAAAGCAAAACCCTTTTCAGGCGGGAGGCCTTCATGTATAATGAAGACATCCCATTTGCTGAAAAGGAGATCATTTTGAAAAACGCAGTCAGCTATACATTGCTAAAACGAGACGGGAGATCCGGAGCCAGGCTTGGCGTATTGCATACGCCGCACGGTGACGTGGAGACTCCCGTTTTTATGCCGGTCGGCACGCAGGGAACGGTGAAATCGCTTACGCCGGAGATGGTCCGGGAGACGGGCGCCAAAATCCTGCTCGGCAATACCTATCATCTCTTCTTAAGACCCGGTCACGAGATCGTGCGGGAAGCTGGCGGACTCCATAGATTTATGAACTGGGACGGGGCGATCCTCACCGACAGCGGTGGTTTTCAGGTCTTCAGCCTTGGCAAGATGCGCAAGATCACCGAAGAAGGCGTGACTTTCCGCAGCCATATCGACGGGTCGCTGAAGGTCCTGACGCCGGAGATCGCGGTCGGGATCCAGAACGCGCTTGGTTCTGATATCATGATGGCCTTTGACGAATGCGCCCCGTATCCGGCCTCTCGTGAATACATTAAAGACTCTTTGGAACGAACGACCCGCTGGCTGATCCGCTGCAAAAAGGCGCATCATGACGTGGAACGGCAGTCGCTTTTCGGCATCATGCAGGGCGGCGTTTATAAGGACCTGCGGAAACAAAGCGCGGAGGAAATCGTCGACTTGGATCTGCCAGGCTACGCCATCGGCGGTCTCTCCGTCGGGGAGCCGAAGGAACTGATGCTGGACGTACTGGACGACTGCGTAGAACGCCTGCCGGCCGACAAAGCGCGCTACCTGATGGGGGTCGGCACCGTGGACTATATCTTCGAAGGGGTGGAACGCGGGATCGATATGTTCGACTGCGTGCAGCCGACCCGTATCGCGCGGCATGGCCTTGCTACGACGAAACACGGCCCTGTAAAGATAAAGAACGCGAAATATGTCCAGGATTTCACCCCCTTGGATCCGGACTGCAATTGCTATACGTGCCGGCACTATACGCGGGCTTATCTCAGCCATCTGTTCCGGTCTGAAGAAATGTTGTCGGCGACGCTTTTGTCCATCCATAATATCCAGTTCCTGGAGGATATGCTGTCCGGGATCCGCCAGGCCATCCGCGAAGACCGCTTTTTAGAATATAAGAAAGAGTTCTATGACAACTACGGATCTTTTTAAGCAAACCGCTGATCGCGAAAGACTTTCCGGAAGCCTGGTTCCGGACGCTCCGTGCCCGCACCGCGAGCTATGCGGCGGCTGCCGTACGAATGGGCAGGCCTATGAGAGGACCCTGGCCGAAAAGGAAGGCGAAGTGCGCGGATTCTTTAAGGCGCAGGGAATGAACCTGCCGGACTTGAATTATGCCGGTATCCGCGGCTGCGCGCCGGAAGAGCGTTTCCGTTACCGCAATAAGATGGAGTATACCTTCGGGGACCTCATAAAGGATGGGGAGACCGAACTCGGCCTGCATAAGCAGGGGAGCTATATGTCCATCCTCACGGTGGATCAGTGCCAGCTGGTACCGGAAGATTTCAACCGCATTCTCCGCTATACGCTGGACTTTGTCCGTGCGCGCGGATATAAGCATTATCATAAAAAGAGCCATCAGGGCCTCATGCGCAATCTGATCATCCGGCGCGGTGTACGAACGCAGGAACTGCTCGTGGACATCGTAACGACTTCGGAAGGACCCGGCTTGGATGAACAGGCCTGGAAGGATGGTTTATTGAGCCTGCCGCTGGACGACCGCATTTGCGGCATTCTGCATACGATCAACGACGACCGCGCGGATGCGGTGAAGTGCGACGAACAGAGGATCCTCTATGGCCGTGATCATTATTACGAAGAGATCTGCGGCCTGCGTTTTAAAGTCGGCATTTTCTCGTTCTTCCAGACGAATATAAAGGCGGTCGAGCGCATGTATCTGGAGGCGGTCTCCTTACTGTCCGAGATTAACGGGAAGACCGTATACGACTTGTTTTGCGGGACCGGTACTATCAGCCAGATCGTGGCTTCGCGGGGAGCGGATGCCGTTTACGGGGTGGAAATCGTGGAAGATTCCGTGCGCGCTGCCCGCGATAATACTGGATTAAACGGAATTACGAACTGTGAATTCCTCTGCGGCGACGTTTATGAAATCCTGAATCAGGCCGGGGAGACGCTACCGACGCCGGACGTCATCATCGTCGATCCGCCCCGCATGGGCTTACGCACGAAAGCCGTACAGAAGATTGCCTCTTACGACGTACCAGAGATCCTATACATTTCCTGCAATCCGAAAACATTGGCCATCGATCTCGCCGACTTCCGGGGATGCGGTTATGAACCTGTTTACATCAAAGCCTATGATAATTTCTGCTGGACGAAACACGTGGAAACTGTATGCTGCTTGTACCACCAAAAGATAGATCTCATTTCAGTGCCGTATGAGCCGAAGAATGGAAACTATGATAATCAATAAGCAAATCAGAATACAAAGCAATAACGGACCTCAGATTCTGGAATTACTTATCTCTTTCAATCATGATGATCCTGACGAAGTGTCTAAAATGACAATTAAGGCACGATTCGAAGGAAAAGAGATAACCGCTGAAGGCACTCAATATCCTTTTGAGGATGCCTATGCAGATCTGCAAAACAAATTGCCTAAAAGTGTTAAATTGGCAGGATGCGTGACTTGCCGCCATGGAAACCTGAGCCCTGCTGGCAACGGGCTTGATGAAGTGTTCTGCACTAAAGATGTATCGATCACTTGTAAACAAGATTTGCTCTTTTACACAGAAAATGAACGTGAAACAAAAAGACGTTCAAGAACGTACACAGACTTTTGCGATGATTATGTGTCTCAGGAAGAAGATGTGTTCACATATAACGACTATTTGATTAATTTGAATCATGCATAATTGTCGATATGTGACCTCTTGAAACAACTGTAGAAACATGTTGACTGTGGCGAAAAATCGAGATATATGAGGGGGACAGGTGTGTCTGCCTGGATGTTTTTGAGATTACTCAGTGTATGACATGTTCGTGTTTGATCATAAATGCTAAGATCCCATCAAAAGGAGGTGCAGAAAATGGATCAGATGAAAATAGGAGCTTATCTGAAAGAACTCAGACAAGAGAAAAATCTGACTCAGGAACAGATCGCCGAGAAATTCGGTGTATCACAAAGATCTGTATCGCGATGGGAGAACGGATATACCATGCCGGATATCAGTATACTGATTGAGCTGGCTGACTATTATTGTGTCGACCTTCGCGAAATACTGAATGGCGAAAGGAAGGCAAATAGCATGGACGCAGATTTAAAAGAAACGTTAGATATGGTAGCAGACTATACGAACGAAGAGAAGAAGAAACTTGTCAACTCTATGTATTCGATGATCTGGACCTGTATAGTGGCATTCGGGATCCTGATGCTGATCAATGTGTTCCATTTGACCAAAGAAAGTACTAACTGGGATACAACAGCGATCTTCTGTTCTGCTATCGGCCTTGTTTATGCTGTTTCCTGCTTTGTCAGAGTGTTGCAGCTGACCGGAAAGATAAACAAGAAGTCCCATAGTAAAGTGATCATTGCATCACTGATATTGTCCGGAGGGTTGTTCGTATTGACGATCGTTGCAGTTCTGTATGGATGCGGGATCATTGCCTGAATCAGAACAGGAATGTTTAACGATCGGCAGATTAGAAGATAAAAGAGAGAGCCCAAACAGGCGCAGAAACAGACGCAAATCTTGCGTCTGTTTTTGCAATGTTGCGAAAGTCCATCTACTCGGATAGAATATAGCCAAATAGAAAGCCGCTTTAAGGAAAGCCTTTGATTCTTATGATGCAGCAAACCGATCACGATTTTGAGGAAAATGGAAATGCGTAAAAAAGCCGTGATCCTATTTAGCATAATAGCCCTGCTGGTTTTAAGCGCATGCAAGAAAGAAATGAAACCGATCTATGAATATAAACGGACAGACGTTTATCCGGTCGCAGGTCGGCAAGGCGTGTGCGCGGAAGACGGATATTACTGGGTGAGCGGATCTGCCAGCCTTACCAAATACGATAGCAGTTGGAATCTCATCGCCCAGAATAACGAGCCATTTGCTGGTTATACGCTGGAAGTCAACCACATCGGTGACATCGATGTGTATCAGAATGAACTCTACCTGGGTGTGGAGTATTTTATGGATGGCGAAGGGAAAAACATACAGGTCGCGGTGTATGATGGTGATACGCTGAAGCTCAAGCGCGTCTTTCCATTCCGCGCGGATACCGGGCAGTTGGAATGCAGCGGGATCGCTGTAGATCCCGATTCCCGAACGATCTATATGACTTCGTGGATCGACGACGAATCAAGCCAGTATCTCTATATGTACGACCTGGATAAGGGGGATTATAAAGGCAAGCTGCAGATGAAGCCCAGTCCTAAATGGTTGCAAGGCGTCGCCTATTATGAAGGGAACCTGTTTGTAACCAGTGATGACGGCGACGCAGATGAGAACAAGCCGGACCATATGTACCGTGTAGATCTTTCAGAAAGCAAAGAAATTGGCCGTGTCATGCTGGAAAAGACTTTTGATGATGTTACCCGTCAGGGCGAGATCGAAGGACTGACGTTCGATAAAGAGAAGAGGCAATTCCTTCTTCTCTATAACCGGGGCGCCAGGATCGTAGCGGGAATGCCGACCGGATTCTATGAGGGATATGAGGAAGAAATACACGAAGTATTCGTGTATAATATGAGCAAATAAGAGATGAGAGGTGTGTATGCGGATCGCTTTAGCGCAGATGCGGATGTCTTCCGATATCCGGGAAAACTATGAGAAGTCTTTAGCTTTCATCCGACAGGCCGCGGCTCAGAACGCGGAGCTGATCTGTTTTCCGGAGATCCAGCTTTCGCCATTCTTCCCCCAATACCCGGATCGGGAAGTGAGCCAATACGCGCTTACAATGGACAGTCCTTATGTGAAGGGAATTTGTAAAGCCTGCCGGGACGTCGGGATCTATGCTTCCCCCAATTTTTACGTTGAGGAAGATGGAAAACGCTATGATATGAGCCTGTTGATCGACGATCAAGGGGCGATCATCGGCCGGCAGAAGATGGTGCACATCGCGCAATGCGAACAGTTCTACGAGCAGAGTTATTATACGCCGGCGGAAGAAGGGTTCAACGTGTTTGACATCCCATTCGGTAAGATTGGGATCGTCGTCTGCTTTGACCGGCATTATCCGGAGAGCATTCGCACCGAGGCCTTGCGGGGAGCGGAACTGATCCTGATCCCTACGGCCAACACGACAGCAGAGCCTTCGGAACTGTTCCAATGGGAGATCCGCGTGCAAGCTTTCCAGAACAGCGTCCACGTCGCCATGTGTAACCGCGTTGGCAGAGAAGATGACATGGATTTCTGCGGGGAATCATTGGTCAGCGATTGTAAAGGAGAGATCCGGGCCCTGGCCGGCCGG
This sequence comes from Bacillota bacterium, assembly GCA_017437565.1. GTDB lineage: Bacteria > Bacillota > Clostridia > Peptostreptococcales > Anaerovoracaceae > Eubacterium_B. Next base: position 14,549 of record JAFRYQ010000119.1, read on the forward strand.
GAAGAAGAACTGCTCATTGCGGATATCGACCTTGCTGAAGCGAGCTTTACGAGGGCTAAGAAGCCGTATACCGCGCTGCGCAGGACCGATCTGTATGAATGATGTGTGATCAAAGGAAGAGGAAAGGAAGGGTTATCCCAGATGAAGTATGAAGACATTGTCCGCAATGAAGAGATCCTGGCCTATTACGAGCGGGGCTGCGCGATCCTGGACGTTTTGGGGTATACCGATCATTCGACGATCCATACCCGGGTGGTAGCGGAGAAGGCCGCGGATATCCTGAAGTCTTTCGGCTACGACGAGGAGCTGATCGAACTGGCGAAGATTGCCGGTTTCATGCACGATATCGGCAATGCCATCAACCGGCATCATCATGCCGAATACGGCGCGCTTCTGGCCAATGAGATCTTGAAGGAAACGGATATGAGCCTTGCCGACCGGGTGCGGATCGTCTCCGCCATCGCCAATCACGATGAATCCGATGGCGTAGCCGCGGATCCTGTTTCTGCCGCTTTGATCATTGCCGATAAGACCGACGTACGCCGGAGCCGGGTCAGGGAAAAGGATCCGATCCTCTTCGACGTCCATGACCGGGTCAATCACGCGGTCACCGCTTCGCGGCTCCGCTGCGGGTTGGAAGAAAAACGGATCACGCTCTATCTGACAGTCGACGAGAATATCTGTACCATGTACGAGTATTTTGATATTTTCCTGGACCGCATGACGATGTGTTCCAAAGCGGCCCGGATCCTAGACGCCCAGTTCTCGCTGAAAGTGAACGGGCAGAAAGTGCTGTAATGACGGAAGGGACCTCTGGAGATGGCGAATGTGATCAATAAGATCCGGGAAGAACTGTTCCGTTGGCAGGACGAAAAATACCGGGATTTTCAGGTTAAACTGATTCCCACCGTGAATCCGGAGTCGGTGATCGGGGTCCGCACCCCGGAACTCCGCAACCTGGCTAAACAGTTGGTACGGGCGGGGAAGGATGCTTATGCGGGATTCCTGTTGGAGCTGCCGCACGCGTATTTTGACGAAAACCAGCTGCATGCCTTTTTGATTGCGGAAGAGAAGGATTATGAGGCCTGTCTGGCGGAGGTAGAACGGTTTTTACCCTATGTGGATAATTGGGCTACCTGCGATCAGTTGTCGCCCAAAGTCTTTAAAAAACATCACCAGGAGCTGCTGGCACCGATCTGGAAATGGATCGCTTCCGGGGATGTCTATACCATTCGTTTCGGCGTGGGCATGTTGATGGAGCATTTTCTGGACGCGGATTTTAAGCCGGCTTTTCTGGATCAGGTCGCGGCCATCCGTTCGGAAGAATACTATGTGCGGATGATGGTCGCCTGGTATTTCGCGACCGCGCTGGCCAAACAGTATGATGCCGCGCTTCCTTTTCTGGAGCAAGGCCGACTGGATGACTGGACGCATCAAAAGACCATTCAAAAGGCCGTAGAAAGTTACCGGATCACCCCGGAGCAGAAGACCTATCTGAAAACGCTGCGTCATAAGATGACCGTAAAAGCTAAGCGTGAAACTGGAGCAGGAAATGCTTGCGAAGAAGGAAGAAGAACCGAAATACGTCTTTCTGCCGATGAGCCGGCGTTACCTACGTAAGGAATACTGCCGGAAGAAAGCTCACAGCTTATTGCGCAAGGAACGCATTTCCGGAATGAGTGAAGGGCAGCTCGCCCGGGAGATCCATTTTCATGCGCTGGTCTACTATTTCTGTCATAAAACGGGTCTCTTCCCGGGGCTGGGGCAACATGCGGATCCCGTCGATCTCTGTGATAACGGGGACACGCGTTTCCGCCGACTGGCCTATCTGCTATTCTGGCTTGGCAGCCGGCTATGGCCGGTGGGGCGGAACGTCCATAGAAAATCAAAGCAGGAGAAAAGGAGCGAAAGAGCGTGAAGGCAGTGATAAAAAGAATCCTTTTAGGAAGCCTGGCTTTGCTGGTGCTGGCCAGCTTTCTATGCGGGTGCGGCACCTCACCGGCTCCGGCTGATCCACAGCCTGCGGCACCGGAGGAACCGGATCCCGGAATGGAAGAGGAACCCGTGGACGGCGGCACGACCATCCGCATCGACGAAGAAGCGCCGCAGGAGATCATGTCTGACGAGATCACCGGTTTTCAGGTGGATCTCTTCTTGGAGAACCGTTGGCACGGGGATGAGGAACACGCCTTCGCGTTCCGGATCGGAGCCGATGAGCAGGGCGTACTGCAGGCCATGGAAGAAAACACCGGCGCCAAAGCGCCGGCGGATGAAGAGCTGCTGCATGCCTTGCAGGCAATCATCCGGGACTACGATCTGGTGAAGCTGAACGGGCTTTACGAGGTGACAGCCGGCCTGCCGCCCGAATACCAGGAACGGACCCTGCACGTTGATTATGCTTCCGGAGAGCAATTGGAATTTACGACCAATAATGAGCCGGCGGCGGCTTGGGCTGAGGAGGTCTATACGGTTTTTGCCGACTGGTTCGCTGAGCAGGGCCAGGAAGCGCTCTATCCGGATCCCGAGCTCTCGACCATTACCCGGTTCCGTCTGGAATATCTGGAAGACGGCCTGCTGACCAGCTGTGGGGCAATAAAAGTACTGGAAGAGGACGCCATCGACGGGGAACGGAATCTGCTCAACCGGGAGATCTATGATATGGAGGCGGAACAATCTCTTGAGGATGCTTATATCCTTTTCCCGGCGGATTATTATACCCGCCTTACGGAGATCCTGGCAGCGACGGATCTGGTCCGCAATTACGATTTCAGTTATTACGATCCCCAAGCCCGTGATTACGGCCATCACGACCGCGGTTATTACGGAATGGGTGATAAAGCTGCGGGAGAAGAGGAAGAAGACCGGGAGGACCTGATGGTAGATCTCTATATCGAATATGAGAGCGGCCGGCGGCTGAATATTGAGACCCGGAAGGCCAGTGAGATCGAGGGCTTACGCCCGCTCCTGACGGAACTGCTGGCTTACCACGAATCCTTATTCTAGAAACGGAATGCCCCCTGTGCTATAATGCACGTATTGAGCCGCTTTCTCGGTTATTTACGGACAGGTGAGAAAGGAGGATCTGCTTTCATGATCACCAGAAACGTGAACGATCCGGCGATGGATCCCTCCGGATTTGTATTGCTTTCGGATTACGTCCCGCATATCGTGCAGGAGATCCGTTATTTCTCGACCTATAATTTCATCGGCGACCGCATTAACGGTTACGAGGAACCCTGCGCTTTGCTGACCCGGGAAGCCGCCAGGGCCCTGTTAGAGGTCAGCAATGAGATGATGGTACAGGGATACCGCCTGAAGATCTTTGACGCTTACCGGCCTGTCTGCGCCGTCAAGCACTTTATCCTCTGGAGTATCGAAGATCAGGACGCCCGCATGAAACCGTATTTCTATCCGGACCTGGAGAAACAGGAACTGTTTGAGAGAGGGTATATCGCCCGTCGCTCCAGTCACAGCCGGGGCAGTACCGTCGATCTGACGTTGCTGGATATGGGGACGGGAAAGGAAGTGGATATGGGCAGCCCCTTCGATCTGCTCAGCGAGGTTTCCCATCCGGATTACCGGGGCGTGACGGACGAACAATATGAAAACCGGCAATTGCTCAGACGGGCTATGGAAAGGAACGGTTTCCTGCCGGTCGACTGTGAATGGTGGCATTTCACGCTGGCTAATGAACCCTATCCGGATCTCTATTTTGAATTTCCGGTTTCCTCGCAATACCTGAGAAAATAAATCCTTTGTCAATATGAAAAGACTTGCCAAAATCAGCGACGCTGTCGGTACGTATATGGCGCTCATCGTGCTGGCTGTGGCGGCGCTTTCTCTCTTCTGTCCGGCTGCGACCCTTTGGGTGAAAACGTCCTGGATCAATACGCTGCTCATGATCGTGATGTTCGGGATGGGTCTCGCGATCCGTCCCGCGGATTTTGCGATCGTCTTTACGCGCCCGCGCGACATTCTCTGCGGTTGTCTGGCGCAGTTTACCATCATGCCGTTGCTGGCCTTTGTGCTGTCCCGGCTCTTTCACCTCGATCCGGCGCTCACAGCCGGTGTCGTGCTGGTCGGGACCTGTCCCGGCGGCACCGCCAGTAACGTCATCACGTATTTTTCCAAAGGGGATGTGGCACTCTCAGTGGGAATGACCAGCGTGAATACGCTGCTGGCGCCCGTCCTGACACCGGCGATCACCTATCTGCTGCTCAGGACCACGGTCTCGGTGGACGCCCTGGCCATGTTTGTAAGTATCGTTAAAGTCATCCTGGTGCCGATCGGCCTCGGTTTCCTGATCAATCACTTCTTCAGCACCTTTACCGGGAAGCTGGTGAAAGTCCTGCCGCTGGTCTCCACCCTGGCCATCTGCCTGATCGTCGCAGCGGTCGTCTCCCATAACGCGGAGAAGATCTTCGCCACCGGCCTGCTGGTGCTGGCGGTCGTGATCCTGCATAATATACTTGGTTATCTGTGCGGTTTCGGACTCGGCCGCGTCTTACGCCTTTCACCGGATAAGACGAAAGCTCTTTCCATCGAGATCGGTATGCAGAACTCCGGTCTGGCGACGAGCCTCGCCCAAACGGCTTTCCCGGATCTGGCGATGGCTACCGTGCCGGGAGCGGTCTTCTCAGTCTGGCACAATATATCCGGCGCGCTTTTGGCCGGTATCTACCGGCGTTGGGACAGCAAACAGAAAGGAGAGTAGAGATGCCCTTCCATGCGGAAAACATGAATATCGCTACTGGTTCTTTTAATGCCGACTATATCGTCTTCGGCAAGGGGAAAAGGCCGCTGATCATCCTGCCGGGAGTCGGTGACGGCTTCCAGACCGCGCGCGGTATCGCCGGGCCGTTTTCCTGGCTGTATCGGGATTACGCCGCGGATTATCGCGTCTATACCATCAGCCGGCGTAACGATCTGCCGGAGAAGTACTCGACCCTGGAAATGGCTACCGATCTGGCTTTGATCATGGAAAAGCTGGATCTGCGGAACGCGGACGTCCTCGGCGTTTCACAGGGTGGTATGATCGCGCAGCAGCTGGCTATCCATTACCCGGCTTACGTGCGGAAACTAGTACTGGCGGTGACCTGTGCCCGGCCATATCCAATCCTTCTCGAAGCCGGGGCGCAATGGCTTATCTGGGCGGAAGAGAATGATTACGCCAGCATCATGCTGGATACCGCCGAACGATCCTATACCGGCAAATATCTGGAAAGGGCCCGCCGCGCTTACGCGGTGCTGGCGCGCATATCCAAGCCGAAAGACTTTGCCCGTTTTATCACGCTTTGCAAGTCCTGCCTGGAGCATAATACGGTAGCCGATCTGCATAAGATCAGCTGTCCCACCCTGATCATCGGCGGGGAAGAAGACCGTATCGTCGGCGCGGAGGCGTCCCGGGAACTGCAAGCCGGCATCCCGGGAAGCGAGCTCTGTCTCTATCCGGGTCAAAGCCATGGTGTCTACGAACAGGCTGATGATTTTAATGAACGTGTGTTGACATTCTTATTGGGAGGGAAGTAAAAGCTTATGATTTATGACAACATCCTGGAAGCAGTCGGGCAGACGCCGCTGATTCGCCTTAAGAAAATGCCGGAAGCCGGCAGCGCTGAGATCCTGGTGAAGATGGAAGCGTTGAACGTCGGCGGCTCCATCAAGACCCGGACCGCCCTCAATATGATCGAAGCGGCGGAGAAAGAAGGCCTCTTGCATGCCGATTCCATCATCGTCGAACCGACGAGCGGAAACCAGGGCATCGGGTTGGCGCTGGTCGGCGCGGTGAAGGGGTACAAGACGATCATTATCATGCCGGATTCGGTCAGTGAGGAACGTCGCAAACTGGTCCGTCATTACGGCGCCTCCGTAAAGACGATCCATGATGCCGGCGATATCGGGAAATGCATCGAGGAATGCGTACAGATGGCCATGCGGATGCAAGAGAAGGACCCACGAGTCTTCGTTCCGCAGCAGTTCGTCAATCCGCATAATACGGAGACCCATTTGAAACATACCGCCCGGGAGATCCTCGCCCAGGCCGGCAAACCGATCCACGGATTCTGCAGCGGTATTGGTACCGGCGGTACCCTGACCGGCATCGGCCAGGTCCTGAAAGAAGCCAATCCCGACATCGAGATCTGGGCTGTGGAACCGGAGAACGCGGCGATCCTCGCCGGAGGGACCATTGGCACACACATCCAGATGGGAATCGGTGATGGGATCATCCCGGAGATCCTGGACCGGACGATCTATAGCGAGATCTACGTGGTAACGGATCAGGAAGCCTTAGAGACCTCCAAACGCCTGGCGCGCGAAGAGGGCTTGCTGGTCGGTATCTCCAGCGGCACCAACGTTGCTGCCGCCCTGAAGCTGGCCAAAAAACTGGGGCCGGGGAAAACGGTGGTCACGGTGCTCCCGGATACCGGCGAACGCTATTTCTCCACGCTTCTCTTCAGTGAATAAGCGCTTATCCTGCACTTTAACTTAAATTTAACTTCCTCCCGTAAACTGCAACCATGAACGAAAACAGTACGGGAGGTTTTTATATGAAAAAGTCAAAAAGAAAAATCGCTTTGCTCGCTTTGACCGCTTTGATGATGCTGGGCTTGGCTGCCTGTGGCGCGGCGGAGGAAAACAGCACCGCTTACGCTTCCGAAACAAAGCAGGAAGAAACGGCGTCAAGCAGATCTGGGGAAATGGTCGATGAGGAAACGCAGACTGAAGCGGAAGAGAGAACGCTTGAGGAGGAACCGGCCGCCGCGGAAGAACAAACGACCGTAATCACGACGGCGGCGGTAACCGCCGACGGGGCGATCGACGCGACCGATCTCTTTTCCAAACGGGATCTGACCCAGACCGCCGATCTCAGCGAAGCGGAATACTGGACGGTTCAGGATGGCCAGGACCTGACGATCAACGCGGCCGGCGTCTATGTGATCACCGGAGAAGCGGCCGGGGTTACGATCCGGGTAGAAGCCGGCGATGAAGATAAAGTCCAGATCGTCCTGGACGGAGTCAGCATTGTCAATGAGACAAGTCCCTGCATCTACGTCGTGAATGCCGAC
>JAFRYQ010000120.1 GCA_017437565.1 Bacillota bacterium
CCATCGCCCAGGCCTATTACGCCAAGAAACAGGGCCTGAAAGGCGTCACCACCGAGACCGGTGCCGGCCAGTGGGGCACAGCCCTCTCCATGGCCTGCGGTTATCTGGGTCTGGACCTGAAGGTCTTCATGGTCAAGATCTCCTATGAGCAGAAGCCCTTCCGCCGCGAAGTCATGCGCACCTACGGCGCTTCCGTCACACCCTCTCCTTCCGAAACGACGACGGTCGGCCGCAAGATCCTGGCCGAACATCCCGGCACCACCGGTTCCCTTGGCTGCGCGATCTCCGAAGCCGTCGAAACCGCGCTCGGCACGCCCGGTTACCGCTACGTGTTAGGCAGCGTCCTGAACCAGGTCCTCCTCCATCAAAGCATCATCGGCCTGGAGACGAAAGCCGCCCTCGATAAATACGGGGTGAAGGCGGATATCGTCATCGGCTGTGCCGGCGGCGGTTCCAACCTCGGCGGCCTGATCTCGCCCTTCATGGGAGAAAAGCTGCGCGGTGAAGCCGATTATCAGATCATCGCGGTGGAACCGGCTTCCTGCCCCAGCTTCACCCGCGGCAAATACGCCTACGATTTCGCCGACACCGGCCACGTCTGCCCGCTGGCCAAGATGTATACCCTGGGCAGCAATTTCATCCCGTCCCCCAACCATGCCGGCGGCCTGCGCTATCACGGTATGAGCCCGATCCTTTCCGAGCTTTACGATCAGGGCCTGATGGAAGCGCGCGCCGTGAAACAGAATGACGTCTTCGCTGCGGCCGTGCAGTTCGCCCGCGTGGAAGGCATCCTGCCGGCACCGGAATCCAGCCACGCCATCAAGGTCGCCATCGACGAAGCCCTGAAATGCAAAGAGACCGGCGAAGCGAAGAACATCGTCTTCGGCCTCACCGGTACCGGTTATTTCGATCTGAAAGCATACGAGGCTTATAACGACGGGACCATGACCGATTATATCCCGACGGATGAAGAGCTGCAGGCCAGCTTTGCCACGCTGCCGCAGATCGGCTAGGTACCGCGGTTTGGTTCGGTAACATTAAAATCGTTCCGTTTTTTGCGATTTAAAAAATCTGCTACCGCTTTTTGCCTTGAAGTGGTAGCAGATTTTGATTTTTCCAAAAAAGGAAACAGATTCCTCACGCAGCCCCTGGCCCATGCTCAAGCCGCGTGTTCATACTGCAGTTTATAGAGCTTGTAATAGGTGCCCTCTTTCGCCAGCAGCTCCTGGTGGTTGCCCTGCTCGACGATCTCTCCCTTATGCAGGACGATGATATTGTCCACGCCGCGGATGGTCGAGAGGCGGTGCGCGACGATCAGCGTCGTGCGGCCTTCCATGAGCTTGCCGAGGGCATCCTGGATCAGGATCTCCGTATCAGTATCGATATTGGCGGTCGCTTCATCCAGGATCAGCACGGAAGGCTTGAAAGCCAGGGTCCGGGCAAAGGACAGCAGCTGCCGCTGGCCGGCGGAGAAAGCCGCGCCACGTTCGATGACCTGATGGTTGTAACCGCCGGAAAGGTGGCTGATAAAGGGATCGGCGTTCACCGTAATCGCTGCCTGGCGGATCTCCTCATCCGTGATCTCCTTCTCATTCAGGCGGATGTTCTCCGCGACGGTCCCGGAGAAGAGGAAGACGTCCTGCAGCATTTCGCCGATATTGCCGCGGAGGTCATCCAGTTTGATCTTGCGGATGTCGATGCCGTCGATCAGGATCTCGCCTTTCTGGATGTCGTAATAGCGGCAGATCAGGTTCTGGATCGTCGTCTTACCGGCACCGGTCGCCCCGACAAAAGCGACCCTCTGGCCGGGTTCCACCTTAAAGGAAACGTCCTTCAGCACCCATTCTTCGCCTTTATAGGCAAACCAGACGTGGCGGAATTCGATCTCGCCGCGGAAGGATTCCTTGTGGATCGCGTCCTCCGCGTCCGTGACCTGCGGTTCCGTATCCAGAAGCCAGAAGATCCGCTCCGCGCAGGCGTTCGCCGACTGGATGATATCGAATTCCTCGGAAAGCTGTTGCACGGGCTGGATGAACTTGGTGAGATAACGCTGGAAGACGACCAGCGTGCCCACCGTGGTCAGTCCCGCCAACACCATATTGCCGCCGACACAGACGATGATGCCCAGCGCGATCAGATTGGTCAGATAAGGTACCGGGCTGTACAGCGCGTGCGCTGTGATCTGCTTCATATGCATCTTGCGGAGGCGCTCGGTGCGGGAGCGGAAATCGCCGGTCACCTGGTCTTCCGCGCAGAAGGACTGCACGACTTCCATGCCCATGACCCGTTCCGAAACAAAGCCGTTCAGCTCCGAGATCTGAGCCCGCACTTTGCGGTAGATGCGGCGCGTCGCCGTCGTGAAGGCCAGAGTGCTGACGACGATGATGGGAATGATCACGAAGATGCGGGTGGCCAGATGCGCGTTATCATAAAGCATCATGCCGATCACGCCGAACAAGACCAGAAAACCCTGCAGCATATTGACGATGACGTTCATGAAGAGTTCGCTCACCGTCTCGCAGTCGTTGGTTACCCGGGTCACCAGGCGGCCTACCGGATTGTCGTTAAAGAAACCGACGTGCAGTTTCGTCAGATGCCGGAAGATATCGGTACGGATGTTATAGATGATCTTCTGGCTGACCGTCGCCAGCAGCATGGTCTGCAGATAGGTCAGGGCCATGATGGAGACGACTGTGAGCAGATAAAGGCCGCCCAGGCGCAGGACGCCGGCAATATCCTCCGCCCGCATGGCTTTCAGCGTATCTAGCGGCACGCCGGTCGTATTGGCGTCTTTATACTTTTCCAGGAAGCGGTCGACCGC
>JAFRYQ010000121.1 GCA_017437565.1 Bacillota bacterium
AGTCTAAGGAAAACGCCCGAATGACGTAAGATTTTTCTGGGGCCGATCCGCATCTTACGTCATTTGCGATAATCAGACTGAAATCCGACAGAAGTCTAAGGAAAACGCCCGAATGACGTAAGATTTTTCTGGGCCCAATTTGCATCTTACGTCATTTGCGATAATCAGACTGAAATCTGACAGGAATCTAAGGAATACGCCCGAATGACGTAAGATTTTTCTGGGCCCGCTTTGCATCTTACGTCATTTGCGCCGGTCCGACTGAAATCCGACAGAAGTCTAAGGAAACGCCCGAATGACGTAAGATTTTTCTGGGGCCGATTTGCATCTTACGTCATTTGCGCCGGTCCGACTGAAATCTGACAGAAATCTAAGGAAAGCGGCCGAATGACGTAAGATTCTCCGAAGGCCGCTCCGTGACGGGGATCGCTGGCCCAAGGCCTTTCCGAATCAGACGTTGTAAGCTGGTCCCAGCCGGAAAACGGATATCAAATCGTTATCTCTCCCTCCTATGACGTCTACTTTTCTTCAGGCCTATTGGGCAGACCCGGCGCACATCGCTCGCGCTTATGAAAATTGTTTTAAAAAAGGACTATCATTTAACGATGGGCTGTGTTATACTATTTCAGCAACTTGATTTGTCTCGTTAGCTCAGCTGGGAGAGCGACTGGGTCACAACCAGTAGGTCGGCGGTTCGAGCCCGTCACGGGACACCAATAGCAACCCCGCGTCCATCGCGGGGTTTTCGCTTATAAAGCTTATGCAACAGAAAGCGGCGGTTCGAAAACCGCCGCTTTTCATTTCTACTTATTTCCTTCCACTGTCGGCAGCGGACAGACTGAGGGGTTCCATCCGCCCGCCAACCTGACTGGGCATCGTCCACCCGCCTGACCAGCCGTTAGTCTCGCCAGCCGTCAGGCGCGGTTACGCGCCTATTTGACCTGGAAGGTGAAGGTGTCGTCTACGATGTAATCGCCCCAGTTGTCGCCATCATAGACGTGGATCTTCAGTTCGATCTCTTCGATATCTTCATCCTTTTCGATTCCGTTCTCAGCGAGTTTGTCATCTTCCCAGTTGATCTCGCTGATCTTCACGGAGCCGCCCGGAACGGTAGTCGCCCAGAAAGGATCCAGCATGAATCCGTTTACGGAACCGTCATCGACGGCAAACATCATACTGGCGTCGGCTTTGTTCTCCAGATAAACCTTGGCGGTAAAGCCCCAGAAATCATCGTGATAGAAACCGATGATCCGCATGGAAACCTGATCGGTCTCAAAGAGTACGATGTCGGATTCTTGAGGTTTTCTCGTTACCGTCTCGACTTTATCCTTACCGAGAGGATAGACCGTTACGACTTCGTCGAAAACGGGATCCGCGCTGTAATCGTCGTAATCGCGGGCTTTGACTTTCATCTGGATCTGCGTGATCTTATCGATCCCGTATTCTTTTAATTCTTCGTCAGACCAGTAGATCGTCTCGTTGCACTTCTTGCCAGGCTCGACAGACACCACCCAGAGCGGGTCGCTGGCCGCGCCGTTTACGATGCCGTCATCGGCGGAGAACATCAGCTTCTTATCCGTCTTGTTCTCCAGATAGATGTCCCAGGCATAATTGCCGTATTTCTCGGTTTCGCCCTTTACCTGGATCACGATCTGGTCATTATCCACGATGGTCAGCGGGAAGATCTCCGCGCCGGAAGCTTCTATGCCGGTGCTCTCCGTCTTCTCTTCCGGAGCTGCCTCGGAACCCTCGGCTTCCGCGCTTTCGGCTTCAGTTGCCGCAGCTTCGGCAGCTGCAGCTTCGGCAGCCGCGGCTTCGGCACTTTCGGCTTCTTCCGCTTCCAGTTCCTCACCCACTTCACCGCCGAGGACGTCTTCTAAACTCTCATTGCTTTCTACGGCATTCTTAGCCTCTTCCGGAAGTACGATCTCCTTCACCTGGTCAAAGCCCAGGATCTGAACCTCAGCCGAACAGGCCTCCACCGCGATATCGAGCAGATCCGCGTACTCTTCGCCAACCGACTCGACCATGGCCGCGGTGAAAACGTTGGCCATCAATTCAGAAGCGTCGAGCACCATGCCGGTCGGTTCTTTCGTTTCTTCATCAAAGAAATAGGAAACCGTGACTTTTCCTTTCAGATCGCCCAACTCGCCGAGGCTCTCCATCATGGTGCCCATCATGCCGTTGATCTCTTCGTTGTCCGCTTCCACGACGACGCAGTAGCATTTCCGGCCGGCATAATCGACGGTTTCTTCTTGCAGGACGCCGCCTTTGGTGAAGACCTGCACGCCACCGACAAACTGGTTCTCGAAATCAGCTTCTTCGATCGTGGATTTCGTCCAGGTCTTGCCATCCGAGGAATTGTAGGAAACATACTGTTTTCCATCTTTGACCACGTAGACCTCCGCGGTCATCTCTTCTGCTTCTTCCCCGGTTTCCATATGCATGTTAGCCGTCATATGGCCACCCTGGTCGACCACGTAGTCGCAACCCGCGGTCATGTTGACCGTGAGCGCCATCTCCTGGCCCATAATGCCCATCTTGATGGCGATATCGATATCCTGCTTGGAAGCGATGGATTTCGCTCCGTTCAGCTTTTCATCCAAGCCCTTCATAAGATCGTCCGCCGTTACCTTTTCGGGTTCCGGTTCGGGTTCCGGTTCCGGTTCCGGTTCAGGCTCCGCTGCCGGTTCTTCCGCTTCCGGCGCGGGTTCTGCTTCTGCCTCTTCTTCAGCTTCTTCCGCCGCCGGCTCCGCTTTTTCCGGCTCCGCTGCCTTTTCGTTGCCGCCGCAGGCGGTCAGTCCGCACAGAACCAGGAGTAAAGCTAATAGCATTGCCAGCCATTTCTTTTTCATTCCCATTACAACCGTCCTTTCCATTATCATCAAGTCATTTATTTCCGGTCACTGATTCTCGCCGCTTTCATTATATACGATACTGTTCGCCGTGTCACCCTATCGATTTCCCGGCCTTCATGAAAACGCGTTAAAGTGAGAACGAACTGCTGTTATAGATGATCGCCGACGGGAAAAAGAACAGATAGGGCGCCGTAATGAGCGCCAGCCGCAAGGCGGATCTCTTCACCTGCGTGATTTCCAACCCGGTCCGTTTCAGGATCCGCTTATCCAGGGAATAGATGAGGAAGCCGGCTACGGCGACAGCCAGGGCTACCACCAGGAAAGCCAGCGCGTTGGCGAAGGGGTTGAACCCGACGCCGTAGCCGAAGTCGTCCCAAAAGTCCTGCGCCGGTCCCCCGTTCTCCTGTGTCCCCAGGAGCAGGAAGACGCCAAGCAGGATCAAGAAGCCAACGAAATCGGCAAAGAACCCCGCCAAGCAGATCTTCCAGGTATGTTTCCGGCAGAACAGGCTTTTATCCGGCATATCCCCCAAACTCCACTTCAGGACAAAGCGGTCCAGCAGGTAATTAGCCGGGATCAGGAACAGCCACAGGAATGATGGCCAAAAGAGCAGCAGCCAGGCTGGGAACAGGAGATTATAGACCCGTACGCCGCTGGTCCGGCCCCCGCCCATGCTGGTCCGGCCTCCGCCCACGCTGGTCCCGCCGGCGCCGGCCCGGTCATTTATCAACTTCTTCAACCAGTGATTCATAGTCTTCCTTTCTGCGTCGGAACCGCGTGTCGGGACCGCGCGTCTGCGCAGCCCGCCTAGCGGGTGGATTTCTTGTCTCGTTCGCTTTGCTCACTCGGCCGGCCTTTAAGCCGGAGATTCAGAAAGCGGCGGTACGAATGACCGCCGCTTAACTGCTTATCTGCTTAACTGTTTGGATGTTTAGCGCCGGATCCGCTTTTTGCTCACTACCAGCCCGGTCGCCGCTGCCAGGGAGAGTCCCAGGAGCGCGATCCAGATACCGGTATGGCTATCGTCGCCGGTCGGCGCGGACCCTTCGTCCTTCTTCTCATCGCCACCGCTGTTCTTAGCGGCTGCTACCGTAAAGTTCACCGTCACCGCGTCGGCGTCATCGAACTTGGCGGTCAGGGTATGCGTGCCGATCGTGAGGGTATCCAGATAGGCCGGTTTCACTTTCACGATGACGCTGCCGGCTTCCGTCGTATAGTTGGTAATATCCACGACCGCGCCGTCAACCTGCAGGCCGGCAAAATGCTTGATCGTTTCGCCGTCATCCACCGAGCGTTTGAAGGTAAAGCTCAGCTCCGCGTTGCTGCCGAGGGTATAGGTGAGGTCGCCGGTAGAAGCGTTCTGATAGCTGATCTTCACGCCCTTCTTGGGAATAACGCGCGTCTCTTTTTCACCGCAGCGGGCACAGGTGCGGGCACCTTCTCCTTCCGCGCTCTCGGTTGCTTCCTTCACGACTTTCCAACTACCCCAGTCGTGGCCGAGCGGCTCAATATCCGCCTGGGTGAAGGTATCGGTTCCGAACGCTTCATTCTTAAAGGTCGCGGTGAAGGTCGTTTCGCCCCACTCCGTACAGGTCGGCTGCTTGGTCACTTTGGAAGTCGTCTTGACCGTTTCGGACTCGGTCTCGCTACAGTTCTTGCATTTACGGGAGGCGGTAACCTCAGCGTTATCCTGCGGCCACTGATAGGAAACTTCCTCTTCCCAGTCGTGACCGAGCGGTTCGACGTCTTCCTGGGTGAAGGTATCGGTTCCAAACGCCTCATTCTTAAAGGTCGCGGTGAAAGTCGTTTCGCCCCACTCCGTGCAGGTCGGCTGCTTGGTCACTTTGGACGTTGTCTTGACCGTCTCCGACTCGGTCTCGCCACAGACCGTGCACTTATGGGAAGCAGTTACCTCTGCGTTATCCTCCGGCCACTGATAGGAAACTTCCTCTTCCCAGCTGTGACCGAGCGGCTCGACGTCTTCCTGGGTAAAGCTCTCCGTACCGAAGGCTTCATTCTTAAAGGTCGCGGTATAGGTCGTCTCACCCCACTCCGTACAGTTCGGCTGTTTGGTCACTTTGGACGTCGTCTTGACCGTCTCCGACTCGGTCTCACCACAAACCGCGCACTTATGGGAAGCAGTTACCTCTGCGTTATCCTCCGGCCACTGATAGGAGACTTCCTCTTCCCAGCTGTGGCCGGTCGCCGGCATCTCTACCGTCTGGGTATCCTCATAATCGCTTCCTTCGAACGTGACAGTAGCCGTATAGACGATAGACCCCGCGCCCAAGCAAGACGGCTCGCTGCGGTCTTCCTTGATGGTGGCATCCAGGAACTTGGTGCCGCCGCATTCCTTACAGGTGAACAGCGCCTGCGCGGCCTCATATTCATCATAAGTCGGCTTGGTCGTCGCCTGCCCCGCGGCCTTCACGGTCCAGTTCCAGCCGCTGAATTCATAAGTGTGTGCCTCCGCGCTAAAGCTTGCCGTGTAGGTGGTATCACCGGTCGCTCCGGTAATCTCCGGATCCCAGCCGGTGAAGGTGTAAGCGCACACGTCGTCCTCATCCCCGACTTCTTTCACCGGTTCCTCGCCGGTATAAGCGGGCGTCTCACCGTAAGATACTTCCACGGTCTGCAGTTCGTTGCCGTCCGCGTCAGCAAAAGTGATCTTACACATGCTCACGGTAATGGGCACCGTGGCTGTCTTGGTGACGTCGTTTTCCGTATAGGTGACGGTGATCTCGGTGTCGTCCAGGGTCAGCGCGCCATCCGGGCTGACCGTATAGTCGGTGACTTCCTTCTCGCTTTCATCGGAATAAGTGGCGGTGACGACCATGCCGGCCGGATCGAAAGTTTCACCGGCAAAATACGCAGTCCGGTCCGGGTCGGTGGCCGCGAGACCGGTCAGCGTCAGCAGCTTCCACTGGGCTTTAATGACCGTGTTTTCTGTTACGGTGATCTCGTCGCCCGCCGCACCCTTATCCCAGGCATCGAACTCATAGCCCCCCGGCGCGGTGAAACCGCACTCCGGAAGTTCAAATTTCTTGCCCTCGTAAGCCGTCTGGGCCTCCATCTCACCGTCGCCGCCGTTGGCATCAAAGCTGATTTCGTATTCTTCCCCCGGCACGATCAAAGCGGATGTGCTTACCGCGCCTTCTTTGTCTAGGATCAGGACGTAATCACTCACCGTTTCGCTGGTCCCGACCGATCCGCCAGACGGCTCCCGGATCACGAGCTGGTCGCCGATCTCGATGCTGCCGCCTACTCCGACCGCATACGCGCCATTTTTCCCTTCCGCGGTCACTTTCACCGTTCCGTTTTTAATAGCCAGGGTTCCCTCATCCACGTAGATGCCGTAATATTCCGCACCGCTTCCAGTCGCGGTCACGGTGCCGCCACTCACGGTGATACCGCGAGAGCCCCGCATTCCGTGCTCGGTGCCGGAGGTCGCGGTCACCTCGCCGCCTTTGATCTCGATCGTATCGGCATAGATACCTTCTTCGACACCCTCAGCGGTAACGGTGCCGCCCTCGACGATGAGTGTACCGACGTACATGCCTTGTTCGCTTTTGGTTGCAGTCCCGGAGACGATACCATCCACGATCTTCAGCGTTTGACTGACGTCGAACGCTTCACGGGGCGAAGAGGCGGTCACCTCACCGCTATTGATGGTCATATCTGAACCGATATCAAACCCATCGCCCTTACCGGAGCTTCCGGTCACCGTCGCGGTTACCTTACCGCCATTGATCACAAGGTTTTCAGCGTGTAAAGCGTCGTCGTTTTCACTGTTACTGATAAAGCTTGCGTCACAGGAAATGGAAACGTCCTTCTCAACAAAAGCTGCCGTACAACCGTCCCCTTCGATGACGACCGGTCCTTCGGACAAGGTCAGGTTGCCATAACATTCCAGTCCGGCTTGGGTCCCTTTCGCCGTCAGCTTACCGTTCACGGTAATATCATCATATGCCCAGACCGCCATCCCTCCATCATCAGATGTCTGCTTGGAGATCGCCGTCACCTCGCCATTAATGATCAGATTCTCGTTCGCCCGGATCACATCATCGTCGGTGGATTCCGCGTAAAGCGTCCCGGTGATCGTCAGGTCGCCGCTCCAGACGTCGATGACCGTATAACTCCCGGTGTCGACTAGCTTGGCGTCCTTGCAGTCGATGGTGAGATCGTGACCCTGGCTATAGATCATGGCATAG
>JAFRYQ010000122.1 GCA_017437565.1 Bacillota bacterium
AGTCTCTACTGGTTTGGGAGAAGTACCCGGCCCGATGTAGACCGGGAAGACTACGGACCGTCTGGAAACACCTGGTTCTTTGACCGTGAAAACAAGCTGGCGTGTGTAGCAGGCCCGTATGACAGCGCTGAACTCTGGTACGAGCATCTGCGGTTGAATTTTTTCGGGCCGCGGGGGATCGACCTGCCAGAAAAGATCCGGTTTGAATGGGACGGTTCCAAAGGGTTTTGGGAGCTGTCTGCCATACGAAACCGGCAGTACGAGCAGTGGGAACAACGAGTGCAACGGATCTCCGCGCGGGAAGAAGAGCGCCGGAAACTTGAAGAACAGAAGATCACCGAAGCAGAAGCCCGCGGCGAAGAGCTGGGCCGTGCCCGACAGCTGGTCAGGATGCTGGATAAGCTTCTGAGCCGAAAGCGGAACCTGGAACGCGTCTTCCTCTCTTGTGGCGTGACGGAAGAAGAGTACGAAAAGGCGAAAGAATTGCTGCGAACGACTGGGACCAAAAAGATGGAAGAAGAGGATCTGGAGTGGAGATGGTGAATATGTATCAATTTCCCCAATTGATCCAGCAGGAAATCGCGATAATCGAGCAGCTTAATCGGGTCGTTGCAGAACAATCAAAGAAGTTAAAGCCAGGCCGCCTTATAGCCCGGAAAAGGAAAAGGGGCTTTGTTTATTATGAACGCGATGGCGATGCCGGCGCTTTAGACGGGGAACGTGTTTTAGAAATCAAAAAATACCAGTACTTCAAGCAGCTAGCCTCCCGGCTCGCGCATGACCGGATTCTTCTGGAACAAATGCTGAAGAAGTATAAGCCCTATGATCCTTTGACAATTAACGCTAACTTGCCGGGCGCTTACCGGCTGACGGAGGAAGACTACGCGCAGGCAATTGCCGGAAAAAGACAGGACCGGCTATTGAAGGCTACCGATGATAAGAACTTTATCTGGGTTAAAAAGCCTTATCCGAAAAACCGGTATCCGCTGCCGCAATACCCTTGTGTGGCAAATGATGAAACCCCTGTCCGGTCGCTGGGAGAAGTGATCATCTACAATTTGCTGAAGCAATACGGGATCCCATTTCGGTACGACTGCGAGATCGAATTAATCGATGAGCACGGCAACACCGTTCATCGACATCCGGATTTTATTATCAGCCTGGCTGACGGAAGCTTGCTTTATTGGGAGCACGTCGGCATGATTGGCAATGAGGAATACGGGAACGCGTTCATACAAAAGCTGGCGCTGTATAATCGAAATGGCATCGTTCTCGGTGACAACCTGATCGTCACTGCGAACGGTCCGAACGGGGCAATCAATGTTCCCGCCATTGAAAGGCTGATCGTTAACAGGATAGTTCCATATATACGAAAGGTTAAGTAGGACGCATAGTAAGTCAAAGCCAAAACCGGTGACCATCACCTGTTCCAGCTTTTCCGATTTTGCCGATTTGTTACCACGTTCTGACCGGAAACAGGTAATAAATGCCCTTTTTTAGAAAAACTGGAACAGGTGCCGCGGGTGCCGGATGGTGCGAGGACCGGATGGGGGCACGGGTGCCGGATGGTACCGCAGGTGCCGAATGGGGGCACGGACGCCGGATGGTACCGCGGGTGCCGGTTCAATAATACATCCGCCGCACGAGTTCTTCGTCGTATTCGTCTTCCGTCCCTGGCCGCAAGGTCCGTCTTACTTCACCGGTAGAAGCAAAACCGACGGATTCGTAAAGAGAAGCACCGGTATCGTTATCCATATAGTGCATCAGCTCCACAAAGGCAGCTGATGGATACTCCTCTTTGAAGAACGCTAACGCGGCTGTCATCGCCGCGCGGCCGAGGCCTTTCCCTTGGAAGGACTGATCCAACATCAATCTCTTAAAATAGATGTAATCTTGTCCTCCGGAGTGGATCTCGTGCTTGCCCTCCCCGGGACCCATCTGCCGGGTCACGCCATCCGGCTGGAAATAGTAGAGCATAAACCCGATCAGAGTGTCATCTGCGTAGATGGCGCGCGGCTCCAGATAATCGAAGACCTTAGACTCCGCCAGGGAATACAGGTTGTTCTCCAGAAATCCGACCTGGTCGTCCCGGAGTTTCAGGTTGATTACGCCTTCAAAATTGTCCGGCGTCACTTTTTCAAATCGAATCATAAAAGCCTCCTAACTCAGGCTGTTCCAGTTTTTTCGATTTTGCCGATTTGTTGCCACTTTCCGGCCGAAAACAGGTAACAAAAGCTCATTTTTAGAAAAACTGGAACAGGTGGCGCGGGCGCCAGGTTGGTCATGCATTTCTGTGGCGCGGGCGCTGGATCAAACTTGTCCCTTGGATGGATTGCCTGCACCGGTGGACCAGAACATCTAGATAGTTGAAACTTAACCTGTTCCAGTTTTTTCGATTTTGCCGATTTGTTGCCGCTTTCCGGCCGAAAACAGGTAACAAAAGCCCTTTTTTAGAAAAACTGGAACAGGTGGCGCTGGCGCGAGCCCGGGATTTCACTAGGTGGCGCAGGCGCCGAGTTAGGTGGCGCGGGCGCGAGCCCGGGATTTCACTAGGTGGCGCAGGCGCGAATCCGGGATTTCACTAGATGGCGCCGGGCGCGAGCGTGAGCGCGGGCCCGGGCGCCTACTTTACTGAATGTATTTCCCGGGCAGGTAGTGTTCGAAGATGATCATGTCGTTGCCGGGGGCGTCGCCTGCCTGGCGGCTGGTCCAGGCGACTTTGATGGCGCCGAGTTTCTCAGCGAGGGTGACCGGGAAGCAGTCGTGACGGATGTCGCAGGCGATGAAATGCGGCCGCGCGGTCGCGTTGGTCAGGCAGCGGCTCATGGCAAAACGGGCGATGGCCGGAATCTTTTTATTATAGCGGCCGTAGGGCATGATCAGCTGCCCGCGCATGATTTCCGGCGCATGGGCTTTAAACCAGGCAACGATGGCCGGATCAAAGCTTTCGACACAGTAATCCCCCTGATAGGCTTTCAGGATCTGGCAGGTTTTCCGGCAAAGCTCGTCACGGATCGCCACGGGGGAGGGTTTCAGCTCCACGATGAGCGGCCCGCGGCCGGCCACGACCTTCAGCATTTCCGTGAAAGTCGGGATCTGCTCGTCGGTACCGGCGAGACGGAGGTCCTTCAGTTCGGCGAGGGTCAGAGCGGAGACTGGCTGGTCGATCCCGCACATTCTCTTCAGGTTGTCGTCGTGGAAGACGACGACTTCCCCGTCCTTGGAAAGCTGGACGTCAAGCTCCATCCCGAAGCCGTTTTCACAGGCGGCATTGAAAGCCGTCAGGGAGTTTTCGGGGATGCTTTGATCCTTCTGATAGAGGCCGCGGTGGGCGTAGTAGCGGTTGGCGAAGGGGCGGATCATGTCCGCGTCGTGCCGCCCCGGCAGCACCAGGCTGATCAGGAGCAGGAAGAGCAGGAGCGCGATGATGAGGATGGCGAGAACGATGTTGGTGAGCATATTTATTCCTCCGGGAAGGGCAGGATGGTGAGTTCTTTCGGGAATTCGTTCAGGACCCGGCAACCGTCTTCTGTGATCAGGACCAGGTCTTCAATGCGGACGCCGATGTTTTCTTCCGGGATGTAGATGCCGGGTTCGACCGAGAAGCACATACCGGGTTCGATCGGGGCATCATTGGCCAGCGAGACGTCGCCGGGCTCGTGATCTTCGATGCCGATGGAGTGGCCGGTGCGGTGGGTGAAGTATTCCCCGAAGCCGCGCTCCGTGATGTAGTCGCGGGCGGCCTTGTCCACGTCGCTCATCTTATTGCCGGGCTTGGCAGCGGCGATGCCGGCGAGATTGGCGCCGAGCACGGTCTCGTAGATCAGACGGTGGCGGTCGGAGACCTCGCCGAGGAAGAAGGTGCGGGTCATGTCGGAGCAATAGCCTTCATATTCGCCGCCGACGTCAAAGAGCGCGCAGTCGCCGCGCCGGCCACGGTCTTCCGTGGAGTCGTGATGCGGATCGGCCGCGCCGCGACCGTAGGCGGACATGGGCATGAAGGAAATGCGGTCGACGCCGTGGGCTTTATAGAGGTCCAGGATCTTGGCGTTCAGTTCTTTTTCCGAGAAGCGCTGGTTGGCGATGGCCATGATGTCGGCCATGACTTCGTCGTTCAGCTGGGAGGAGCGGATCATAAGTTCCTGCTCATGGGCATCCTTGATCTGGCGGACCCGGTCGATGATGGCGGAGCTGTTGACGTATTTCAGGTCCGGGCGCAGCTCCATCAGGCGTAACAGGAACTTGGCTTGCCAGTCCTTATCAATACCGACGACATTGCCGGCTGCATCGCTCGTGCCGACGACGCCAGCGGTTGCAACACCGGAACCAGTCGCATCAGTGTTGCCTTCCAGGCAGGCGGCGAGGAGGGCGACGGGGTCTTCCGTATCATCGTAATAGGTGATGGGGATGCCCTGGTCTTCCTGCTGGGACATGCGGTTGATGAAGAAGCGGTGATTCCCGTCCGCGCGGATCAGGAGCGCCAGCATCCGTTCGCCGGGCCACAGACGGAGTCCGGTCAGATAGCGGATGGGCGTGGGATGGGTAACGATGATTTGTGAAAGGCCGTTTTCCTGCATTTTATTGATGATGCGGCCGAGTTTATTGGTATCGATCATAGAGCTTTCCTTTCTGCCGGAACGCCGGTCTGCCTTCCTTGCCGGCGGTGCTGGCGGTCACTTTCCAACCCAGTATAGCACGAACCGGCCGGGCGGAAAAGCACAGATGCGCCAGAGCCCGCGGAGCGTCGGAAAAGGCGACTTGCGGGCAGAGCGAAAAGCCGGCCGGCCGGGCGGAAAAGTGGGGAAACCGATTGCGGGAAATGGGCTTTTTTGGTACACTTATATTACCTATGCGGACAGGTATAGGGGATAAATTGACCGATATGAAGCCGGTCCTGTGAAACGGCTTCTTACCAGGCTGGTTCTTCAGAAAGGAGCTTTGACAGGCGATGAAACTGAATTACAAGCGTACGATCTGCGTCGGATTCGCTTTTTTCCTGATCTGCGCGTTCTGGCAGGCCTATGACAATACGATCCCGATGATTTTGACCAATAAGTTCGGCATGTCGCAGACGGTGTCCGGATTCATCATGGCCCTCGATAATATCCTGGCGCTCTTCATGCTACCGCTGTTCGGAGCGATCTCCGACCGCTGCCGGAGCAAGATGGGACGCCGGACGCCCTTCATCCTGGCGGGCACCATCATCGCCGCCATCGCTTTCATCGCCCTTTCTTTCGTGGATGGGGCGCAGCTGAAGAATATCGAGAGCGTCTCGGCTATCGACGACCCGGCAGCGCTCACCGAGATCTATGAACAGGCGGCCGATAAGGAACTCATCACCCCGGACGGCGACGCCTTCGTGCTGGGGGATACCTTCACCAAAGAGGAGTTCACGGCCATCCGCAGCCAGGTGACCGAAGGCGAGAAGACGGTCACCAACCACGATTATACCAATTACGTCGTGCCAGCCCGGCAGGCGGTGATCCGCGATCTTTCCGCCGCCAAACGAGGCACGCGCGTAACCTTCTTTATCCTGCTGATGATCACCCTGGTCGCCATGTCGACCTTCCGCTCACCGGCGGTCGCGCTCATGCCGGACGTGACCATGAAACCGCTCCGTTCCAAGGCCAACGCCGTCATCAACCTGATGGGCTCCGCCGGCGGTATCCTGGTGCTGGCCTTGGGCATGTTCTTCGCGACCAGTGCCGTCCGCAATTCCATGATGCGCTATACGCCCTATTTCATGGTGATCTCCGGCATCATGCTGATCGCGCTCGGCATCTTCCTGCTGACCGTGCGGGAACCGCGCTTTGTGAAGGAGATGCATGAGGAGAGCCGCCGCTACGGCATCGCTGAAGACGAAGCCGGCGAGACGGACGCCGCGAGCGATCAAAGCGCCGGCGCCGGAGCTGCCCCGCGCCGCGGCCTGACAGCCGCCGAAAAGCGTTCGCTTTTCTTCATCCTTGCGTCCATCGTGCTTTGGTTCATGGGCTATAACGCGGTGACCTCCAAGTATTCGGTCTACGCCAGCACCATTCTGCATAAGGACTACAACCTGACGCTCATCATCGCCCAGGTAGCGGCGATCATCTCCTATCTGCCGGTCGGTATCATCGCCTCCAAGGTCGGACGGAAGAAGACCATCCTGGCCGGCGTGGCCATGCTGACGCTCTCCTTCGGCACGGCCGCATTTATGCGCGCCGAGAGCCCGACCCTGCTCATGAACCTGATGTTCGCCCTGGCCGGCATCGGTTGGGCGACGATCAACGTCAATTCTTTCCCGATGGTCGTCGAGATGTGTTCCGGCGCCGACGTCGGCCGCTATACCGGGTTCTATTACACGGCGTCCATGGCGGCGCAGGTGGTGACGCCGATGATCTCCGGCTTCCTGATGGATAAGCTCGGCATGACCGTCCTCTTCCCCTACGCAGCGATCTTCGCCGGTTGCGCCATCTTCACGATGATCTTTGTCCGGCACGGCGATTCGCGGCCGGAAGCGAAACGAGGCTTGGCAGCCCTGGAGGATATGGATGACTAATCGTAATTCAATGTTTGCCCGCTATGTGAAGCTGATCGTGGTCTGTTCCGTCATTGCCAGTTCCTCGTCCAGCATTTTCGTCAATCTGATCGGGGCGCCGCCGCTGGCCATCGGTTTCTGGCGGCTGGCCATCGGAGTGCCTTTCTTCGCGGTGCCGGTATTGGCCGGGAAACGCGATGAACTGAAGGCGCTCACCCGTCGTGATATCTTCCTGGCCTGCCTGGCCGGCGTCTTCCTCTTCGGCCATTTCTTCACCTGGTTCAATGCCGTGAAGATGACCAACGTGGCGAGCGCGGTGACCCTGGCGGCCCTGCACCCGCTGGTCGTGCTGGCGGTGACCTTCTTCCTCTATCATCAAAAGGTCGGCCTCCGGCCGATCATGGGCATCATCCTCGCCCTCCTCGGCGGAGCCATGATCGCTGGCTTTGATTACCGGACGCTGGCGACCGATAATTTCGTAGGCGATATCTTCGCCGTCTTCGCGGCGATCTTCTTCGGCCTCTACCTGGCGGTCGGGGACGAGGGCCGGAAACGGGTCAGCGGCCCGGTCTACGTCCTGCTCGTCTTCGCGACCTGTCTGGTTTGTTTTGCCATCGGCTGCGCGGCGACGGGAACGAAGGTCCTCGGCTATACCGCTAAGGATTACGCGCTGCTGGTCGCGCTCACCATGATCTGCCAGGTCGGCGCGCACGCGGTCTTCAATCTCTGCATTGGCTACGTGGATTCGCTCTACGTTTCCACCTGGGAGACCGGGGAATCGGTCTTCGCGATCATCCTCGGCATGATCGTCCTGCAGCAGATCCCGACGCAGTACCAGATCATCGGCTGCGCGGTGGTCGTGATCGGCCTGCTGTATTACAATTTTCACGTTTCCAAGCAACAGAAGAAGGACTGAAAAACATTGCGCGAAAGCCCGGATTCGGGTAAAATAAAAAGGTAGCGCATATGCCGGGAACCGGCATGAAAGCCATGAAAATGACAAGTCACATCATTCATTTATGAACGGAGGAAAACATATGGCCTATTTAGAGATCGTAGAGGTAATCGGCAGAGAGATCATGGACTCCCGCGGCAATCCGACGGTGGAAGCGGAAGTCTATCTGGAAGACGGCTCCTGGGGACGGGGCGCGGCTCCGAGCGGCGCTTCCACGGGCGAATTCGAAGCGCTGGAACTGCGCGACGGTGATAAATCCCGTTACGACGGAAAGGGCGTCGAGAAGGCCGTCGGCTTTGTTAACAACGAGATCGACGAACTGTTAGTCGGCATGGACGCTTCCGATATCTACGAAGTAGAACGGGCCATGATCCAGGCGGACGGGACGGAAGACAAGTCCAAATTCGGTGCCAACGCCATTCTGGCCGTTTCCCTGGCCTGCGCGAAAGCCGCGGCCCAGTCGCTGGATATGTCCCTTTATAAATTCCTCGGCGGCATCGGCGCCACCACGCTCCCGGTCCCGATGATGAACATCTTGAACGGCGGCGCGCACGCGTCCAATACCGTCGACACGCAGGAATTCATGATCATGCCGGCCGGCGCGCCGAGCTTTAAGGAAGGCCTGCGCTGGTGCGCGGAAGTCTACCACAAGCTGGGCAAGATCCTGAAAGAAGAAGGTTACGCGACCGGCGTCGGCGACGAGGGCGGTTACGCGCCGAATCTCGCCAGCGATGAGGAAACGCTGGACTATATCATGAAGGCCATCAAAGCCTGTGGCTATGAGCCGGGCAAGGATTTCGTCCTGGCCATGGACGCCGCGGCGAGTGAATGGAAGGGCAGCAAGAAGGGCGAATACGTCCAGCCGAAGAGCGGCAAGCACTTCACGAGCGAGGAACTCGTGGCGCACTGGGCTTCCCTGGTCGAGAAATATCCTATCTACTCCATCGAGGACGGCCTCGATGAAGAGGACTGGGAAGGCTGGAAGCTGATGACCGATACGCTGGGCGACCGCCTGCAGATCGTCGGCGACGACCTCTTCGTGACCAATACCAAGCGCCTGAAGAAGGGCATTGAATCCGGTTGCGGCAATTCGATCCTGATCAAGCTGAACCAGATCGGCTCCATCTCCGAGACGGTAGAAGCGATCAAGATGGCCAAGAAGGCCGGCTACACCACGGTGGTCTCCCACCGCTCCGGCGAGACGGAAGACACCTTCATCGCCGACCTGGCCGTCGCCCTGAATACCGGACAGATCAAGACCGGCGCCCCGGGCAGAAGCGAACGTGTCGCCAAATACAACCAGCTGCTCCGCATCGAGGAAGAACTCGGTGAGGCAGCCACCTATGCCGGATTCCGGGCTTTTAACCTGAAAAGATAACGACGGCATTTTAATCGTGACTTAAATAAGGCTGCCCGGCACTTCCGGGCAGCCTTGTGTGAATGTAGGAGGGAAATATGAGATTTACGGTAACGGAACAGGATGCCCCGGGCGTATCCTTTGATTATGAGATCGTTTTCGTGATGGAGGATAATATCGCCAATACCGCGGACAGTGAGGCTTTGCTCCTGGCCGGGTTCGGGAAGGGTTCCTGCCTGGATATGCCGGGCAGCCGGCGCGTCTACGTCAGCATCAAGAATACGGAGCCGGATACGATCCGCCGGGCCATCGCCAAAGCGGTCGGGGCCCTGAAGGGACACCAGGTGAAGAGCATCCGCATGCCGCATATGAAAGCGTCGCTGAACGACGACATCACGCCGGCGCTGACCGCTATCGCGGAAGCGTTCGTGCTCAGCGACTATCATTTCGATAAATACATGACCAAGAAATACGAGCCGCGCCTGGAAGAAGTCTTCATCAGCGTTTCCGGCTGTGATTTCGCCACCGCCCGCGCGGCGCTGGAGAAGGGCCGGATCATGGCCGAAGCCGCCAACTACGCGCGCGCCATCGGCAATGAATTCCCGCAGGTCTTCCGGCCGCAGGAGATGACGGCGGAGGCGGAGAAGCTGGCGGAGGGATACGAGACCATGACGGTGGAGAGCTTTGGCCGCGACTATCTCACGGAACAGGGCATGAACGCCTTTCTGGCGGTCAACCAGGGCAGCCCCTATGAGGCGCAGCTGATCCACGTCACCTATAAGCCGGCCGGCGCGGCCAAGGGAACGGTCTGCTTTGTCGGCAAAGGCCTGACCTACGACACCGGCGGCGTCAACCTGAAGTCCAACCCGTATAAGATGAAATCCGATAAATGCGGCGCGGCGGCGGCACTCGGCATCGTGAAGGCGGCTGCGGACCTGGGTCTGCCCTTTGAGGTGCACGCGGTGCTCGGCATGACCGAGAATATGATCGGCTGCCACGCTATCAAACCGGACGATATCGTCACCGCGCGGAACGGCGTCACCATCGAGATCAACAACACTGACGCCGAAGGACGCCTGGTGCTGGCGGACTGCCTCTCCTGGGCGCAGGATATGATCAAGCCGGACCTCATCATCGACATGGCGACCCTGACCGGAGCGGTCGTGGTCGGCGTCGGCAAATATACGACCGGCGTGCTCGGCAATTCTTACGCGCTCATGGATGCCTTCAAGAAGAAAGCCCAGGCCAGCGGCGAGTTCTATACGGTGCTGGAAGGGAACTGCTATCTGGAACCGGCCCTGGACTCCAAGGTGGCGGACGTGCGCAATTCCTTTAGCGGGACCCCGGGCGGCGCGACCTTGGCAGCGCTGTTCCTCGACCGTTTCATCCAAGACGAGTATAAGGACAAATGGCTCCATCTGGATATCGCCGGCCCGGCTTACAGCGAAGACGCCTGGGGCTATAACCCCGCCGGCGCGACCGGTATCCCCGTCCGCGGCTGCCTCTATTATCTGATGGCGGACTGAGTAAATGAGTAAAAGAGGAGAATGAACATGAAGATCGGATTACTGGAACCTTTAAATATCCCGCAGGAGATGGTGGTTTCTTTCGGCATGCGGCTGGAGGAAGCCGGTCATTCTTTTGTTTCCTATCAGACCAAGACGACCGATCCGGAGGAGCTGGTAGCCAGGAGCGAAGGCCTGGACGTGGTCATGATCGCCAATAACCCTTATCCGGACGCGGTGATCCGGCGCCTTCCCGATCTGAAGATGATCGCGGTGGCCTTCACCGGGATCGACCACGTGGGACTGGCGGCGGCGAAAGAACGCGGCATCTTGGTCTGTAACTGTGCCGGTTATTCCGATGCCTGCGTGGCGGAACAGGTGCTGGGGATGACGATCAGCCTGCTCCGGCATTTCACGGAAGGCAACGCGGCCGTCCGCGCCGGCGGCACTTCGGCCGGCCTGATCGGCACCGAGATCCGCGACAAGACGGTCGGCATCATCGGCTTTGGCCATATCGGCGGCCAGGTCGCCCGGCTTTTCCAGGCCTTCGGCGCGCGCGTCGTGACGGCCAGCCGCAGCCGGCGTGAGGAGATGGCGGCGCTGGGAATCCCCTACGTGACGCTGCCGGAACTCCTGAAGATGAGCGATATCATCAGCCTGCACGTGCCCAATAACGCGGAAACGCGCGGTCTGATCGGCGAGAAAGAGATCGCCCTCATGAAGGAAACGGCGATCTTCATCAACTGCGCGCGCGGGCCGATCGTCGATAACGCGGCGCTGGCAAAGGCTTTGAACGAAGGACATCTGGCGGGCGCCGGGATCGACGTCTTCGATATGGAACCGCCGCTGCCGGCCGACTATCCGTTGCTCGGCGCGAAGAACACCCTGCTCATGCCGCACGTCGCCTTCCTGACCAAGGAAGCGATGCTGCGCCGCGCGGAGATCGAATTCGCTAACGTCGAGAATTATCTGGTCGGGAAACCGCAGAACGTCTGCGTTTTCTAACGCGGAAGCGAAAGCAGCAAGGAGCGTAATATGGCACGCGTGATCCACGGCAGCGACGGCAGCGTCATAACGAAGAACGGCAACGTCACCCGTAAGAACGGGGAATGGTATACGGAGAGCGGTAATTCCACTTTTGGGGGCGACGGCTCGGTATCGCGGTCCAGCGGCAACCTGACCTGGCAAAGCGGCGGCCGCGGCAGCCGGACGGTTACCCAAAGCGGTAACACCTGGTATGCTTCCGATGGAAAGACTTACCGGTATAACAGCGGCGCCGGCATCCTGTATTGCTCGGACGGCAGGACCTGGAACGGGCTTGCTTCCGCGCAGGATGCGGACCGCATCGTCCGTATGGATTATTAGAGCTATTAGAACTATTAGTGAAGAAGAAACGACAGTAGTAGAAAGCGGTGTAAAATGGGCGGAGACCATTACGGGAAGAAGAGTCTGGCAATCCTGCTCGCATTATTAATGGCATTCAGTACGGTGGGCTTTACGGGAACGGAATTGGCTTTTGCGGCCGGAAGCGCGGATAGCGCCGAAAGTGCCGGAAGCGCCGGGGAGGAGATCCTGCCGGCCGCGGAGCTGGTCGTACCGGAATTGACGCCGGTGCCCGGCCTTCCGGACAGCGATACGCTCCTGGAAGGATATCTGGAACATCTGGCCGCGCCGGAAGAAGAAGCGGCGGACTGGGCCGCGGACGCGGATGAGGACGCAGATGACATCTGGAATGCGGACGGCGAGGATGCTTTGACCGGCGAGGATGCTTTGACCGGCGAGGACGCTTGGACCGGGGAGGAAGAGGCCGCGCCGGATGAGGAAGAGGAACTGGTTTCCGGCGAGGCGGCTCCCGCGACGGGCAAGACGGCCAAGGAGAAAGCGCGCCGGGCATACCTGTCGGCCGTGCAGAAGAAGGCCTACGACCTGGTGCTCGCACAGCTGAAAAAGATTGCGGACGGCCAGCGCTCCAGCACCAAGATCCGGGTGCCGCTGACCAAGTTGGTGAGCAAGCGCACCTTTACGCCTTCCGAACTCGGCGTCAGCGAGATCACCAGCTCCAATTTAAGCAGCTGTTTGGACACGGCCCGTACCAAGCTGGGTCTGAACAACGCGAACTTGAGCAAGATCATCCAGTCGCTGATGTATGACGCGGAATACGAGCTCTACTGGTTCGATAAGGAAGTCGGCTACCGGGCTTATCTGGTCCGCAACGAGAGCAGCACCCCTTATGTTGCCTACTCCAACCGCTTGGAATTCTACAGCGACGCCGACGTGGCCTTCGAATTCATTGTTTCCAAGGATTACAGTGCCAGCGGCGGCAAGAGCACCTATGTCACGAGCACCTATAAGACATCAGCGGCCAGCAATGCCTATCGCACGGCGGAGCAGGTCGTGGAGAGCGCTTCCTGGCGGACCGACCTCAACATGCTGGAGACTTACCGCGACTATATCTGCGGCGCGGTCTCCTATGACAGCTGGTCTTCCAAACAAAGCGGTATTTACGGCGACCCCTGGCAGCTGATCTCCGTTTTCGATAACAATTCTTCCACCAACGTCGTCTGCGAAGGTTACGCGAAAGCTTTTAAAATGCTCGTCGACATCACCCGTAAGAAGGGCTATTTCGATAGTGATATCATCGAAGCCCGCCTCATGACGGGGAAATTCGAAGAGAAGAAATACGATTTTAATAGCCGCACCTATTCGACCCTCAATTCCGGCCCGCATATGTGGAACGTGATCCGTATGGATGATAACGTCAACTATCTGGTCGACGTGACGCATTATGATCAGTTGAACGACGGCGGGTATAATGCCAAGGCGACGCGCTGGCTGAACGGCTTTTCGAGCGGGGGGACCACCGGCACCGTCTATCACATCTACCAGAATAACGGCAATTATGCCGAAACGGTCTACTATACCTATTCCACGGATGAGCCCTCCAGCGAGAATACCATGGGCTATTATACGGTGGCGGAGCGGCAGCTCTCCACGGTGGAATGGTCGAACGGCTGCGGCTATAACAGCGCTTACGAGATGAGCAAAGCGACCGGCAAGTCCAGCCGGCACTATCACAATTATTACAGATGGACTGCCAACGGGGACGCCGTGGCCGCGACCTGCACCAAAGCGGGCTGGTCGACGAGCTATACCTGCAACGGCTGCGGGGAGATCGCCCAGGCCCGGCAGAAGAGGCCTGCGCTCGGCCACGACAGCGGCAAGTGGGTGGTCGCCCGCAAGGCGAGCTACAGCGCCGTCGGCAAGAAGGAACTGCGCTGCACCCGTTGCGGGAAGGTCCTGAAGACTGCGACCTATAAGATCAGCCTGTCCGCTTCTTCCACCAAGACCAAGACCGATCTTTCCTACGCCTACACCTATACCGGCAAAGCCAAGAAGCCGACCCCGAAGGTCACGGTCGTCATCGGCGGCAAGACCTATACGCTGGTGAACGGGAAGGACTATACGCTGTCCTATCGCAATAATACCAAGATCGGCACGGCGACGATCACCATCACCGGCAAAGGCGTCTTTACCGGGAAAATCACGAAGAACTTTAAGATCATGTCGGTGACGCGCCTGTCCGGGAAGGACCGTTACGAGACGGCTTATGCCATTGCCAATGCGGTCAAGAAGAAACAGGGCGTCAGCAAATTCGAGAACATCATCGTCTGCGACGGCCGCAATTATCCGGATGCGCTCTCGGCGAGCTATCTGGCCAAGGTGAAGAAGGCCCCGATCCTCCTGACCCAGCCGGCGAAATACGACGCGACGCTCTCCTACATCAAGAAGAACCTGAAATCCGGCGGTCGGGTCTATATCATCGGCGGCACCGGTTCCGTCCCGAAGGACTTCCAGAACCGGCTGCGCGGCCTTAAGGTCACCCGCCTCGGCGGTAAAGACCGTTACGAAACGAATCTTTTGATCCTGAAGGCGGCGGGGGTCACCAACCAGGCGATGATCGTCTGCACCGGCCTGCAGTTCGAGGACGCACTGTCGGCTTCGGCCACCGGCCGGCCGATCCTGCTGGTGCGCGGCACGGGCACCGGCCTGACGACGGCTCAGAAGAAATATCTGCGTTCCCTCCGCACCAAGACTTATTATCTCGTCGGTGGCACAAAGGTCATCACCAACAGCATTCAGAGTGACATCAAGAGATACGGTTCCACCAGCCGCATCTCGGGTTCGGATCCCTATACGCGTTCCGTAAACATCGCCAGACGTTTCTTCTCCGGCAAGCAGTCGCACGTTTCCGTCGCTGACGGGCGTAATTTCCCGGACGGCCTGGCGGGAAGCGCTTTGGCCGTGCTGAAGGGTGGTCCGCTGATCCTGGTGAAGGACAGCAGCAGCGTCGGCAGCCAGGTCCTGGCCTATATCAAATCCGCCAAGACCTTCTACGTGACCGTCTACGGCGGCCCCGGCTCGGTCAGCGCCGCGACCCTGCAGAAGACGGTCGGCGTAAAATAGGTAACGCCGGATTAGGTAAAAAAGAAGCAACATGTCACGGCGTTTACCGGCGTTGGGGCGTTGCGGTAGGAATACTCCGCCGAGCCCGGGCTTTGACTGAAAAATGAGGGTAAACGCCCCAAATCCGAACGGGTAGTGGTATAGATAACAAAGGAAGGACCATGATCCGGAAACACCTTCTGCGAAAAATCTTGATTGGGATCTCCGCCGGGCTCTTGTTCGGTGTAGGAGCGGGAAACGGCGTCGATCTGACGCCGGTTTTCGCGTACGCGGAAGAAGTCTCCGGGGAAGCAGCGATTGGTGCGGAAGAGGTTGCCGGGGAGGCCGTTCCTGATGCGGAGGACGGTGCTGAAGAGGAAGAATTCGTCGCCGCGGAAGAGGCGGAGACAGCGCCGGTCGGGAACCTGAAGTTAGCGGATGAGGATGATCTGCTCGCGGCTTATCTGGAGGAGCTCGCCTTCGGAGAGGATGGCAGTACGGTCGGAAACGAGTCGGATCCGGCCGCGCAGCCGGATCACCAGGCCGGTTTCCAGTTCGGCGCCGGGCAGGTGTGGAAGAATGCCAAACGGGCAGCGCGGCGCGCGTCGCTCGATGCCGCGCAGAAGAACGTCTATGACGCAATGCTTGCGCAAATCGAACGGGTCGCGGCCGGGGAAGAAGCTTCGGCCTATGTCAGCATCCCCATCACGGAAGTGACCGAGCAGCGTCTGTTTACGAAAGAGGAGCTCGGCGTGGCGGCAGCTAATACGGACGAAGCGACGAACGCGCTCTACGAATATCTGATCGACGTACCGGTCCAGGCTTTGCTCTTTGATAAACCCTACGATCTCTACTGGTTCGATAAAGTAAACGGATATCTGCGCAAGATCAGTCCTTTTTACCGCACGTCCGCCCGCATCCGTCTGGACGACACGTCCCGGATCGAAGTCTGGCTGTTCGTCGCTAAGGCATACAGCCAGAGCGGGGAAGAAGAGACGAGTGATGCAGACGTTGGGAAAACGGCGGCCGCGTCCGGAGCGGTGGCCGCCGCGAAACAGGTGGCGGCGGATGCCGCGGTCAGCGACGCGCTCATCTACCAGGGCGACTACGGGCGGCTGGCCTATTTCCGGGACGCTATTCTGAACGCGGTCTCCTACGACTGGTCGGCGAATGCCTATACGCAGGGCTATGGCGATCCCTGGCAGCTGATCTATGTTTTTGATGGGGATCCCACGACCAACGTGGTCTGCGAAGGGTACTCGAAAGCCTTTAAATTCCTCTGCGATCTTTCCACGTTTGAAAGCGACGTCGTGGAAGCCCGGATCATGACCGGTTATCTGGACGGGGACGGGCATATGTGGAACGTCGTGCGGCTGGACGACGCGCAGAACTACCTGGTCGACCTCACCAATTGCGATAATGGCATGATGGGGGCGCCGGACCTTCTCTTTGTAAAGGAAGCCCCGGATGGGGACGGGACAGGCTATGCCATTCCGGTCAAGAGCAGCGTCTTCCACTATACCTACGACGGAGATGAAGCCGGGAGCGAGAACGCGCTGCGCTATTATACGGAAACGGAGCGGACGCTGGCCAAGACGCCTTATGTGACCGGTCACGTCCATCAACATGCGGATTATGCCTGGACCGGCCTGGGAGACGGGCAGGAACCGACCTGCACCGAGGAAGGCTGGGCGGAGACCATGCTTTGTTCCGGCTGCGGCGAGGTGGTGCAGGAACACGAGCAGCTGGCGGCGCTGGGGCATGCGGCCGGCGACTGGGAAACCGTAAAGCCCGCGACCTGCACGGAAGAAGGAAGCCGCGTCCGGCTTTGTTCGCGCTGCGGGGAGACGCTGGAAGAGGAGACGATCGCGGCGACCGGACACAGCTGGGACGGCGGCGCGGTCACGCGGGCTGCGACCTACGAGGACGTGGGCGTGCGGACTTATACCTGCACGGTCTGCGGCGCGACGCGCGGAGAGACCATTCCGCGGCTGGAGAAGACCGATCTCGGCGCCGCGAAAACCAAGGCGGCCGTGCGCGTGAGCAACGTGACCTATAACGGGAAGGCGCAGACGCCGGAGGTGAAGGTCACGGCGCTGGTCGGCGGCAAGACGCTGACGCTGACGGCCGGGACCGACTATACGCTGCGCTATCAGAATAACGTGGCGGCCGGGCGGGCGACGGTCACCGTGAGCGGCAAAGGCGCCTACAGCGGGCAGGTGGAAGCCGGCTTCTCGGTACTGCCGGCGGATATCAGCGCCGCCAAGGTCAGCGGCCTGAAGACCCTGACCTATACCGGCAGCGCGCTGAAACCGGAACCAAAGCTGACCCTGGTGCTGGCGGGCAAGACGGTGACGCTCGCGCGCGGCACCGATTATCTGGTCTTTTATCGGAACAACCTCGAACCGGGGGCGGCGACGGTCGTCATCCGCGGGATCGGTAATTTCAACGGCAGCCTGGAGAAGACTTTTGCGATCATCCTTCCGCCGGCGACTTACGTGCGCATGGCGGGGGCGGATCGTTACCAGACGGCATGCGCCATCGCCACCGAATACCGGAAGGCGCTCGGCGGCGGTAAGCTGCGCGCGGTCTGCGTGGCTGACGGCCTGAATTATCCGGACGCTTTAGCCGGCGCCTGTTTCGCTTCCGCCAAGCAGGCTCCAATCCTGGTCATCCATTCGGCGGCGCCGGCCAGCAGCAAGACGCAGGGCGTGCTCACCTTTATCCGTAAAAACCTGCAGGCGGGCGGTACGGTCTATCTGTTGGGCGGACCGGCTTCGGTCCCGGATACGATTGGGAAGACCCTGGAGAAAGCCGGCTATAAAGTGCAGCGCCTCTGGGGCGCCAACCGTTATCTCTCCAATCTGGCCATGCTGAAAGCGGCTAAGATCAAAGCCGGACAGGAGTTCATCGTGACGACGGGGACGGATTACCGGGACGCGCTCACGGCCTCCGCCACCGGCAAGCCGGTGCTGTTGGTGCGGGGGAACAGCCTCACCCCGGAACAGGCGGCTTATCTGAAGGCGGTGAAAGCCAAACGCTTTGTCATCCTGGGGACCAGGACGGAAGTCAGCGCGGGGATCGAGAAAGAGCTGAAGACCTACGCGCCGGTCAAGCGGCTGGCAGGCAAGGCGGCTTACGAGCGGTCGGTGCAGGCGGCGCAGGAATTCTTTGGGACGACGGTCAGCCATATCAATCTGGCCGACGAACGGAATTTTCCGGACGCGCTCTGCGGCGGTCCGCTGGCGGCGCTCCGGGGTGGCCCGTTGCTCCTGACGGACGGAAGCCGGACAGTGAATAACAAGCTGCGCGCTTACGCCGACCAGGTGCGGGCGAGCAAAGCCACTCTTTACGGCGGCCCGGCCAGCGTGGCGGAGGCCACCGTGAAATACGTGCTCCGCATAAACTAGCGGAGTGGACGCGGAAAAGCGCGATTAAGTGCTATAATGATATGACGAAAGAGAAGAAAGGGGGCGGAGAGATGGAGCAGAACAGGCTGCAGGAAGATTTTAAGGATGCGCTCCGCGGGACCAAAGGGCGGATCGGCGTTCTCTGCGAAGATCTGGCCACAGGAACGCGAGCGGTCTGCGTCAGCGAGGACGGGAAACTGACCGATGGCGCCGACGACGTCTTTGAGTCGGCTAGCGTCATCAAACTGTGGATCATGTCCGCGGCCTTTGCCCGTTTTCAGGAGGGGACGCTGGCGCGGGACCAGGAGGTCACGCTGCAGGAAAGCGACCAGGTGCCGCCGGGCGGGCTGCTCGATTACCGGGCGGACCAGCTGGCCGGACGCCTGACCACGGATATGTTCCCGGAGAGCGGCATCTTAAACTATCTGACGCCGGGTTTAAAGCTGACGGTGAGCGATCTCGTCCGCATGATGATCATCTTAAGCGACAATACGGCGACGAATATGATGATCGACCTGCTGGGCCTGGAAGCGATCAACGCGCACATCCAAAGCCTGGGAGCCAAGAAGACGCTGCTGGCGCGGCGGCTCTTTGATCGCGATCCGCTGGGCTTGCACCGGGAGAACCTGATCTCGCTACGTGAGACCGCAGACTGGTTCCGCCGGCTCTATGAAGGGAAGCTGGTCTCGGCGGAAGCGAGCCGGGAAATGAATGCCATCCTGCAGAACCAGCAGACGACGTATAAGATCCCCTTCTATATTCAGGATCTGCCCATCGCCCATAAGACAGGGGAGGACCTGGGCATCGCCAATGACTGCGGGATCGTTTACAGCGAGGCGCCATATATCTTCTGCTTCGCGTCGAACCGGGCGGAGGTGCCGCAGGCGGTGCGGATCTGCCAGGAACTGGCGGCGCGGCCGGCCGGACGCGGTTAAGGGAAAACGTCTGCCTACGGAAACCACGAACGAAACCGAGGGTTCAGAACATAGATCAAACCATAAGGGAGGAAATGAAGATGGCAAAATGTGAACATTGCGGACAGGGAACCTTTGACGGGGCTGCCTTTTGCCCGAACTGCGGCGCGCCGCTGAAACAACCGGAGGCGAATCCGTTCGAGGGGGGCGGTTTTTACGGAAGCCCGGGCGGAATGAACCGGGACGGCTTTAGCAGCACCAACGCCAACAGCGGTTACGGATCGGCCCAGCAAAGCGGGTTTGCGGGCGGTGCCTACAGCCAGAGCGGTTACAATCCGGGCGCTGCCTATAGCCAGAACGGTTATGACCCGAACGCCGGCTACGGTCAGCCTAATTATGACCCGAACACCGGCTACGGCCAGCCGAATTATGACTACGCGCCTCCGCAGGGCCAGGTCGGCCAGAAGAGCAAGATCGCGGCCGGCATCCTGGCGATCCTGCTCGGCTCGCTGGGCATTCATAAATTCTACCTGGGTTATACGAGTACCGGCATCATCATGCTGCTGGTCACGCTGTTGACCTTTGGGCTCGGCGCGGTGGTGATGGCCGTGATCAGCCTGGTGGAAGGCATCATTTATCTGACCAAGAGCGATTACGAATTCTATCAGACCTATGAACTGGGTCAGAAACGGTGGTTCTGACGGATCGCTTTGCTAAGAGCTTTGACAAGAAAGAGAGGGAATCCATATGCCTTGTACGACTTTACTGGTTGGTAAGAAAGCAAGCAACGACGGTTCGAGCATGATCGCCCGGACCAACGATACGCATTTCGGCGTGAAGAAGATGATCGTGGTGGAGCCTAAGAAGCAGCCGCGGAAATACACGAGCGTCATCGGGCACCTCACCATCGAGCTGCCTGAGGAACCGCTCCGCTATACGGCCTGCCCGAACGTCGATCTGAAAAACGGCCTCTGGGCGGTAGGCGGCTTCAACGCCGCGGGTGTCAGCATGACCGCAACGGAGACCATCACCACCAATCCGCGCGTGCTGGCGGCGGACCCGATGGTGGAATACAAGAAAGCGGAAAAACGCGGACAGAAGGACGTGCCCGGCGGGATCGGGGAAGAAGACCTGGTCGTACTGGTGCTCCCGTATATCCACAGCGCCCGCGAGGGGGTCCTGCGGCTCGGCAAGCTCCTGGAGGAATACGGGACTTATGAGAGCAATGGCATCGCCTTTAACGACCGCGACGAGGTCTGGTGGTTTGAGACCATCGGCGGACATCACTGGATCGCGGCGCGCGTGCGGGATGAAGAGGTCGTGGTCATGCCCAACCAGTTCGGGCTGGACCGCTTTGATTTCGCGGACGCCTACGGCAAGCAGAAGGATTACCTCTGCTCGGCGGACCTGAAAGAATTTGTCGCCGCGAATCATCTGGACTTGAATCAGGGCAAGGAATTCAACCCGCGCCTGGCCTTCGGTTCGCACTCGTTGCACGATCACGTCTACAACACGCCCCGGGCTTGGTATATGGGACGCAGCCTCTGCCCGACGGGATATAAATGGGACGGGCCCGACGCGGATTTCACGCCGGTGAGTGACGACATCCCCTGGTCCTTCATCCCGGAACGCAAGCTGGCGGCGGAGGACGTCGCGCAGATCCTGTCTTCGCATTATGAAGACACGCCTTACGATCCCTTCGCCAAATTCGCGGAGAAGCCGGGCATTTTACGGCCGATCGGCATCAGCCGCACCGACGTGACGACCATCAACCAGATCCGGCCCGATATGC
This sequence comes from Bacillota bacterium, assembly GCA_017437565.1. Classification (GTDB taxonomy): domain Bacteria; phylum Bacillota; class Clostridia; order Peptostreptococcales; family Anaerovoracaceae; genus Eubacterium_B. The sequence continues at coordinate 20,894 of JAFRYQ010000122.1, forward strand.
CGGATGAACTGGCGGCGGTGGAATGGCTTTGCTTCGCTTCCACGACTTACAGCGCCTTCCTGCCGCTCTATCCGCACGTCAGCAAGATGCCGAAGTATTTAAGCGAAGTGACCATGGACTGCTCCACGGAGAATCTCTTCTGGGCGAGCCGCCTGATCGGCGCGCTCACGGATCCGCATTACGGCCACGCGATCATGGAAGTGGGCCGCTATAAAGAAGCCGTGGCGGTCCGCGGCCGGCAGATCATTCGCGAATACGATCAAAAGATGCTGGCCTCCGGGAAATACGATCTGTTTGAAGAGGCCAACGAAAAACTGGCGCAGATGGCCAAGGAAGAGACCACCAAGTGCCTGAACGCGGTGTTGAGCGTCGCCTGTGAGAAGATGAAGAACGGGTTCGACCGCTCCGATAATTGAGTTCCGATAATTGAGTAAGGAAGAGAAACCGAAAAGAAAAGGAGAGTGCCTATGTACGACGTGATCATTCGTAACGGCTGCATCATTGACGGGACCGGGAAAGACGCCTATCAGGCGGACCTCGCGATCAGCGGTGACCGCATCGCCGCCATCGGCGATCTGGCGGGAGCGAAAGCGAAGAAGGTGATCGACGCGGCGGGCCGCTGTGTGACGCCCGGCTTCATCGACCCGCATACGCACGCGGATCTTTCCGTGCTCTTTTGGCCGCAGTTCACGAATTATCTGATGCAGGGCGTGACGACGGCGGTCGGGGGTAATTGCGGGCATGCCTTTGGGCCGATCGGGGACGAGCTCTACCGGGCGGCGATCGTGGATACCAAGGTCGCCTTCCGCGTAGCGAAAGAATATTTCAAGATGGCTACGCTCCTGATGCCGAAAGAAGAGGCGGCCAAGGCGCTGAAAGAGGAGTACGGTGTGGATCTCGACTGGCACTCCTTCGGCGATTACATCGATAAGTGCAACGCGAATGGTATGGCGGGGAATATCGTCCCGCTGGCCGGCTACAGCGCCATCCGCGGTACCGTCATGGGAATGGACTGCTGCCGGGAAGCGACCCCGGAAGAGCTCGACCGCATCGAAGAACTGACCGAGCAGTGCATGAAGGAAGGCGCTTACGGGCTTTCGACGGGAACGGATCCCAATTACGTGCCGGGTCCCTTCGCCACGAAAGAGGAGACGATCCGCATGCTGAAGGTGGTCGCCCGCTACGGCGGCATCTTCGCCTCGCATACGCGTAATTACGATATGGAAAAAGGCGTGCCGGACCGCATGGGCGGTTACCACGATATGCTGGAGGAAGCTTTGGCGGCCGGCGTCCGGGCGAACGTTTCTCACGTGCACACGCTGGGCATGGGCAGCAATGCCGAAGAGAACGCAGCGGCAGCCCGCGCGACGCTGGCTTATTTCGAAGAGATGGAAGCCAAGGGCCTGGATCTCAGCTACGACGTGATCCCGTCGCCCTATTCCATGGATATGACGATCCCGTATTTCGCGGCCTTCCTGCGGCCCTTTGTCCTGCTCACCGGCAGCCGGCAGGAGCTGGCTCGTCAGCTGCAGGCCGGGGACGTCCGCAAGATCATCAAAGCGGTCATCGACGCCGGTCTTTATCCGGAACTGAATTCCAAGGTTCCCATGCACAGTGTTTATTCGATCCTGACCGTAGCCAGGCATAAGACGCGTAAAGACGCCATCGGGCAGAACCTCTTAGCCTACGCGCAAGCCCGCGGGGAAGATGCCTTGGATGTCGTTCTGGATCTGTTCATGGAAGATCCGGATATGGGCTGCGATATGGCGCTTCCCGACGCGGAGCTCTCCAATGAGATCCTCTGCCGGCACCGCATGGCCATGCCTTGCGCGGACGGTTTCAGCAGCGAGAAGGATACGAACGTCGGCATTTCCGAAGATCTGGGCATGCTGCCGAATCCGATGAACCTGTCCTGCATGATCCGTTGGCTGAACCTGCATGGGAAAGCGCGGTTCGAGGATTCCATCCGTCAGATCACCGGTTTCCCGGCGGAACGCTTCGGAATCGAAAAACGCGGCGTCCTGGCAGAAGGGAATTACGCGGATGTCCTGGTCCTGGACCGGGACGGCCTGAAGAGCTACGATGAAACGGAAGACCCGCTCCGTTATCCGGAAGGCATCGATTACGTCTTCGTGAACGGTCAGCTGACGATCGATCATAAGGTGCAGCTGCCCGGCGTCATGGCCGGCCGCATGCTGAAAAAAGGACAGAATTAAAGAGACGGGCCCTGCCGCAAGCAGCGCCCGGGAGAGCCGGCAGCGCAAGGAGAGTCTGACCGGAGTAGAAAGGGCAGACAGAGTAGAAAGGACGAATGAACATGAGAGAGATGACCACCCAGAACTATAAATTCTTCCAACACAAGCAGTGCGAGTTTTTCCCTTGCCATAAGACGAGCGATCCGGATAACTTTAACTGCCTCTTCTGCTATTGCCCGCTCTACGCGCTCGGCGATAAATGCGGCGGCGCCTTCTCCTATACGGAGAACGGCTTTAAGGATTGCAGCAAATGCATCTTCCCCCATAAGCGCCAGAATTACGAACGCATCATGGAGCGCTACGGCGACATCGTGAAGATCGCCGCGCGGAGCAGCGAGAAGGAAGCGGAATAGCAGCGCAATCAAGGCGCGGCTTGGCCGCGCAGCAGGTATGTGGGTATGGAGCCCGGGTTTCCCCGGGCTCTTTTGTTGGCGGACCTGTCCCGACGCAGCTTTTGCTTGGGCAAATCCGGGCAGATTTTTAAAAAAGCAGGTCCATCAGTCCGGATTTGGCAGTAAATCCGGTCTGATAAGCGGAAAAAAGTGTAAATCTGCCCGGATAGCAGATGAGGCATGCCCGGACTGCAGATGAGGCATGCCCGGATTACAGGTGAGGCATGCCCGGCGGACAGCAGGCAAGGCATAAATCGGGCTTGACAGATACCCTGAGGGGGTATAAAATACGCTTTGATGGATACCCGTGCGGGGTATCTGGCGGAAGAAGCTGCCGATTCGGCAGCGGTATCCCGGTGTAAAAGAAGGAAGACAGGATCATGAAGAATGAGAAAGAGATCCGCGGCGCCTGCTGCGGCTGCGAGACGGTCCCCGGCGCGGAAAAAACCAAGGAGCGGGATCCGAAGGAATATAAGGACCTGATCAACCGGCTGAACCGGATCGAGGGTCAGATCCGCGGCATTAAAGCCATGGTGGAACGCGGCGCCTATTGCCCGGATATCCTGGTGCAGGCGTCGGCGGCGAACGCGGCTTTGAACAGTTTCAGCAAGACGCTCCTTTCCAATCACATCCGGACCTGCGTGCGGAACGATATCCGGGAAGGAAACGACGAGGTCGTGGAAGAACTCGTCACGACTTTGCAGAAAATGATGAAATAGGGCAGGAAGAAGATGGAACAATACGTAGTGACCGGAATGAGTTGCGCGGCCTGTCAGGCGCGGGTAGAGAAAGCGGTCGGGAAAGTCCCGGGCGTGACTTCGTGCGCCGTCAGCCTGCTCACGAATTCCATGGGAGTTGAAGGGGACGCTTCGCCGGAGGCGATCATCAAAGCGGTGACCGACGCCGGTTACGGCGCCAGCCTGAAAACAGGCGGGCTCACGGCCGAGTCCGGCGGGAGCCGGGCCGATAAGGGAAAGGCCGCGACCGCGGGCAGTACTTACGCGGCGGAAGAAGAGGCGCTGGCGGATCACGAGACCCCGGTCCTGATCCGGCGGCTGGTCACTTCCATCGGCTTTTTGATCGTGCTCATGTATTTTTCCATGGGACATACGATGTGGGGAGCGCCGCTGCCGGCTTTTTTCCACAATAATCCGGTAGCGATCGCCTTGGTACAGATGATCCTTGCCGCGATCGTCATGCTGATCAATAAGAAGTTCTTCATCAGCGGTTTCCGCGGCCTGCTCCACCGGGCTCCGAATATGGATACTCTGGTGGCTTTAGGCAGCGCGGCGTCCTTCGTCTGGAGCACCGTCGGCCTCTTCTCGATGACCGGCGCGCAGGCGCGGGGCGACGCGGCCGGGGCGATGAGCGGCCTGCACGATCTGTACTTTGAATCGGCGGCGATGATCCTGACTTTGATCACCGTCGGCAAGATGCTGGAAGCCCGCTCCAAAGGGAAGACCACGGACGCGCTGAAGAGCCTGATGAAGCTGGCGCCGCAGACGGCGGTCGTCCTGCGCGACGGCGTGGAAGTGGAAGTGCCGATCCGCGAGGTCGCCGTCGGTGATGAGTTCGTGGTGCGGCCGGGCGAGAACGTGCCAGTAGACGGTATCGTGCTGGAAGGTACGTCCGCCGTGAACGAGGCAGCCCTCACCGGGGAATCGGTGCCGGTGGACAAATTCCCGGGCGACGGGGTGGCCGCGGCTACCACCAACCAAGCAGGGTTCATCCGCTGCCGGGCGACCCGAGTCGGAGAGGATACGACGCTGTCGCAGATCATCCGCATGGTCAGCGACGCGGCGGCGACCAAAGCGCCGATCGCCAAGATCGCCGACCGCGTGTCCGGCATCTTTGTGCCGGTCGTGATCGGGATCGCGCTCCTGACGCTGGTCATCTGGCTGGCGGTTGGGCAGGACGTCGGATTCTCGCTGGCGCGGGCGATCTCCGTGCTGGTCATCAGTTGTCCCTGCGCCCTAGGCCTGGCGACGCCGGTAGCCATCATGGTCGGCAACGGCCTCGGCGCCAAGAACGGCATCCTTTTCAAAACTGCGGTTTCCCTGGAGGAGACGGGGAAGACGGATATCGTCGTGCTCGATAAAACGGGGACCATCACCAAGGGAGAACCGCATGTAACGGAGCTGCTGCCGGCGGCAGGCGTAACGGAAGAAGAGCTGCTGACGCTGGCCCTCGCTTTGGAACGCAAGAGCGAGCACCCCTTGGCCGGCGCGGTCACCTCTTACGCCGAGGCACGCGGCATCAAAGCGCCGGAAATCGGGGATTTCCGGGCAGTACCAGGCAAAGGGCTGACCGGGCAGGTCGCGGCAGGAGCGACGGGTGGCAGTGAAGCTGCCGGAGCTGCGGCCCCTGTGCTGCGCGGCGGCAATCTGAACTATGTGGAAGAAGCAGCCAGGATCCCGGTGGCGGTGAAAGAGCGGGCGGAAGAGCTCGCCAGCCGCGGCCGGACCTGCCTCTACTTCACGGAGGGTGACCGACTACTTGGCATCATCGCGGTAGCGGACGTCATGAAAGAAGAGGCGCCGCAAGCCATCGCGGAACTGAAGAATATGGGCATCCGGGTAGTCATGCTGACCGGGGACAATGAGCGGACGGCCCGGGCGATCGGGGAAGAAGCCGGTGTCGATGAAGTGATCGCCGGAGTCTTGCCGGACGGGAAGGAAGAAGTCGTCCGACAGTTGCAGGAGCAGGGCAAGGTGACGATGGTCGGCGACGGCATCAACGACGCACCCGCCCTGACCCGCGCGGACATGGGCATTGCCATCGGTGCCGGCGCGGACGTCGCCATCGACGCGGCCGACGTCGTGCTGATGAACAGCAAACTGTCTGACGTACCGGCGGCAGTCCGGCTTTCCCGGCAGACGCTGCGGAACATCCACCAGAATCTGTTCTGGGCCTTCTTCTATAACGCGATCGGCATCCCGCTGGCTGCCGGCGCCTATATCCACCTGTTCGGATGGACGCTGAATCCGATGTTCGGGGCGGCGGCGATGAGCCTCTCCAGCTTCTGCGTCGTGACGAACGCGTTGCGCCTGAACCTGTTCGACTGCCACAGCGCGGCGCATGATAAGAAGAAAAAACAGATATCCGGCGATCAGAAGATCGTTTTGATAGAGGAAAATGAAAACCAAAAAACGGAGCATAAAGAAAGCGAGGAGAGCCAAATGAAAAAGACCATGAAGATCGAAGGCATGATGTGCATGCATTGCGAAGCGGCCGTGAAGAAAGCCCTGGAAGCGCTGGACGGCGTCGAAGAAGCCGTCGTCAGCCATGAAACGGGGACCGCGGTCGTGACCCTGAGCGCGGACGTTGCCGACGAAGTGCTGAAAGAAGCGGTGGAAGCGAAAGACTACCCGGTCCTCGGCATCGAGTAAACCGGTAAGATAAGCGCGGCCGGGCTAAAACAGAAGAAAAAGCAGAAGAGAACGGGCTGGATCCTCGCGGCGAAAGCACCGTTCTTTTTTTTTATGCGCGGATTCGCCCTTCCGGGCTGAAAAACAGAAGAATTGCCCTTGACAAACTCTGGTTAGTTAGATTAAACTAACGGATGGAAGAAAGTTTAGTTGAGCAAAACTTCCGTAACAAGAAACAAACTTCAGAAAGAAGGGGGAAATAGAGTGATGCCGATCTTAATGATTAAGCAGGGAGAAAAAGCAAAGGTCGCCAAGGTAACCGGAAATCCGGCGATCCGTCAGCGGCTCGGCGAACTGGGCTTTACAGATGGGGCCGAGGTCGAAGTCATTCAGGCGCAGGGAGGCGATATGATCGTCAAGGTCCGGGATTCGAAACTGGCGATCACCCGCGAAATGGCTTCCCGCATCATGGTCGCGATTTGAATCGTTATTATTATCATCAAGTATTGTCAATATTATTGGAGGAACGAACATGGCTACTTTAAGAGACGTCCCGGTCGGCGGGACTGCGAAAGTCCTCAAGATC
>JAFRYQ010000123.1 GCA_017437565.1 Bacillota bacterium
GACGCGGAAGACGAATACCGGAAGAGATTCGGCGACTTTGACGATGACGATATCCGCGCCGGCATGAGCATGGAAACGCCCTTCGAGACCCGCTTTTTCACGGTCCGCCTCCATGCGGACGGCACCGAAGCCGGCGTCGACACCGGCCGCATCGCCGCCGTCAGCCGCGAGACCGCCATCACCATGGCGAAAGACCTGCAAGCAAGCGGAAAAACGCGCGGTTTCTCCGGAAACTACCGCTTTCTGGTAAAGAAAACAGAAACGAATGACACGATGTTCCTCTTCGTCGACTGCACGCGTGACCTGATGTCCTTCCGGTCCTTCCTGCGCACGAGCCTGCTCGTTTCGCTCGCCGGCCTGCTTGCCATCGCCGTCCTGGTCATCATCTTCTCCCCGCTCATGGTGCGCCCGGTAGCGGAAAGCTACGAGAAACAGAAGACCTTCATCGCCAACGCCGGCCACGAGATCAAAACGCCGCTCTCGGTCATCGGTTCCTGCACGGAAGTGATCGAGATGGAAAATGGCGAAAGCAAATGGACGCGCGGCATTCACGAGCAAGTAGAGCGGCTCGGCACCCTCACCCAGGAACTCATGACCTTAGCCCGCATGGATGAAACGGCGGCCGACGAATTAAAGGTCGAGGAGATCGATCTCTCGGAACTCGCCCAGAAAGCCCTTTCGCCCTTCTCTCTCATGGCCGAACAAAGCGGACATACCTTCGTGACGGACATCACGCCGGGCATCCGCATGAAGGGCAATCGTTCCATGCTCACGGAACTCTTCTCCATCCTTGGGGATAATGCCATAAAATATGCCGCCCCGGGCGAGATTCGTTTCTCGCTCGCCCAGCGCGGCCATTATATCTTCCTGGTCTCGACTAATGCCGCCGAAGGCTTAAAACCCGGGAAGCAGAACCAACTCTTCGACCGCTTCTACCGCGGCGATTCCTCCCGCAGTCAAAAAGCCGGCTACGGCATCGGCCTCTCCATGGCCAGTTCCATCGTCACCGCCCATGGCGGCACCATCAGCGCCGTCAGCCCGGAAGGAAAACGGTTGCTCATCACCGCCAAGCTGCCGGCGTAATCGGAAGGAGTTTTCCTTCCTAATTTATGAACGCGGTCTCTCGTTCCCAACGATCTGCAGGACCCAGCCGTCCGGATGCGGTTCAACAGATCGTTTTTTTCTGCCTAAATGAACCGGTTTCGCGAAAAACAGGCTCTTGTTGAACCCTTCGGCCGCGTCGCCGGGAAAGGAAAATATCCTTTAACTTCATTTTAGGTTTCTCCCTTATCATGCAAGCGTAAGATAAATCAGTCTCAAGAGATGAGGACGGATATGGGAAGTGAAAAAAACAGCTATGTCTTTTGCAGACATGAGATCAAATATATGGTTGACAGCCGGCAGCGGGCTTTGCTCGAGGAAGCGATCCGCTTGCACATGCGGCCCGACCCGCACGGCGAGAGCACGATCTGCAACGTCTATTACGACACGCCGGATTATCGCCTGATCCGCGCTTCGCAGGAGAAGCCGGTCTATAAAGAGAAGATGCGGCTCCGGAGTTACGGCCGGATCGGGGAAGACGGTATCTGTTTCCTGGAGCTGAAGAAGAAGTACGACGGCATCGTCTATAAGCGCCGCATCGAACTGCGCGAGGCGGAAGCGGTCGCCTATTTGACCGGACGCGCCCCGCTGCCGGAAGACAGCCAGATCGGCCGGGAGATCGATTACTTCCGCCGCTACTACGGCAATCTGATCCCGGCGGTGCATCTGAGTTACGACCGCTCGGCCTATTACTCGCTGGAAGACCCGAACCTGCGCGTCACCTTTGACCGCAACATCCGTTGGCGGCGCAGCGGCCTCAGCCTGACGGAAAATCCGGGCGGCGCCGAACTGCTGGACGAAGATCATTCCCTGATGGAGATCAAAACCGCTTCCGCCATTCCGCTCTGGCTGGTAAAGGTCCTGAGCGACGGGAAGATCCGCAAAGCCAGTTTTTCCAAATACGGCATGGCCTACGAATGCATCCTCTACGAACAGCTGGCGGCCCGCAGCCGCACTGCTGCCGCCAGGAGCCGGGTCCCGCAGGGAGAAACGGGCCGCATCGGCTTCCGGGAAGCAACCGGCACGACCGATCCGGGCAGTGCTCCGGTCTTCGGGCGTCGGACTGCCGCCAGCACCAAAGCCGCCTGGCCTGCCAGCAATTAATCATAGATCATTATTATCATATAGAAACGGAGAAAAATCATGTTGAATTCACTCTTTGCCAACATCTATACCGCCAGTTCCACCCTGACGCTCAGCGCCTTCCTGATCAGTTTGCTGGCCGCAATTATTCTCGGTGGGTTAATTGCCGCCGTTTATGGGCATAAATCTAATGAATCGCGCGGGTTCCTCATTACGCTCGCGGTGCTGCCGGCGATCGTCAGCGTGATTATCATGATGGTAAACGGCAGCCTCGGCGCTTCCGTCGCCGTCGCGGGAGCTTTCTCTCTGGTCCGCTTCCGTTCCAATCCCGGCACCGCCCGTGAGATCTGCGCGGTCTTCCTGGCCATGTCCGTCGGCCTGGCCTGCGGCATCGGTTATCCGGGTTTCGCGGCCCTCTTCACCGTCGTCATCGGCGCCCTGACGCTGGTCTACGAGCACCTTGCGTCGCCGGCCGGCGGACGCGGCGACCTGCGCCGCGTCCTGAAGATCACGGTGCCCGAAGACCTGAACTACTATGGCATGTTCGATGATATCTTTGAGAAATACACGACCAAGAGCGACCTGGCCCACATCAAGACGACCAGCCTCGGCAGCCTGAACAAGCTCTCCTATCAGATCACGCTGCGGGGGATTGGTATCGAAAAGGAATTCATCGACGAACTGCGCTGTCGGAACGGCAATCTGGAGATCAGCCTGGCGCTGCCAGCGGCCAACGGCGAACTGTAAAAGCGCCACCGCATCGCGCGGCCGGCATACGGGAGGATCGTCACCCCGCACGCCTCTGGCAATGCGTTTCTAACTGCCACAAATGCGGTTTCACATAGATGGAGAGGGGTTCCTCCGGGGCCCTTCTCCAGACAAACTTTCAGATCGCCGGACGGTCCGCCGCTCCTGGGAGGCTGCGGACGGCCGGACGGCATCCAGGCATGGGAAAGAAAGGGGTTTAAAATGAAGTATTTACAGAAAGGAAAAAGAAGAGCCGGACGCTTCCTGGTCGGGGCCCTGGCTTTGCTGCTTTGTCTGGGGCTCGCCCTCGGTTCCGGCAGCGAAGTGCAGGCGCAGGCCACAGCCGCTCCGGACACGGAAAGTTCGGACGAGACGAATGCGTCAGGCGCGGACAAGACGATCACTCCAGGCGCCGCGGCCAAGCCGGAGCTCCCCGACGGGTTCACCGAGCGCGACTTCTATACCGCTGTCGGAGACAGTGAGCCGGTCACCTTGAAAGATGGCGCTTCCGCGTCGCGCAGTAAAGCCGTTTCCGTTACCGGCGACGTGATCACGATCACCTCGGGCGGCGATTATTTGCTTTCCGGAAGCCTGACGAACGGCCAGATCGTCATCGATGCCCGCGATACCGACCGTGTCCGTCTGGTCCTCGACGGCGTTGCGATCAGCAACGCGAGCAGCGCCGCCATCTACGTGAAGAACGCCAATAAGGTGACCCTGACCACCGTCAGCGGCTCCAAAAACGAGCTGGCGGTGACCGGGTCTTTTGTGCAGACGGACGACAATGCCGTCGACGGCGTGATCTATTCCTGCGACGCTTTGGTGCTGAACGGGGAAGGTAAGCTGCAGATCACCTGCGCCACCAAACACGGCATCGTTTCCAAGGATTCCATTCATATCGCGAGCGGCACGCTGCAGATCACTTCCGCCAAGAAGGGCCTGAAGGCGAATGACGACATCCGCATCGCCGGCGGCGAACTGACGATCACGACTGAAACGGAAGGTATGGAGGCCACCCAGGTCTTTATCTACGACGGAACGCTTGCCATCAAAGCTGCCGACGACGGCATCAACGTCACCAACAACAACGAGAAGGATACTCCGCTCATCGAGATCTACGGCGGCCAGGTCGCGATCGACGCCGAGGGCGACGGCATTGATTCCAATAACGCTTTTAACATGTACGGAGGCGAAGTCTATATCGATGGGCCGACCAATGCCGGTAACGGCGCCGTCGACTATGAATACAGCAGCAGCATCGAAGGCGGCACCATCATCGCCGTCGGTTCCGCCGGCATGGCCCTGAATTTCCAGAAAGCCACACAGGGCTCGCTGCTGGTCAATATGGATACTGCCCAGAAAGCCGGCACCGAAGTGAAGATTGCCGATGACGCCGGCCAAGTCCTGGTTTCGTTCACTCCGGCCAAGCCCTATCAGTCCCTCCTCATCAGTACGCCGGATCTCAAAGTCGGGGAGACCTACCAGCTGACCGCCGGCACTTATGAAGAGTCGATCACCTTCACCGATGCCCTCTACGGCGGCACCGGGATGATGCCCGGACAACCCGGAGGGTTCGGTCAGCCGGGGATGGGACAGCCCGGCGAATCTGGTCAACCGGGTTCGGATGGTTCCGGAAAACCCGGCCAGCCGGGGCAGATGCCCGGCTTTGGCCAGCCCGGACCACGTCCGGACCAGAATGGCCCCGAAGGTCAGCAGCATACCCCGCCCTGGATGCAGGGTGGCGAAGGCGAAAACCAGCAGGGACAGCCCAACTGGGACCAACAAACCCCGCCTTGGATGCAGGGTGGCGAAGGTGAAGACCAGCAGGGACAGCCCAACTGGGACCAGCAGACCCCGCCCTGGATGCAGGGTGGCGAAGGTGAAAACCAGCAGGGACAGCCGGATGCCGAAAGCAGTGATGAAGATCTGTATCATACCTGGCCGTATGGCGATGGTAGTGGCAATGGCAACGTTTACGATTGGGACGATGAAGATTCTGATAACGCCTGGAGCATGATCCCCTATGATGAGGATGAGGATGAAGATTGGGGTTTCCCTGGTGGCGGTCCCGATGACTGGGAACAGCCGGAAGCGGACTTCGATGACGCGGACGAATCAGACGCGGACGAATCCAATGACGCGGACGAATCAGACGCGGACGAATCTAAAGACGCGGACGAATCAGGTGCTGCCGATTCTGAACAGACCGATGAGCCGGAAACCTCGGAAATCGGTGAACAGGAACCTGAAGATGCCGGTCAAGCGCCGGACGACACCGAAGAGAGCGGCAGTTTCTGGGATCGCTTCTGGGATTTCATCAACTATCTGCTGAGCGACGGTAAACAGTCCTGACGCTTTGGTGGTGATTCACCTCCAAAAAGAGCCTTGGTCTAGGTCGGGCTGGTTTTAAGAGCCAAATCACCACCAACCCCCAACCAAATAGAAATACGTTTTCTCATATCAGGCTGTCGGCCCCAGGGCAGGCAGCCTTTTTCGTTTCCCAGCTTCCTCGCGGCCGCTCCGCGCCGGAAGGAAATGCGTCCCTTCTCCCGTAACTATCATGGAAAGTACCGTCTGGCTGATGTATAATGTGAGCAGCGAAATGCGACAGGATAAAAACAAGACCTTAGGAATGGCGCGGGGCCACTCCCAGCAAAGGAGGCTTTTCATGCAGATACGTAAAGATCTCGCTCTCATTGATATTTGCCACGAAGCGATGCAGAAGAAGCCTGTTCCCGGTCTGACGGCAGCGATCATTCAGGATGGACAGGTCACGCAGAGCTGCGCGCTCGGCGTCCGGGACGATCAGGAAACGCCCATGACGGAAGAAACGCTGTTCGAAGCGGCTTCCACCACCAAACCGCTCTTTGCGGTGAGCTTCCTGAAACAGTGTGACCGCGGCCTGGTAGACCTGGACGTTCCGGTCGCCAGGCAAGGCGCGGGCGGTAAGAGCGGCAAGTGGTCGCTGGATCCCCGATTCGCTAAAGTGACGCCGCGGCTGGCGCTTACCCACGCGACCGGGTTCAAGAACTGGGACGACCGGCCTGCGGAGATGCTGTTTGAACCGGGCCACCGCTTCAGCTATTCCGGCGAAGGCTATTATATGCTGCAGCATCTTCTGGAAGAAAAGCTCGGCAAACCCTGGCCACAATATATGAATGAAGCGTTCTTTGAGCCGCTCGGGTTCCTGCCCGGTCAAAGCGCCCACGCTGGTCAAAGCACCCACGCCGGTCAAACTGCCCACGCCAACGCGGCCGCGCAGACCGCGCCGGAAGCAGTCCCGGAAGCGGCTTCCTCCCAGCTGGTGAGCGGCGTCCTGTGGACGCCGGAGATCGGGGCCCGCATGAGCCTCGGTTTCGGGAAGGATGGGAAAGTGGTGAAGCGGCGGGATGAAGTCGACCAGAAAGACCGGTCGCCGGAACCGAACGCCGCCTGGTCCCTTTACGCGAATGCTAAGATCTACGCGCAGTTCCTGACCCACCTGATGGATCCGGCCGACCGGCTGGGGCTCTCGGAACAGGCCTTCCGGGATCTGACTACCACCCAGCGGCACGCGTATTTTGATATCGACTGGGCTTGCGGGTTCGGTATCCTGCAGGAGGACCCGTCGGTACTCTGGCATTGGGGCGACAACCGGGGCTTTGAATCGATCGTGATCTGGGACCGCGAAACGCGGGACGGATTGACGGTCTTCACCAACAGCGATGCCGGTAGTGCCTGCTATACGGAAATAGTCCGCGCGTTCATCTCGCGCCATGCCGCCGAGAGCATCCACCATTTCATCGAACACGCGGAGTGATCACAGAAAGAGGTTTAAGTTGAAAAAGAACGGATTTACAGTAAGAGCATCGGTTTTGATCTATGTGATCGCCGCCTTCCTGGCCGGCACGATCGCGAGCACATTCCTGAACGCGAAGGGTGAAGAGACAGGGATGGGCATTCTGGCCACCGTCTTCGCCATGGCCATCGGCATCGTCGTCGCTGCGGTCAGCAGCGGGTTGGCCGGCATCTTCCGGGCTCTGCTTTGGTCGGCAAAAGGCTATAGAGGCACGCCCTTCGTCGTGCTCGGCCTGCTGTTCAGCAAAGGCGGCGTAAAGGTGGCCGCGGACGTTTCCATGCTGTTTGAGACCTTCTTCCCGGCCAGCCTGCTCAACAAGCTGTCGAAAGGCGAGATCTCCGAAGAAGAGACCGGCCGCCAGGTCAAAGCCGTGGAGCGGGCCGTGTTCATTTTCAGCCTGATCCTCCCCCTCGCCTGCACCATCTTCGGGATCGTGGTACGCAATAGCAATCTGACAGCCGGCGGCCTGATGAGCGCGGCGACGCTCTTTATCCTTGCCCGCACGCGCGGCGCCGGATTCCATGGCTCGCTGGTAAAATGCGACTATATCCAGGCCGGCTATGGCATCTATTATTATCTGCGCGCGCTCGCCGCTTTTCAGAACGATCTGGGAATCCTTCCGGACCGGCTCGCGGAAGTCGAAACCGAAACTTATGAGGAGCGTGTTTTCGATTACATCGCCCTGGTCTGCTGGCAAGCGGTGTATTTCGTGCAGTGCCTGGGCGAAGAGATCACGCTCGACGACATTTCTCGGGCCTTCGTCAAGCATGAGCGGATGTACGGTTTCGCTTACCGGGAGCTTGGCGCGACCCGGGAGCGTATCAACCTGAACCACGTCTATTGCTGCTATATGATGATTACCGGCAACGACGACGCCCGGGAAAACCTGATCGAAGAATATTACGACCGCCTGACCCTGGGTGATTCCAAATCCGCGGTCGCCGTGCAGAAGGAAATCGACTGGCACCGCGATCTCCTCGCCGGCGTGGACGTCAACATGGATGCTCATCCGCTCTTCCACCCCATCGACTTTATCCGCTGGTTCCCTGGTTATTCCGGAAAATACGCGGAGATCAAAGCAAAGGTCACCGCCGCCCTATAAGAAAACC
>JAFRYQ010000124.1 GCA_017437565.1 Bacillota bacterium
CGGTGGTGACCTTCCTGCTCTTCACGCGGGTGGATCTGCCGGTCAGCGTGAAGCCTTTCTATTATGGGATCATGCTGATGCTCTACTGGACCTGCTACACTGGGTTCATGGTGACCTATCTGGCGCTGGGCGTCGATTATACGGAGGACTATGACGAGCGCACGGTGCTGCGGCTCTACGCGTCGCTCTTCAATCTGATCGGAGCGCTGGCTTCCATGTCGGCACCGACGATCCTGGTCGCGCGTCTCACTGCGTCGGGCATGGATCTCGGCCGGGCCTGGTCGCTGACGGGAGGGCTGCTCGGCGGCCTTTCCCTGCTCTCGGTGGTGGTTACCGTACTGGCTTCCGGGAAAAAAGACCCGGGCCGCAGCGCCACGGTCAAAGCCGGAACCGGCGCATCCGCCGCGGCGGCTCCTGCCTCAGCTGGCGCTGAAAGGAAGCGTTTCTCACCGATAGCTATCATAAAGGAATACGTATCCGTCGCCCGGTTGAAACCGGTATTCTGGCTGGTCATCGCCAGTACGGCTTTTTTGATCGGTTTTACGATGCTGCTCTCCGACATAATGTATTATTACACCTACGTGTTGGGCTTCTCGGCCGCGCAGATTTCCCTGGTACTGCTCATACGCCCGCTGGGTGGGGCCCTGCTCATCCCGATTACGGCCAGACTGATCCTGCATTTTGATAAGCGTCAGGCAATCATCATCTTGTATTTGATCGGCGCAGCGCTGCTCATCGTGGCTCGCCTGCTGGTCGCGCATTATCCGGCCGATCTCATCCTGTTCATTGTCGGTTCCATCTTGTGTTCCTGCCTGTACTGGCAGGTTTTCCCGGGCATCTATTATGACGTGTGCGAATACGACTACTGGGTGACCGGGAAAAACCGGAAGGCGACCATCGTCTCCTTCCAGGGCTTGGTGGAAGCCATCGCGGCGGGGATCGGGACCTTCCTGCTCGGATTCTTGCTGGGCAGGGCTGGCTTTGATGGGGAACTTGCCGTCCAAAGCGCTTCCGCACTCAGCCGCATCCTCGACTGCGCGACGATCGTACCGGTCGGCTTCTTCCTGTTGGGCACCTTTGCGACTTGGAAATATCCGCTGACCAAAAAACGTTATAATCAGATCCGCCGCGACCTGGCCTCGCGGAAACGCGAAACCCCGGAAAACGCGGAATAAGGCCGGATAAGAATGAACCCAGGAACCGTTCGGGAAAACCGCATCACGGAAGGCGTGATCTGGAAAGAGATGTTGCGCTACGCGATACCGCTCATGGTCGGCAATCTCTTCCAGCAGTTTTATAATACCGTGGACTCCATTGTGGTCGGGCGCTTTGTCGGCACCAATGCCCTGGCGGCGGTCAGCTCCGTCATGTTCGTGATCCTCATGATCATCGGTTTTGTCATGGGGCTGGCGAACGGCGCTTCCGTCCTGATGAGCCAGCGTTACGGGGCGCGGGACGCGGAAGGCACGCAGAAGACGATCCACACCGCTTTTACGGCCATGTTCTTCGGCGGCATCCTCATCGCGGTGGTGGGCGTCCTGTTGTCGCCGGCGATCCTGCGGCTGATCCATACGCCGGCGGAAGTGCTGCCGGATGCCACCCTCTATCTGCGCATCTATTTCCTGGGCGGACCCGTGCTCATCCTCTATAACGTGGGGGCGAGCATGCTGCAGGCGGTGGGGGATTCCCGCCGGCCGCTGCGCATCCTGATCACTTCCTGTATCTTCAACATCATCCTGGACGTGCTGCTGGTGGTCGTCTTTTCCTTGGGCGTGGCCGGGGTGGCCATCGCGACGCTGGCGGCACAGGCTTTGTCGGCTTTCCTGGCTATCCGCGCTCTGATGTCCGACGACGATATCTACCGGGTGGATCCGCGGAAACTGGGGATCGACGTCCCGACGCTCCGCCGCATCGTCCGCATCGGCCTGCCGGCCGGCATCCAGCAGACCATCATCTCCCTTTCCAATATGATCGTCCAAGGCTACGTCAACGGGTTCGGGGCGGCGGCGGTCGCCGGCATCGGCGCCTATAATAAGATCGACGCCTTCGTCATCATGCCGGTCATGAGCCTGAATCTGGCCGCGACGACTTTCGTTGGCCAGAATCTCGGCGCCGGGCGGCAGGACCGGGTGAAGACTACCGTGAAGACCGTGTTCGGCTTGGGACAGGTGATCACCATCACCCTCTCCGTCATCCTCGGCTTCGGTTGCCGCTATGTGCTCGGCCTCTTTACAAAAGACGAACAGGCCGTCAGCTACGGCCTGCTCTATATGAGTTATCTGGTTCCCTATTATTTCATTTTAGCGCTCTTCCAGAACGCCGCGGCAATCATCCGCGGTGCCGGGGAGACCTTCGTGCCCATGGTCATCCTCATCAGCGGCAATTGCGTCTTCCGCATCCTGTATCTGGTGATCGCCAACCATATAGCGCCGACCATCGACGTGACGCTGGCCTGTTATCCCGTGACCTGGGTGGCCACCGGCGCGGCGATGCTGCTCTTCCTGTGGAAAGGCAACTGGCTGCGAAAATTCCAAAGGGAAGCGCAGCGGCAAGCATAGCCCGCACGCGGCAGGCGCGTGGGGAACTCCCGGCGGTTCAACCCTGGAAATCCGGACAGCAGAAATCGCCGGTCCGGAAGACCGGGATCCGGGTACCGTCCGCAGTCTCGCCGTCGATCTCCATGTCGGGCGTTCCGATCATGAAATCTACGTGGATGGCGGAATCGTTATAGGTAAAGGCCGGATCGCTGACCGCGCCGCTGTTCAGGCCGCGCCCGAGCGCGAGGTGGCAGGAAGCGTTTTCATCGATCAGCGTCGTGTAATAGATGATGCCGCTCATGGAGATCGGCGAATGGTATTCCACCAACGCGCATTCTCCCAGATAGCCCGCGCCTTCGTCGGTAGCGATGAGGTCCGCGAGCTGTTTTTTTACTTCCGGATCCTCCGCGAGCACTTCCGTAACCCGTCCCTTCGTAAAGCGGAATCCGAAATGTTCCAGGGCTTTTCCCCCGAGAACGAGCGGCCGGGTGGCATAGACGACGCCTTCCGTCCCGTATTTTTCCGGAGTCGTGCAGACTTCTTCGGTCGGCATATTCGGCGTGAAATCCAGCGAATCATCGTCCGGGTCCTTTGGCGGCCAGCCAAAGCGGGAGTCCGGCGTCAGGGTGACGGTGAGAGCCGTCCCGTTGCCGGCCCGGTAGTGCAGCCTGGAAAAATGCCAGGCATCGATCGTGTCGGCGATCTTATGCACGCGTACGCGGGCGGCAGCCCAAGTCGCGACCGGATCGCGATCGTCGTCCACGTAGCAAAGCCCGGTCACGAGATCCCAGAGCCGGGTAAGGCGCTCTTCTGCCGGCACGTCCGGCAGGATGTAGTCGGCCCATTCCTGGGTAGGGATCATGGCGATGAGCCATTGCTTGCCGTTTTCGCGGCATATCTTGCGGCATGCGTTGCGCAAGCGGTCCTGGTGGGTGAACACGGCGCCGGCCTGTGCCGCGGAAAGATCCGCCATGAGCGCCGGGTTCTCCGTTTCCAAGCGGACGTAGCAACCGCCTTGGGCAAGCAGCGTCCGATAAGAAGCGAGTTCCCACTCCGCCGGTTCCTGTAAGTATTCTGCCGGCCGGTAAAGGGCCGCTGTTTTCAGATTCGGCAGGTCCAGGTAGCGGATCAGGACTTCCGACGCGCCGAGCTTATAGCACGCTTCAGCAAAGAGCGGTGTAAAGGAGGCTCCTTCCACCGCTGCTTCTACAACGACCGGCTGGCCGGGCTGCACGTTGGCGCCGACTTTGGCCAAGAGATATGCGTATTTTCGTTTGCGCAGGTCCAGATCCATCGCTTACGCTTCCTCGGCTTCTTCTTCGCCGCCGCTCACGATCAAAGCATAGACGGCCAGGCCGACCAGGGCGACCATGGTCAGGGCCGCCGCAAAGCTGACCAGCCCGCTTCCCTTTGGTTTTTCGATGATGACCGGTTCTACGTATTTTACTTTTTTATTGTTCTTCTTCATTTCCGTGATCCTTTCTTTACCCATGGCAAGCGGGTTTGGAAGCCCGCGTAGCTTCTTTTCCTTGCTTTGATTTTACCACGGTTTTGGGGATGGGTGAACAGGAAAATAAAGCCAGGGCAGCGGAAAGCGTGGCAAAGACGGGACGGGCGTGGTAAGATGAAAGAGCCTGCGGCTGCAAGGCGGGGGCATGCTTTGATGAAAGAAGGAAGTAAGTATGAAAGACGTGTATGTCGCGCATGGCGCGGTGGTGACGGGGGACGTCACCTTTGGAGAGGATTGTTCCGTTTGGTATAACGCAGTCGTGCGCACGACCGAGCCGATCGTGATCGGGAAGCGGGTCAACCTGCAGGACGGCGTGATCATGCATAATTCGACCGGCTATCCGATTAAAATCGGCGACGACGTGACGATCGGGCACGGCGCTATCGTGCATGGCTGCACCATCGGGGATAATACGCTGATCGGCATGGGGGCGATCCTTTTGAACGGCAGCAAGATCGGCAGCAACTGCATCGTGGCGGCCGGCGCGCTCGTCCCGCAGAACAAGAGCTTCCCGGACGGGGTGCTGATCATGGGGAACCCGGCGCGCGTCTACCGGGACGTGAGGGAGGCAGATATTCTCCAGAACCGGAAAGCTGCGGCTCATTACGTGGAAGAGGCGCAGAAGATGGTGACGGGCGGCCTGGTCGATATCCGGTGAAGGGAACGTTCAGCGAATATTCATGCGCAATCACGCAATTTTCGCATCATTATGGCATTTACAGGGGTATAAAAAAACTGTAAAATAAAAGCTAGCCAAGATGTATCAAAAGCGGTCTTTCTATGCCGCGGATAAAGAGAGGAGAAACGAAATGGGTCTTATTCAAGCAATCGTCGGAGCAGCCAGCGGTGTTCTGGCAGATTCCTGGAAAGAATTCTTCTATTGTGACGCCATGAGCAATGACGTCCTCGTCGTACGCGGCACCAAGCGGATCGGCGGCCGTTCGTCCAATACCAAGGGCAACGATAATATCATCACCAACGGATCCGGCATCGCGGTCGCGGACGGCCAGTGCATGATGATCGTCGACCAGGGCAAGATCGTGGAAGTCTGCGCGCAGCCGGGCGAATACACCTGGAACGCGTCCAGCGAACCGAGCATCTTCACCGGCGGCCTGGGCGAAGCCATCAAGAACACCTTTGAGCAGATCGGCAAGCGGTTCACCTATGGCGGTGACACCGGCAAAGATCAGAGAGTTTACTATTTCAATATCAAGGAGATCATGGACAATAAATTCGGCACGCCGAATCCCTTCCCCTTCCGCGTCGTCGACACCAAGATCGGCCTCGACCGTGAAGTAGATCTCCGCTGCTCGGGCGTTTATTCCTATCGGATGACCGACCCGCTGCTGTTCTACACCAACGTCTGCGGCAACGTCAGCAATTACTTTGACCGTGCCCAGATCGATCCGCAGCTGAAAGCGGAATTCGTGAACGCTTTAGCGCCTTCCTTCGGGAAACTGACGGCGCTCGAACTCCGTCCGAGCCAGCTGGCCAGCCACTATACGGAGATCACCGCGGCCCTGAACGATACGCTTTCTCCGGAATGGGCCAAGAAGAGAGGCATCTCCATCGTTTCGGTCGCCCTGAACCCGATCACGCTGAGCGAAGAAGACAACGCCGCCATCAAGCAGGCGCAGGATGCTTCTTTCTACGCGAATCCGAATATGGGCGCCGGCCTGAACGCGCAGGCTTACGCGCAGGCGATGAAGGACGCGGCCAAGAATGAAGCCGGCGCCATGAATGGCTTCATCGGCATGGGCATGGCGGTCAACCAGGGCAACCAGGCGGTTGCCGGTATGTACCAGCAGGCGGCTGCCGCGGGCGGCCTCCAGCCGGCCCCGGGCTATCAGCCGAATCCGCAGTTCGCGCAGGCCGCGCCTGCTCCGGCTGCCGCACCGGCGCCGGAAGCTCCGAAGGCTCCGGAAGCCCCGGCTCCTGCCGCTCCGGCCGCGAACAGCTGGAAGTGCCCGACCTGCGGCTCGGAGAATACCGGTAATTTCTGCCCGCAGTGCGGCACCAAGAAACCGGAAGGCCCCAAGAGCTGCTCCAACTGCGGTTATACGCCGGAAGATCAGGAACACCTTCCGAATTTCTGCCCGCAGTGCGGCACCAAATTCTAAGAGCAAACGAATAGAAGCATAAAGTGCGGCCGGGCCTGGTGAACGTGATCACGGCCCGGCCGCCTATCATCAGGTAATGGCATTCCAAAAGAAGGAGGTGGTCGGCTTTGGCTGCACTTCAGGAATATAAATGCCCCTGCTGCGGCGGTTCCATCGAATGGAACAGCAGCCTGCAGAGGTTAAAATGTCCGTATTGCGATACGGAATTCGATCAGGCCACGCTGGAATCCTTTGACGAGGACCAGAAAAACGACGTGGAAGACGATATGAGCTGGCAAACGCAGGCCGGGACGGGCTGGGCGGCCGGCGAGACCGATAATATGCGCGTTTTCACCTGCAAATCCTGCGGCGGCGAGATCATCGGCGATAAGGAGATGGCGGCGACGTCCTGCCCCTACTGCGGGAATTCCGTCGTCGTGCCGTCCCAGTTCAAGGGCGATCTGCGGCCGGACTTCATCATCCCGTTCAAGACCGATAAGAAGCAGGCGAAAGAAGGGCTCCGGCGCCATCTGCAGGGAAAGTCCCTGCTGCCGCGCGTCTTCAAGGACGAGAACCACATCGACGAGATCAAGGGTATTTACGTGCCTTTCTGGCTCTTTGACGCGGAAGCCGAGGCGGTGGCCCGCTTTAAAGCGACGACGACCAACCGCTGGCGGGAAGCGGACGCCAACTGCACGGAAACCAAGTATTTCCAGGTGACGCGCCACGGCCGCATGCAGTTCGAGCACGTGGCCTGCGACGGTTCCAGCAAGATGGACGACCAGATGATGGAGTCGATCGAACCCTTTGATTTCAAGGACGCGGTGCCCTTCAACACAGGCTACCTGGCCGGCTATTTCGCCGACTGCTACGACGTGACGGCCGAACAAAGCATCGAGCGGGCTAATAACCGCATCCGCAATTCCATGCATTCCGTCATGCAGAATTCGGTTACCGGCTATGAAAGCGTCCAGGAGGAAAGCTGTAAGATCCGCCTGAACAACGCCACGGCGAAATACGCGCTCTATCCGGTCTGGGTCCTGAACACCAACTGGAAAGGGAAGATCTATCCGTTCTGCATGAACGGGCAGACGGGCAAATTCATCGGCGACCTGCCGGTGGATGAAAGCGCCGCCGGCAAGATGTTCGCGAAAGTCGCGGTCGGAGTAGGCCTGGTCGCCTTTGCGGCCTCCTACTTGATCTGGATGCTGATGTAAGGAGGGCGGGCGATGAACAAAAAACGTAAACGCGGCGTACTGTCCTTCCTGATCCTGGCCTTCTGCCTGGCTTTCGTCCTGTTCGCACCGCTCCTGGCCGGCTTCCATGCCGCTGAGGTCTACGCCCTGGGCGAAGTCCAGAAACCGCTGATCGTCGACGAAGCGGATCTGCTGACGGTCGAGCAGGAACAAGAGCTGCAGAATAAACTGACCGAGATCCAGACGCGTCTGGGCTTTGACGTGGTGATCGTGACGGTTCCCAATACCGGCATGCTCAGCGCGACGGAGTACGCGGATAAATACTACGAAGACGGGGACTACGGCGCCGGCGCTAACCGGGACGGCACCCTGCTGCTCGTGGATACGGGCAATATGGAATGGGCGACCTCTACCGCCGGCTACGGCATCACGGCGCTCACGGACTACGGCCTGGACCAGATCGAGACGGAAGTCGTCAATCTGATGGCGGACGATAAGTGGTACAAGAGCTTTGATACGTATGCGACGCGGGTCGACGAGTACGTCACCTCCGCCAAGAACGGTCACATCATCGACGTCCCGGTGCAACCGGAACCCGAAAAGCCGCCCTTCCCCTGGGCGGCCAGCGGCGGCATCTCCGCAGCCCTCGGTGCCCTGATCGGTAAGATCCGCACCGGTTCCGCGAAATCGCAGCTGAAGACGGTCTATTCCCAGACCAAAGCATCCAATTACGCGGTGCGGGAAAGCCTGGAGCTGGATCGCAGCACGTCGCGCGACTTGTATCTCTACAGCAACGTGACGCGCGTTCCGATCGCGCAGGGACCGAGAAACGACGGCAACACTCATCACGGCGGCAGCGTCACGCACGTCTCGCACGGCGGCATGACGCATGGCGGCCATTCCGGCAAGATCGGGAAACGGTAGATGAGGACTTGAGAATCGGTGGCTGGCTGTTAACGTTAGAACAACACCGACTAGCTATTTCTGCATCGAATCACATTCTACAAAGTCGTGCTTGCAAAGAATCATAAAAACTGCGGGCAGGGATCATGAGGTGATCATCATCCCTTCCCGCAGTTTTCGTTAACAGACCTCCGGTACTGACAGGCTGTTTTTTACAAATGCCTGTTGCAGCCGGGCAGTTTTTTTATTTTCGGAAACGATCTGCCCGGAAAATCCGGGAAATCCGGGCAGCTGAAGCGTGATTTTGTAAAATCTGCCCGGATTCCGTTCGGAATGCGGACAGAGGCGGCTTTGACCGGGACTCGCGGTCAGGAGATTCGGCATTGACCAGGACTCGCGGTCAGGCAGGGATGGCAGTTTTCTGTTTCCGCCCGTAATGCAGGTAATAATAGATGAGTTCAAGCAGGCAGACCGTACACCAGCCGACCGGGTAACCGAGACCGACGACGACCGGGGTATTGGCGATCAGACGCGTCGCCAGGAAGAGGTAGATCTGGCGGATGACGACGAAACCGGTCAGCATACAGACCATCGGCGCGCGGGAATTGCCGCGGCCGCGCAGGGCACCGGCCATGACGTGGTTCACACTGTTCGCGAGCAGGAAATAGACGTTCATGCGAATGAAGAGGGTACCAAAACGGATGACGTCCTGATCTTTGGTGAAAATGCCGGTTGCCGGGCCGGCCAGGATGAACAGGCCTGTCGCGGCAAGGAAGGTGATGCTGAGTGCGAGCATCAAAGCGGACTGGGTGCCTTTATGAGCCCGGTCTTCCCGGCCGGCGCCGGTATTCTGGCTGACAAAAGTCGTGGCGGCGTTGGCTACGCTGGCCATCGGCAGGAAGACGAACTGATCGAGTTTGTTATAGCAGCTCCAGCCGGCCATGCAGGCTGAACCGAAGACGTTCACGTAAGACTGCACGAAAACGTTGGAGAACGAGGTCAGGGTCGCCTGGATCGCGGTCGGTAGGCCGATCCCGAGAATGCGGCGGAGTGTCGGCCGGTGAATGTGCAGGTCGTGCCAGGTCAGTCGGTAGATGTCACGGGTGCGCGTCAGGAGCAGGACGACCAAGGTTGCCGAAACCGCCTGCGAAAGGATCGTCGCGTAGGCGACGCCCGCGATGCCGAGGTGCAGGGCGAGCACAAAGAAGAGGTCGAGCGCGATGTTCAGGAGGCTGGTCAAAATCAGAAAGTAAAGCGGACGGGTCGAATCGCCGACCGCGCGCAGGATGCCGCTTCCCATATTGTAAATGAGGAGGCCGGAGACACCGGCGAAATAAATGCGCAGATAAGTCGTCGCTTCCGGGATGACGTCTTCCGGCGTCGACATGAAGCGTAACATCTGGGGGACGAAGAGGACGGCTATAATCGATAAGAAAACACTCAGGGTGAAGGTCAGCGTCATCGTCGTCTCCACGGCGATGTGCAGTGACTTCTCGTCATGGGCGCCGTAATTATGCCCGATCACGACGGTGGCGCCGATGGATAGCCCATTGAAGAAGAAAATGATGATATTGGTGATCATCGTCGTGGAACCGACCGCTGCTAAAGCCTGCGTGCTGACGAAATTCCCGACGACGAGCGTATCGACGGTATTATAGAGCAACTGAAAGACATTCCCCAGGAGCAAGGGCAACGCAAACGCGACCATCTGGGGGATGATCGGTCCTTCGGTCATATTGCGGGCTGTCGTGACCCGATGCTGGTCGCGATGCCGGCGCAGACCGTGGTGTTTGGCCGGTTCTGTCGCTAGCGGCGCTGCCTGTTGGGCTGGCGTTCCTGCCGGCAGGGCGGTATGGCTGGCAGGCGCATTTGCTGTTGGCGCCGCCTGCCGGGCTGGCGTTTCTGTTAGCGGTTCATTCTGCCTGGCAGGCGCATATGCTGTTGGCGCTGCCTGTTGAGCTGGCGTTTCTGTTAGCGGTTCATTCTGCCTGGCGTGCGGGCTTTGTTCGTTCTGCATCAAAGCCTCCCATTCGAGATTTCCCTCATTATACATCATCTGCGCGCCGCCGGGCAATTATCTCAGCTTGTTTGGGACGGTTCGCCAGCCCAAACTTGCGACGTGTACCAGTCCAAACTTGCGACGGTTCACCAGCCCAAACCTGCGGCGGTTCATATTTTGCCAAAAAATCAAAAATAGTGACGCTTTTAGCAAAAAACAAGCGAAAAG
This sequence comes from Bacillota bacterium, assembly GCA_017437565.1. GTDB lineage: Bacteria > Bacillota > Clostridia > Peptostreptococcales > Anaerovoracaceae > Eubacterium_B. Next base: position 10,473 of record JAFRYQ010000124.1, read on the forward strand.
TGAACCACCGCACAGAGCGGCTCACCAACCTGAAACTTGCGGCGGTTCATATTTGCCAAAAAATTCAAAAATAGTGACGCTTTTAGCAAAAAACAGGCGAAAAGTGAACCGCCGCACAGAGCAGCTCGCCAGCCTGAACCGCCGCACAGAGCAGCTCGCCAGCCTGAACCGCCGCATATCGGGCGGCCTCGCCGGCAAGGGCGAACCGGCGGGGACAAAGCCACGATTACAGAATCGTCATCTCTGGCATGACCGCTAAGTCATCGAATAAGCGGGAGCAAGCTGCGCGCGGCGCGATCGATAGCGGAGGAATCAACAGATCCATTTATTGTGCTCGCGGTAATGATCAGATTGACACCGGGCGTGATATCGTTGCGATAATAAAGATCCAGTTTGTAATGGAAGTCGTGCCGATAGTTTACAGAATCGAGCATACCGGCATCTTCCCAGAAGTAGTACCAGCCGTAGCGCGTCAGGAAAGTGAAATCAGGGCAGGCAGTGGCGATGGAATCATTCCAGTTTTTCAAATTCCATTTCATATCATAGCGAAAGGGAATTCCATAGCGCTTCAGCGTATCATAGACGATGACTTCGCCTAGCGAACGGACGACTGCTCCATCCGAGGTATAGTGCTTGCGATTGAATTCGTGCGTATTCTTCTCATACGGCTTTGCCGCCCAAGCAACCAGATCCTGGTAGGTGTATATTTTCTTTTCCTTTTTGGCGGAAGCAGGAAGCACCAGACCACTCTTCGCAACCTGCTCCGTAAAAGGGCGACGGTAGGCGAGGGGAAGCGTGGCATTAATGGAGACCGGATCGTATTTTTCATACTGCTTCATCAGGCGAAGAATTTGCTTTCGGTCTTTCTCTAAAACCTGGAGCCGCTTCTGCAGAAAATACTGCTCCTGAATTTTACCAACGCGGGGATGATTGATATCGCCAAGAAGCGAAAAATGCCGGTGTTCTTTATCGCATTCATAATAGCGGTCTTGTTTGACCCGCCTGCGTAAAATCAAATGCCCGAAGTCATCGGCCTGCAAGCGGCTTTTCGTCAAAGCGATTAAGTAGTTGATTTCCTCCAGCTCCTGATGGAGGCAGTTTTCAAAGTTGTACATATAAACCTCGCTCTCGATGCAAGGCCGATACTTGTTTCTCAGTCGATTCTTTTCTTCATTCTACATGATTATCCTCGGGCTGTCCTTATGGGGAAAAACTTTCAGAATATGTTCGTGATTTGTTCGCGGGCGAGCTGTGGTATACTGGGGCTGACAGATATGAAAAGCGGGCCGGCAGGCAGGTAAGGCCGGCAAGCGAAATAGGCCGGCAGGCAGGTAAGGCCGGCAAGCGAAATAGGCCGTCAGGCCGGCCAGGACAGACAGGCGGCTAAGGAGGACAGCAGATGAAATTTCCCAAACCATTAAACCCCGGTGATACGATTGGGCTGGTGGCACCGAGTTCAGCGAGCAGCCCCGAACGGGTGGAAGAAACGATCAA
>JAFRYQ010000003.1 GCA_017437565.1 Bacillota bacterium
CGTGAAATGCTGGCGCAGGGACTGCCTCAGATCATTACGTCGATCATTTCCCTGACGGGCACACTGGTCATGATGATCATTCTGGCTCCGATCCTGACCGGCGTATCGCTGCTGATGCTGATCCCGGTGTTCCTGGTCATCAAGACGCTGGGCGCGCACAGCGCGAACTTCTTCATCAAGCAGCAGCGTGGCGCAGATCCCATTCCAGGGCGAGGAAGGATCGGTATTGCCGCCCCAGACGAGGCACTCGCGGACGTAGGGAATAGCTTGGAGATAAGCCTCCAGCTCTTCCGGGAAGACGTTCTTACCGTTCCCGGTCAGGATGACGTTCTTGCGCCGCCCGGTGATATAGACGTATTGGTCCGGATCCAGATAACCGAGATCACCGCTCCGGAACCAGCCTTCCTCGTCTATGGCTTCTGCCGTATGTTCCGGGCCCTGATAATAACCGAGCATAACGGTCGGTCCGCGGAAACAGATCTCGCCGATGCCATTATCGTCGCTATCCAGGATCCGGCATTCGGTGAAGGGGAGCAGGTGACCGGCGGAATGATTGCGCATATATTTCGGTTTATCGGGATTCAGCGCGATGATCGGCGAGCATTCGGTGAGGCCGTAGCCCTGGACAGCGCGCAGGCCGAGGCTGCAGAAGAAGTCCAGCACATAGGGCTCGATCGCGGCACCGCCGGAGATCAGCGTGCGGATATTGCCACCAAAGACAGCGAGGATACGCTTGCGGATCTGCCGCGGCAGACGGATGCGGCCAGGATCGGCGCCTTCCTCCAGAAGGAAGATCTTCCGCAGCAGCTTGTTATTGATCTGTTCCCGCAGCTCCTTCTGGATCCGGTGGTAGAAGCTTTCAAAGATGAGTGGGACGGCCAGCATGACCGTTGGTTTCACCTCGGCCAGCTCTTTGCGCATATACTTCAGGCCGCTGCAGAAAGCCATGCAGGCCCCGCTGTAGACGCAGTCCAGGAAGGTGGCTGTGCACTCGTAGGCGTGGTGCATGGGCAGAACGGAAAAACAGACGTCCGTCGGCCGCGCTTCCAACATCGTCATGCAAAGGATGGCATCCAGGACGAGATTTTTGCTGCTAAGCATGATACCCTTGGCCACGCCGGTGGTGCCGGAGGTGAAGAGGATCGCCACCGGATCGGTGTTGAAGATCTGGGCTTTCAGGTAATCCGTACGGCCTTCGGCCAGCAACGCGCGTCCCCGGGCCAGCAAAGCGTGCCAGGAAAGCAGGCCGGCCTCCGGGTCTTCATCGCTCTCCAGCGAAGTGGTGATGAGATAGGAGAGCTCTAAGGCGCCGCTTTCTTTCAGATTCCGGAAGATCTCATAGTGTTTTTTGCTGACGGTCACGACGGCAGTCAGGTCACCTTTATGGGCTAACTGGGCCAGCTCTTGTTCTTTCAGTTCCCGGTCCAGAGGGACGACTACGCCGACACCGCCGGTGACGGCCAGATAGGTTTCGCCCCATTCGGCACAATTGCGGCCAATGAGGCCGATATGGCCTTTACTAAGCCCGAGATCCAAAAGCGCGGTACCCAGCGCGTTCACGTCGTCCAGGACCTGACGGAAGGAAATGTCCCGGTAGTCATCGCTGGGGGTATCCTTCTGGCGGAAGAGCGGCGCGTCACCATAACGCTCCGCGGCCTGCACCAGCATATCCTTCAGATCCGTGACCGGATATTTATCCCGGTACATATAACGGCGGTCTTTCGAAACGCGCAGTTCTTTCAGCATCGTTTCGATGACTTCTCTTTCCCGCAGTTTGATATTGCGGTATTCGGTTTCCGTAAAACTATTTCTCATAGCGATCGTTCCCGGCTTTTCAGCATACTGGTTTTGACTTAGACCACACGTGTATATTATAATAAGAGCAGGTCACCAGAACAAGGGACGGTAAAGACAGCAACTGTGGCATTCGCCACACTTTGTGAGAATGTGTGAAAAATAAGACCGGAAAAGAGAAAAAGATGAATGAGGACCGACGGGTACAGAAGACCAGGCAGGCGATCCAGAATGCCTTTGTTGAACTGATCACCGAGAAAAACTATCCGGAGATCACGGTCAAGGAGATCGCGGACCGGGCGAACGTGAACCGGAAGACGTTTTACAATCATTACGCGGACATCAACGCTTTAGTGGCCGAGTTGGAGACCGCGATCGTTCGCGCGTTTGACGAAGCGATGGAGGGGATCGACGTGCAGCGCGCGCTACGGGATCCGGAGGAGCTCTGCTCGCGGTTCCTGGCCATCGGCTACAGCTGCCGGGAGCTTCTATCCCATCTCATGAATATCCGCTATGACGACCGGACGGTAGCGCGGATCGCGCAGGCGCTCAAAGACAGCATCCGCAAGTCTTCCGGCGGCGAGATCCGCATGGATGACCAGACGTTTGACATCCTGATGGAATTCGCCGTGGCCGGCATGCTGCAGACCTATCAGACCTGGTTCATGGGCGACCGGCGTCAGCCGGTCGAAGAAGTGACTCTGTTGGTAAGCAACCTGATCGTTTCCGGAATCAGCGGGATGCGCGCCTGAGGACGGGAGGCGCCGGCAGCCGGAATGCGTGATCGTGAGGAAGAAAAGGAGATAGTAGCAGCGATGGGAGAACAAACCGATCGGCTTTTCAATAAATTGGAACGTTTCTACCGGGACCATATCCCGGCCCCGATGGGGATACACCGTTTCTTCTCCATTTTTGTTCCCCTGGTGGAGCGAAAGGGAGAGCTTTGCCTGCTTCTGGAAAAGCGGGCGGAAGATATGGAGACCGATCCGGGGGAGATCTGTTTCCCGGGCGGACACGTCGAAGAGGGTGAGACCATGCGGGACTGCGCGGTGCGCGAGACCCATGAGGAGTTGGGACTTCTCCCGGAGGACGTGCAGGTATTGGGTGATGGGGATATTCTCTATGGCTTTGCCAATTACACCCTCTATACGACGGTGGGGAGGATCCCGTATGAAGCTTTCCTGCGCGTGATCCCGCAGAACGAGGAAGTAGGGGAAGTCTTCCTGATCCCGCTTTCCTTTTTCTGTGAGAACGAACCGGAAGTCCATAGAGGGATCGTCGCGGGGGATCACACCGGTTTCCCTTGCGAGAAGGTGGGAATCACTGCGGATTATAACTGGCGCTACGGTCTCTGGGAAATACCGATCTATCCGCCCTATCCCTTTGTCCGGGAGGATGCCATCATCCGCGCGGGAACGGGAGTGACACCAGCCGGGAAAGGAAAGACGGAAGTCGTCTGGGGATTGACCGCGAATATCATCCGCCATATGATAGCGCTGCTTAAGAAAGAAGGAATCCTATGAGGGGAACGGCGGAATATCGCATACCACCCTGGGCAGAACCAGGGCCGGAGGGATGCCGGCGCGCGCTCGTCGCCATGAGCGGCGGCGTAGATAGCAGTGTTGCCGCTTTATTGACGCGGGAAGCCGGTTATGAGGCCATCGGCGTGACCATGAAGCTCTATGATAACGCTTTGCTTGGCGAAGAGCAGGAGGGCAGCTGTTGCAGTCTGGCGGACGTGGAGGATGCCAGAAGCGTTTGCAGCCGGCTTGGCATCCGTTATTACGTCTTCGATTTCTCCCGGGAGTTTCAGCGGGAAGTGATCGACCGCTTTGTAAAGGCGTATGAAGAAGGGGCGACGCCGAACCCCTGCATCGACTGCAACCGCTACCTGAAATTTGAACGGCTCTTCCGGCGCGGGACCGAACTCGGCGCGGAGAAGATCGTCACCGGCCATTACGTGCGGAGCGGCTTTGACGCGGCGGTCGGGCGCTGGTATCTTAAACGCGGCCTGGATCCGAAAAAGGATCAAAGCTACGTGCTTTACCAGCTGACCCAGGAACAGCTGGCTCACTGTTTCTTCCCGCTCGGGGAACTGACCAAGGAAGAAGTGCGGGAGATCGCGGAAGCGCACGGGTTCGTGAACGCTGCCAAACACGACAGCCAGGATATCTGTTTCGTGCCGGATCACGATCATGCCGGCTTTATCCGGCGTTATACCGGAAAGGATTATCCCAGCGGCGATTTTACCGACGCCTCCGGCCGGGTGCTGGGACAACATCAGGGTTTGATCCGCTATACCATCGGGCAGCGGAAGGGCTTGGGACTGGCGCTGAAGGAGCCCATGTACGTGATCCGTAAGGACGTTCCGGAAAACCGGGTGGTACTGGGGCGGAACGAGGATCTCTTTCAGCGGGAACTGACCGCTGCCGGCGTCAACTGGGTCTCCCTGACCTGCCCGGACGGGCCGGTCCGGGCGGAGGTCAAGATCCGTTACAGCCAGGCGGCTTATCCGGCGACGGTCACACCGCTGGCGGAGGACCGGGTCCGCATCTGTTTTGATGAACCGCAGCGCGCCGCGACCCGCGGCCAGGCCGCCGTTTTTTATGACGGCGATCTGGTCCTGGGCGGCGGCACGATCGAATAGGGAAAAGGAGAAGCGAGATGAGTTTTGCCAGAGAGCTGAACCGCACGCTGGCGGCCGGGCGGCGCGCTTATCAGAATGCCTTAAAGGGAAAGACCCCGGCGCTCTATGTGAACGGAGCGTTTGCCGGCGAAGGCCTGATACCGGGCCGGACCGGGGAGAACCGGCTGATCCAGGGGGATAACCGGGATGTGCTAAAAGCTTTGCTTGCCGATCCGGCGGTCAAGGGTAAGGTGTCCCTCATCTATATCGACCCGCCTTTCTTCTCCGGCGCCGATTACCGGGCGGTGACGGGCAGCGGCAATGAACAGCTGAAACACCGCGCTTACAGCGACAGTTGGAGCCGGGGCATGGCTGCTTATCTGAAAATGCTCTATGTGCGGATCGCCCTCATGCGGGACCTGCTCGCGGACGACGGCTTGCTTTTCGTCCACGTCGACTGGCATGCCAGCCATTACGTGCGCATCCTGCTGGATGAGATCTTCGGCGAGGAGCGCTTCGTGAATGAGATCATCTGGCATTATAAATCAGGCGGCAGTACCAAAAAGCACTTCGCGCGGAAGCACGACAATCTCCTGGTCTACGCCAAGACGGCGAAATACCGCTTCTTCCCGCAGCAGGAGAAATCCTATAACCGCGGGCTGAAGCCCTACCGCTTTAAAGGCGTCGAGGAGTTTTGCGACGAAGTCGGCTGGTATACGCTGGTCAATATGAAAGACGTCTGGGCGATCGATATGGTCGGCCGCACTTCCGGGGAGCGTACGGGTTACGCTACCCAGAAACCGGAACAGCTGCTGGAGCGCATCATCCGCAGCGCGACCGCGGAAGGGGATCTCTGCTGTGATTTCTTCAGCGGCAGCGGCACACTCGGCGCGGCGGCGGCCAAACTCGGCCGGCGCTTCATTCTCTGCGATGAGAGCCGCCTGGCGACGGAGATCAGCGCCGCGCGGTTGATGAAAGAAGAAGTGAGCTTCACGGAAGAATCGTTGAAGAAGAGCAGCGAGGGCGGCCTCTCGGTGCGCGTTGCCGTAAAGCGGGAGGGGAATCCCACGGGATTGCAGAAATTCAGCATTGAATTGAAAAGTCTTAACGTACGCGGCTTGGAAGAAAAGCTGGCCGGAGAAGAACTGGAGAAAGCGCGGCAGATGCTGGCGGAAAACCCGCTCGATCTGCTCCTGAGTTGGAGCATCGACTGCTCGGCGGAGGGCGGGGTACACCGTCCGGACGTAGTTTTTGTACGCGGACGGGGGGAGATGCCGCTCGCCTTTAGCGGCGAGATCATGGGCGGGGCCACCGTTTCCGTGAAGGTCACCGATATCTTCGGCGACGTAAAGATCCTGCTCTTCTGAGAAGGCGTATCCGGTGATGTTAATGCATAAATATACTAAAATGCGTAAATATGCATTTTTCGGTAAGTGAAAATCTTAAGAAATCTTAATCGTTTATTAAGACGGATAATCATTGAAACATCAACGTTTATCCGTCTTTTGCTTTGTGAACGATATGTGAAAAAATTAAGAATCCGTTGACATGCGCGCGCATATAGACTATCATGAATGCGTCTATGAAAAGAAAGGATATGCATTTATGCGTGCAAAACATAAAGGAAAATCAAGACTGATCGTGATCGCCGCGCTGGGTCTCGTGCTGGCTTTGCTGGTTACCATGGTGCCCGGACGGACTCAGAAAGCGGAGAAATCCGCGCCGGAAGCGCCGGCTGTACAGACGGCATTCGTTTTCGCCGGCAGCACCACCTATTACCAGGTGAACGTCGGTACGGAAGCGGCCGCAGTTTTCCAGACGGAGCAGGAAGCGAAAGAGGTCATCGACCAGATCCAAGAAAAATACGTCGATCCAAAGGCGACCATCGTCAGCGTGACCGTGGAGCCGGAAGTGACCGTAGAGAAGATCAGCGTGCCCAAGAGCGACGAGCAGCCGGAAGTGGCGACCGACGTGAAGGCGGTGGTCGAGGAACTGACGTCCGGTGAAGATAAGGTAGAGACCTATACGGTGAAAGAGGGCGATACCCTCTGGGACATCGCCGCGGCCGAGAAGGTCAGCGTGGAGGAAATCCAGGCTGAGAACCCGGACCTGGATCTGGATTATATTGCGGTCGGCGATGAGCTGATCATTTCGACGACCCCTGCGGCGCAGGCAATCAACGTTACCGTGGAGTACGAGCAGGTTTCCGAAATCGCGGTTCCCTATGAGATCATCTATGAAGAAGATCCCGAGATGTATGAAGACGAGATCAACGTCGTCAAGACCTCCGGCGCGGACGGGAAGGCAGAAGTTACCGAACGGATCGTGGCGGTAAACGGACGCGAGGAGAGCAAGAAACAGATCGCCAAGAAGGAGATCACGGCCCCGGTAGCGGAAGTGATCGCTTACGGTACGCTGGAACGTGAGGACGCGACCATTGCGGTCGACGATGCGGATACGGCCAAGAAGAAAGAAAAGAAACCGGAAGAACAGGAACAGGAAGGGGAGGAAGAATCCCTGGCCATGACCCTGGAACTTGAGGAAGAGGAAGAAACGGCGGAAGAGACTGCTGACGAAGACGAGGAGACCTACGAGGAAGAGGCTTACGAGGAAGAGTCAGAAGAGGAATCTTACGACGAGGAAGAGTCCGACGAGGAAGCGTCTGAGGAAGAGACTTACGAAGAGGAACCCTACGAGGAAGAGGTCTACGAGGAAGAGCCGGAAGAGGAATCTTACGACGAGGAAGAAACCTACGAAGAGGAGACTTACGAGGAAGAATCTTACGAAGAGGAAACCGAGGAAGAGGAGTCTGTGTCCGAGACCGATAACCAGGATGAGACCTTCTCCGAACCGGAAGAGCCGGCGGAAGTTCCGGAGGATGACGGCAGCGCTTCGGACGAACGTATGCGCGTCGTCAATTATGCCCTGCAGTTCTGCGGCAACCCCTACGTCTGGGGCGGCACCAGCCTGACGAACGGCTGTGACTGCTCGGGCTTCATCTATTCCGTCTTCAATAATTGCGGTTATGGTATCAGCCGTTTCCCGGACAGTGATTTCCCGCATGTTTCCGCGGCGGAGCTGCAGCCTGGCGATATCACCGTCTACGGCGGCCATTACGCCCTCTATATCGGCGGCGGCATGGAGGTCAGCGCGGTGAACGAGGCTCAGGGGATCCGTACGCATCCGCTCTATTATAGCAACAGCGATTTCCTCTACGGGATCCGCGTGATCCAGTAGGATCTCATCAGAAAGAATAAAAGAATGAAAAAGCCTTGCCTTTGCTGAACGATCAGCAGTGGCAAGGCTTTTTAAGTGGTGCGCCCAGCGCGATTCGAACGCGCGGCCTCCACATTCGGAGTGTGTCACTCTATCCCCTGAGCTATGGGCGCACGCTAAATGTTATTTTAACACATTCCGGCCAAAAAGCAAACAGAGAATTGCAAACATCCATAAATGGAAAGAATGGATATTATTTAGCCGAAATCACTTGCCAAACGGCCGGAAATATGGCAATATGGAAGTGGAAACAGCGGCACATGGAAATCTGTGAACCCGGTATGGAAAGGAGCTTGGCGATGGACGATAGCGTGAAGAAGCAGGTTGAAAGCTTAAGGACCCGGAAGAAAAGACAGAAACTGTCTTATGCAGTGATCGCCGAGCGGTCCGGGGTCCCGCTCAGTACCGTGCAGAAGGTGCTGGGAGGGATCACGGAGAATCCGCGCTTTGAGACCCTGAAAGCGCTGGAGCAGGCGCTCAGCGAAGCGCAGTATGAGGAAACGACTTCCTCCTATGAGATCCAGAAGGTGCGGGAAGTCCTGCCGCCGCTTTCCCGGGGCGGCAAGGGAAGCGCGGGAAAGAACGGGGCTTATGCCCGGCAGGGCGCTTATACGGTCGACGACTATTACGCCATGCCGCCGCGCAGTCGGGTCGAACTGATCGACGGGATGATCTACGACCTGCCGCCGCAGGAGCCGGATTACCAGTTCCTGATCAGCAGCGTTTATTACGAGATCCGTAAATATATCGAAACGCGCGGGCTTTCCTGCCTGCCCATCATGGCACCCTTTGACGTGCGGCTGGACTGCGACAACGCGACGATGGTCGTTCCCGACCTCTTTGTCGTCTTTGACCGCAGCAAGGCCTTTAACCGCTCGCTGGTCGGAGCGCCGGACTTCGTGCTGGAAGTCGTCCATCCCGCCAGCCGGGAAGTGGACCTGCTGATCAAACCGCGTAAATACCGGGAAGCCGGCGTCCGCGAATACTGGGCCGTGAATCCGGCCCGGGAGCAGGTCTACGTCTATACCTTTGAAGAAGAGGAGATCGACCTGCAGATCTACAGCCTGGATGAAGAAGTTCCCGTCCGCGTCTTCGCCGGGGACTTAAGGGTTCCGTTCGCCGCGATCCGGGAAGCGGCATCCGCCTTCACTGGCTGAACGGAGGGGCTTGGGCCGTCCGTGATCCTGTCGGACCGGTCCGCCATGCGGATACGAAAAAAGGGCAGCCCTGCGGGCGGCCCTTTTGTATGGCGGGGATCGACGGCGCTGGCGACTTAGAAGCCGAGGCCGAAGACGTTCTTCACGCGGGCCAGGGTCCTGACCGCGATGGCGTTAGCCCGTTCGGCGCCATCCTTCAAAATAA
>JAFRYQ010000125.1 GCA_017437565.1 Bacillota bacterium
AAGAGTTCTTCCGGGAGCGGAAACGTTATCTGACGGTGAACGCGCATGAAGTAGCACCGCTGAATAAGCAGGAACGGTATGGCTGGAACGTTCTGTTCTTTACCGAGGACCGCATCAAACTGGCCCGCAAATACGGGCCGCTGAAGGAGCAGATCCTGCAGGAATGGGACGCCGGCAATCACGATAAAGCGATGCTGATGCTGAGGGACTACCGGGAAAAATTGGAGGATTATCAGAAAAAGGAACTGACGCTGTACTTCGATGAAGAGTTATTCCGGATCTGCCTTACCTGGTACCGGGAAAATGAGCATTTTGCCTTGGCTGATAAGTTGGAAGCGGGCCTGATCACGCAGCATCTGCAGGAAGAAGAAGCCGAAGCTGAGGAAGCGGGAAGTGCGGCTGAAGAAGCGGACAACCCAGAAGATGAAGAATCGAAAGAGCATTATGAGAACGATCAAGATTAATGGAACGGAATACCTCCTGTCGGGCATCCAGCAGGGCGGACAACTGACCGGGCTGAAGACCTTCGGCAGCCGGGAAACGGTTTCCCGCTCTTTCTTCTGTACCGGCAAGGTTTATGAACCGGAGCAGCTGGAGCCCCTGTTTCAAGCTGTCTGGCGGCGTCAGGAAGAGGGAAAGAAAACGTCCCTCCTGTTTGAACGTGAGAAGCCTTTCCTGCCGGCCGTGAAGCGTCTGGCCGTGACCTATGAGGTCGAGGATTCCATCTCGCTGGTCACGGGAGCAGAAGGCCTGGCTGAGGAAGTGAGAGACGTGATCGAACTTCCGGGAACAGCTTTAGACGGGTTTTATTTCCGGAAGGCCGGCCGCTTTGCCGGCGCGGCCTGTGACGAGGTCTACCGGGTGCTGCGCGAGTACGATTGTGAGGCGGAAAAATGAGTCTGGAATCAATGGTTGCCGATAAATCTTATCTGTATCGGAAACGGGCCCTGCGAAGCAATCTGACACTCTTCATCTGGAATGCGGCGCCCCTGGCGTCTTCCGTCATGACGCGGCTTCTGAAGAAGGTCGCAGCGGAAAAGAAGGACGAGACGATTGCTTTTGTCGCGCAGGATTATGACGCGCTGGAAGGCGAACTTGGCGCCTGGCTGGAGACATCCAATTTGAAGTTGCTGATGCCTCACACCAGCGAATTCATAAAGGTATTAGCCTCGGCAACGACCATCTATACGGGCGGCTTTCTTCCGATTTATTACGTGAAGAGGCCGGGACAGGTCGTATACGGGGTTTTCTCCGCGGAATTCTTCGCGCCGAAACGCCTGAATCAGAATCTCCTGAAGATGGCGATGCATACCTATAACAATCTGGATTACCTGTACACCTATGACCGGGCCGATCTGATCCCGGTCACCGTGGATGACGTGAAGAGGGATCAAGTGCTGGTCTGTTTGGAAAACGCCGTCAGCTACGGGCGGGAGATCGCGCCTTTCCGCGACCTCGTCTCCCGCGTTTCCAATCTGATCAAAGCCTATGGCTGGCAGCAGAAATATCTGGTTCCGGCAACCTTCTGGCGGCGTTGCCAGGAGTATCCGGACGATCTGCCGCTAACAGATATCCTGCCTTACAGCCGTGACGTGCAGAAACTCCTGGACGGTACCCGGCTGCTCCTGACCGATGACGAAGAATTGGCGGAATATGCGGGACGACGGGAGATACCCATGCTCTTCCTGGCACAGAAACCGTATACGGTACCGCTTAAACCGGGCCGGATCGCTTATTCGATTCCCGGCTTATATGAGCTGGCGGATGCCTTCCTGTCCCAGGATGTCTGGCAAGCGGCGCGGGAAGCCGAGAACCCGGAACCAGTCGCGACGTTCCGGTTGGCGCTTCCGGACGCTTGGCAAAAGGTATCGCATACGAACGGGAAAAGGATTCTGATTGTCGGAGACTGGAACGAGATCAAGCCTTATTTCCACCGGTTCGGGAACTGGAACCACAATGGTGTCTATGGCGGCGCGACGTTCAGTTTGCTGACCTGGAGCTCCGGAGGGGGTGATTTCTATCATACGATGAGCCCGGTCGTCGATCCGGTCCATATTGCCTGCCGGACCGGCCGTTACCAGAGCTCAGGACAGGAACGCGTCCTGGTCGCCCGGGGATATGAGGAACTGATCGATCCGGAAGTATCCCGCGAGATGGTGGCGGATGAGTGGAACCGTCTGACCGGCGCTGTTTATTACGACGAGATCTGGGCTCAAAAGAGCGACGATGTGTTCTGGAAGATCATGTATCGCGAAGCGCCGGCGGAGAACGTCGAGATATTGGAGAGGGGCAGCTTCCTGAAGCGGATCGCCCCTATGTTCGCGGATCCCGCCGCCAAGACCAGAAGCACGGCACCGCGCACGGTGCAGCTTGGCGATAAGGATTATTACGCGCTCGGTTCCTGCGGCGGTACGGACTATTATCTCTTACAGGAAGCGGTAGGGACGAGCTATGCGGTCTGTTTCCCACAGACCGCGGAAGGGGCAGAGACCCGGGAAGCCTTATCGGAACTGGATGGGACTTATGAGACCCTGTTAAAGATCCCGCCCGAGACCTTGCCTGGCGTACCGGTGGAATTGATTGCCGGCGCGGAAGCGGTCGTAGCGGCTAACGGCAGCCTGGAAGCGGTGCTGGCCGCCGGCCTCGGGGTCCGGACCATTACCTTCCCGGGTGGGAAAGAAGCGGCTGAGAATGAGGCGGCTTTGCTCCTGCACGAGACGGGAAGCCCGGCTACGGTGCTGATGCATCAGGATCTGCGCGACGCTTTTATCATCGATGAACAGAAAGGACCTCTGGTCTAGCATGAGCGGCAAGGCTAAACTATTCTGCATCCCGTACGCGGGAGGCACGGCGGATTTTTTCGACGGCCTGGTCGGTAGCCTGGCGGAGGAAATGGAGGGATTCAGTACCGATTTCCCCGGTCACGGGAAACGCTTGAAAGAACCCTTCTGTACCACCTGGGACGAGCTTCTGCAGGACGTCGCGGATCATATCAATAACCGGCTGGAGCCGGGAGATCCTTATGTGCTTCTCGGTTACAGCATGGGCAGTATCCTGGCTTACGACCTCCTGTCCGAAAACATGCTGAAAACCCGGCCCTGCCACGTCTTCTTCGCCTCGCACGCGGCGCCGCATATCGAATGGCCGTCAAAGCAGTACTATCAACTGGATGACGAGGCGCTCCTGGAGGTGCTGCGGCCAAAGGGCGGCTTCGATAAAGTGAACGCGGAGCTGCTGAAGAACCGCCTCTTCCGGCGCATGTTCTTCCTGCCGATGCGCGCGGATTACGACCTGATCGGACAGTATCAGATGAAACGGGACTGCCGGATCGATCTGCCGGCGACCGTCCTCTACGCAGGACAGGACGTCCCCCCGGAGGAAGCGCATACCTGGGAACGATTCCTGCGTCCCGACACCGGGTGGTATGATTTCAGCGGCAAGCACTTCTTCCTGCGGGAGCATACCGAAGAGGTTGCCGATCTCATAAAGCGTAGTATAATAAAAGGATAAACAGACAAAAGAAGGAGATAGGGGATCATGATTGACTATAAGATGACCAATTTCACGGTAGGGCCTGTGCAGTCTTCGGAAAAGGTGAAAGCGATCGGCGCGGAGAATACGCCGTATTTCCGCACGCCGGAGTTTTCGGAGATCATGCTGGAGAATGAGCGCCTGATTCTGAAATTTACCAATGCGCCGGCCGGTGCCCGCTGTGTTTTCATCACCGGTTCCAGCACCGCGTCCATGGAAGCCGTGGTCATGAATACGCTGGACGAACATGATAAAGCGCTCGTGGTGAACGGCGGCAGCTTTGGGGAACGCTTCTGTCAGATCTGCGCGATCCACAAGATCCCCTATACAGCGATCAAGCTGGAACCCGGACACGCGCTGAAGAAAGAGCATCTGGCGCCGTTTGAAGGGCAGGGCTATACGGCTTTCCTGGTCAATATCGACGAAACGTCAACGGCGGTTCTCTATGATATCGAC
>JAFRYQ010000126.1 GCA_017437565.1 Bacillota bacterium
TGGAACAGATCCCGGTCATCTCTTTCAATATGGTCGGCCTGGAAGAGAACCCGGGTTTCAAGATCACGCCCAATATGGGGCTGAAGCTCGTGACCGGCGCGCTTTACGGCGACCTGATCATGCGGGTGCTTTACGCGACGCGGCCTTACGAGAAGGTCCCCGGCACCTGCCAGAAAATCGTTGACAGCTGGTATGACCGCATCATCGCCAATACCCTGCATTATGACCGCCGGGTCTTCGCACGCAACGTCCAAGCCATCGTCAGGGAATTCGACGAAGTCGAACGGATCGACGTGAAGAAACCCCGTGTCGGCGTAGTCGGGGAGATCCTGGTGAAATACCACCCGAACGCAAATAATGATATCGTCGACATCATCGAGCAGGAAGGCGGCGAAGCGGTGGTACTGGATCTGATCGACTTCTTCCTGTACGGTTTCTACAGCAAGCGCTTCAATTATGAAAAGCTGTCCGGCTCCTATAAGCAAATGATAATCAATGACGCAGCCATCAAAGCGGTCGAATGGATGCGTAAACCGATGCGCAAAGCTTTGCGGGAGAGCAAACATTTTACCGAGCCATCTTATATCGAGGAGACAGCTAAGGCGGCAACGGAGATCATCTCTTTAGGCAACCAGTGCGGTGAAGGCTGGCTCCTGACCGGAGAGATGGTAGAACTGATCAAGAATGGCTGTGAGAACATCGCCTGTCTGCAGCCTTTCGCCTGCCTGCCGAACCACGTGACCGGAAAAGGCATGATGAAGGCCATCCGCAAACTGAATCCGAAAGCGAATATCGTCGCCATCGACTATGATCCGGGCGCCAGCGACGTCAACCAACTGAACCGCATCAAGCTGATGATGGCGACCGCGCATAAGAACCTGAAAGCACAGGCCGGCGACTAAAGCCTTTCACGCAAAAAATATTGAATTGCTGATTTGATTGCGGTATAATTTTAAGGTAATTTTTGTAATCGTTGTTTTTTGATCAAAATTAAGGAAGGGGAGGTGTCTCCATGGGAAGACACGGTACGATCGCCGGCCGGAAAGCGGCTCAGGACTCTAAGAGAGCGGCGATGTTCACCAAATACGCCAAAGCCATCACGGTAGCCGCGAAAGACGGCGGCGATCCGGAATATAACGCCAGCCTGCGGGTGGCCATCGAAAAAGCAAAAGCCATTTCGATGCCGAACGACAACATCCAGCGCGCCATCAAGAAGGGAACCGGCGAACTGGGCGGCGTCTCTTACGAGGAACTGACGTTTGAAGGATACGGGCCTGGCGGCGTGGCTTTCATGGTTACCTGCCTGACTGATAATACCAACCGTTCCACTTCGGCGGTACGCTCGCTCTTTGATAAACACGGCGGCAACCTCGGCACCCCGGGCTGCGTGGCCTATATGTTCAACCGCAAGGGCGTTTTCGTCATCGAGAAGACCGACGAGATCGATGAAGATGAACTCATGGAAGCCGCGCTGGAAGCCGGTGCCGACGACATGATCACGGAAGAAGACAGCTTTACGATCTACTCCGATCCTTCCGCTTATACCGACGTCTATAAAGCTCTGAGCGACGCCGGCTATGAGATGGTGGAGTCAGAAGTCCAGTTCGTTCCGTCCATGGAATCCACGCCGTCGCCGAAAGACGTGCCCAAGCTTCGCCGTCTGGTCGACGCCCTGGAAGACAACGACGACGTCCAGAACGTCCAGACCAATTGCGCGGTCGATCTCTACGAAGAAGAATAATTAACAGCGCGATGTGCTGTGCAGGATGCCCCGGCCAAGGCCGGGGCATTTTCATGGGAACAATAAGGCTTTATCGGATAGAGGGCAGGCTGCCGGCGGATCTTTTTCCGAAACGCAA
>JAFRYQ010000127.1 GCA_017437565.1 Bacillota bacterium
GATCCAGCAGCCCAAGGCGGCCCGGAAAGCCCGCTGCCGCCGGAACAGGCGGCTGCCTGCGGCGTCAATGCGCTCGCCTTTCTGGGCGACGCGGTCTACGAGCACTTTATCCGCGAAATGCTGGTCACCGGCGGATTGATCCGGGCTGACCGTCTGCATTTTGCCGCGGTAAACTATGTGCGCGCCGAGAGCCAGGCCGAAGTGATGCGGGCTTTGATGAGAGGGCAGCTGACGGAGGCGGAGATGGCCGTCGCCAAGCGGGCGCGTAACCATAAGACCGCCAACCACAGCCGCAGCGCCGACGCGGTCGATTACAAGCTGGCGACCGCGTTTGAGGCCCTGCTTGGCTATCTGTCGCTCAGCGGGCAGCGCGAGCGGCTAAAACAGATCTTAACCGAGGCGGTCACTTTGACCGACGCAAGACGTGAGGAGGAAAATCATGAGCAAAGCCGATAAGATTTTCAAAGCGATGTGTACCGACATCCTGGAAAACGGCTATTCCAGCGAAGGCCAGGTCGTGCGGGCGCGCTGGGAGGACGACGGGTCCCCGGCCCATACCATCAAGCGTTTCGGAGTGGTGAACCGCTACGATCTCAGCGAGGAATTCCCGGCGCTGACACTGCGCAAGACGGCCATCAAGACCTGCGTGGACGAACTCTTATGGATCTGGCAGAAGAAATCCAATGATATTCATCAGTTGAAGGGCAAGATCTGGGACCAGTGGGCGGATGAGACCGGTTCCATCGGCAAAGCCTACGGCTATCAGATGGCCCAAAAATATAAATTCGCGGGCGGCGTGATGGACCAGGTCGACAACGTCATCTGGCAGCTGAAGAACACGCCGTATTCCCGCCGCATCATGACCAATATCTACAATTTCGCGGATCTTTCCGAGATGCACCTGGAGCCTTGCGCCTACAGCATGACCTTTAACGTCACCGGCGACAAGCTGAACGCAATCCTGAACCAGCGCTCACAGGACGTTCTGGCGGCCAACAACTGGAACGTCGTACAGTATTCCGTCCTGGTCTATATGCTGGCGCAGGTCTGCGGCTTCCAGCCCGGCGAGCTGGTGCACGTGATCGCCGACGCGCATATCTACGACCGCCACATTCCGGCGGTGCGGGAGCTGCTCACGCGGGAAGAACATCCGGCCCCGAAATTCCACCTGAATCCGGACGTGAAGGATTTCTACGACTTTACGACCGACGATATCATCGTGGAAGACTACGTAACCGGGCCGCAGATCACGAACATCCCGATCGCGGTCTAGGGACCGGCTGATTGCCGGCAGAGGGGTCGCGGCGACTGGCGGGAAGCCAGCCGTACGTGGCCGGCGCGGAAAACGCATACAGGGAAAGGAGCGCGGGATGAAACTGATTCTGGCCGCGGATGAGAAATGGGGAATCGGACGGGACGGCGGCCTGCTTTGCCACCTGCCGGGCGATCTGAAATTCTTTAAAGAGAAGACTACCGGCAAGACCGTGATCATGGGTCGGGTCACTTTGGAGAGTCTGCCCGGGAAGAAAGGCCTGCCGGGAAGACGGAATCTGGTCCTGACGCGGGATGAGACTTATCAGGCGGAACGGGCGGAGGTCGTTTCTTCGGAAGAAGAACTCTGGTCGGCGCTGACCGGGACGCCTACGGATGACGTCTTCGTCATTGGCGGCGCCAAGGTCTACCAAGAATTCCTGCCTTACTGCGATACCTGCTATATCACGAAGATCTACGCGGATCTGAACGCGGACCGCTTCTTCACGAACCTGGATGAGGATGATCATTTTACCTGCGAAGCGCTTTCGGACGTGCAAGAGGAAAACGGCATCCGTTATCAGTTTTATCAATATACCAGGGTTTAGCCCGAGGACTTGACACATGCAAAAGAAACAAGAAGCGAGCCGGAGAGGAAATGAGCGCAGCCGGAACCGGGATGACCGCCGGCAGGCTGCGGATGACCGCCGGCGCGACGACCGCAAATGGGACGACCGGAAACGCGACGGGTACAAACGGAACGGCCGTGAGCAGGGCGATTACCGGC
>JAFRYQ010000128.1 GCA_017437565.1 Bacillota bacterium
GAAGCGGGCGCCGACATCATCGGCTCGAACTGCGGGCAGGGGATCGACGCGTTTCTGCCGATCTGCCAGCGGTACCGCGCCGCAAGCGATCTGCCGGTCTGGATGAAGGGGAACGCCGGACTCCCCCAGGTGGCCGGCGAAAAAGTGATCTACAACCAGACGCCGGAAGGGTTTGCCTTTGCTGCTCTTCATGATACTGAGATCGTCGTTCACAGCTGATACTCCTCCTCCCTCTTCTTCTCCAGGAGCTGGCGGTTATAGAGTTCGGCATAGAAACCGCCACGCGCCATCAGTTCCTGATGGTTCCCGTGCTCGGTGATGGTGCCGTCCTCCAGCACGATGATCTGATCCGCGTCCTGCAGCGAGGACAGGCGGTGCGCGATGATGACGGTAGTCCGCCCTTTCCGCACCTTGGCCAGATTGGCTTTGATCTGTTCTTCCGTGTCGGTATCGACCGCGGAAAGCGAATCATCCAGGATCAGGATCTCCGGGTCGAGCAGGATCGCCCGTGCGATCGAGATGCGCTGTTTCTGCCCGCCGGAAAGCGAGACGCCGCGCTCCCCGACCATCGTTTCGTAACCGTCTTTAAAATCGATGATATTCTCATGGACGCAGGCCAGTTTGGCCGCTTCCACGATTTCCTCCCGCGTCCTGCTGCGGTCACCGAAAGCGATATTCTCGGCGATGGTGGCGGAGACCAGGAAATCGTCCTGCAGGACGTAGCCAAAGGTCGTCCGCAGGCTGGCCAGCGAGACGTCGTGGATCTCCCGGCCGCCGATATAGATCATATCCGGCTCCGGATCATAGATGCGCAGCAGCAGATTGACCAGCGTGGTCTTGCCGCAACCGGTCCGCCCGACGATGCCCAGCGTCTCGCCCGGGCGTACGTGGAAAGAGATATCCCGCAGGACCTTCTTGCGCTCGTCCGGATACGTGTAATTGAGATTCCGTACTTCGATCTCGCCATTCAACTTTTCGGTCTCCCCGCCCAAATCGGGGATATCGCTCTCCGTCTTCAGGACGTCTTCCACCCGGGAAAGCGAGGCCGAGCCGCGGGTCACGATGTTAATGATGCGGCCGATGGAACCGATCGGCCAGACCAGCATATTCAGGTACTGGACAAAAGCGGAAAAATCGCCGACGGAGATGCGTCCGACGATGGCCGCGTAGCCGCCGTAAGCGATGGTCAAAGCGATGGAAATACCGGTGATCATGCGCATGAAGGGGAACATGAACGCCTCGATGCGGGTCTCGGCGATATTGGCCTTCCGGGAGGCGCTGTTTACTACGTCAAAGCCTTCGCATTCCTTTTCTTCCTGGACGAATGCTTTGATGACCTTCATCCCGGTCAGTTTCTCCTGGACGAAGTCCGAGATGACGGCAAAGGCCTCCTGCCGCTTGGTGAAGCGCCGGTGCAGCTCGCCACCCACGAAACGGGTCACGAGAGCGACCAGGGTCATCGGGATGACCGCTATGATTGAGAGCCGGAGGTCGATGCGGAAGATCATATTAGCCAGCGTGGCGATGCCGATGGTCAGCGCGTCGACCCCCATCATCACCGTAGCGGCGAAGGTCATGCGGACGGCCTCGATATCGTTGGTCATGAGCGCCATGACTTCGCCGGCTTTATGCGCGTGAAAATACTCCTGCGGTAAGGACAGGAGGTGCGAAAAGAGATCGTTACGCATGTCGCGTTCAATCTTGCGGGAAGCCCCGAAGATCAGGAAACGCCAACCCAGCCGGCCACCCATGACCAACAGCGCGACCACGATCAAAAAGACGACCGTATAGCGAAAATCCGCCGCCTTTATCGTCCCCAGGTCGATCTTATCGATCATGCTCCCGATCACCATCGGTACTTCCGTCTGCGCGATATTGATCACGAGCAGAATGGCGATGCCGAGCAGGTAATTCCATTTGTAGGTTTTAATGAACTGACGGGCATAAGGACTGCGTACGATGTCCATGATGCCCTTTTTCTGCTTTTTCGTCTGCATACACGCACTTTCCGGTCATGATAAAATGGTTTTGCCCTTGGCCTCCCCATTTTAACAAAAACCGCGCCTTCCGTAAAGAGCAGCGCGGGTTTTGTTTAAAATATTTTACTAATTTTAAATAATTTTGAGTTCTATGACGAGGTTTTTCGCCCGCTTGTTCTTCTTCCGACAGCCTCACCTGGCTTGATCACACGCGGGCTCTTTTACTTCGCCAGGTCACGCTATTTTTTTACTTCGCCAGATCGCGCGCCGCCAGGAACCCGTAGGCGCTTTCCGCGCTTTCCACGGCACGGAGAATGGCCTGGCTGATGACTTCCGCCGCCAACGAGCCGACGACTTCCTGATCCGCCGCTACCTCGCCCGCTGACACGGCGTAGATGCTGTCGCCGTCGAAGGAGGTATGGACCGGCCGGATCGACCGGGCATAACCATCGTGGCCCATACCGGCGATCTTGCAGAGCGCTGCCTTTTCAAAACGGGCATTGGTCAGGATGACCCCCAGGGTCGTATTCTCCACGAAGCGGTTCTCTACGGTCTGAATGCTGGCGGTGAGCTGGTCCAGGGAACTGCGGAAGCCCGTCCGGTCCGCCGTCAGCAGGCCCGCGACCTGCGTCCCGGTCCGCCAGTCGAAGACATCCCCCAGCGCGTTCAAAGCCACCACGGCGCCGATTTTCAGATCGCCTGCCTGCAGGGCAAAACTACCGATGCCGGTCTTCGTGCAGGTCTCCATGCCGCCAAGCTTACCGACCGTCGCCCCGCAGCCGGCGCCATAGTTTCCGTCGCGGTAGTTCGGGGCGGTCAGCGCCTGCCGCGCCGCCGCGTAGCCCATGGTTTCATCCGGCCGGATGAACGGGTCCCCGACCGTGAGATCGAAAAGATCCGACTGGCAGACCAATGGCACCTTGGTCACGCCGACGTCAAAGCCGATGTCCTGTTCTTCCAGATATTTCATGACCCCACCGGCCGCGTTGAGGCCGAAGGCGCTGCCGCCGGCTAGCACAATGGCGTGGACCACCTGGGCGGCCATGAGCGGATCCAGAAGCTGGCTCTCCCGCGCCGCCGGCCCGCCGCCCCGGATATCGAGGCCGGCCCGCATTCCTTCCGGACAAAGGAAGACGGTACAACCCGTTCCCGCTTTCCGGTCTTCCACCTGCCCGATCCTGACCGAGCACACGTCCTGAATGGAAATCTCTTTCATACCTGACATCTTCTCTCCTTCTCTTTAAGTCCAGTTGTTTCCGGATCCCCCATAGCAGGACCTATCGCGCTACGGGATCTTTAGCGATGATCAGCGTGAAATAGCCGGCTTCATCCGGGATCTCCTCGAGAGACGTGTAGCGCTTTTCAGTAGGCATCCCGCAGTTTTCCACCATGAAGACCTGCTTGCCGCTTGCTCGCAGGAGTTCCTTGACCGTGGACAAGCGACTGCCGCTCTTCATGAAGACCAGGTTGCCGTCCTGCGTCAGGCCTTCCGTGAGCCGGTGCGCGGCGGGAATGATCGTGAGCGGTTCCTGCCATTCCGCCAGCGGTACGCCGAGGGTGGAAGCCGCCGCGATAAAAGAAGGGATCCCGCTCAGATAGCAGGTCTCGTACCCCGCGTGCCGGACGATCTTTTCCAGATAGGAAAAGGTCGAATAGACCGTCGGATCACCGAGGGTCAGGAAAGCGACGTCTTTCCCCTTCTCCAGCTCCCGGATCAGAAGCGCGGCGCCCTGCCGGTGCGCTTCTTCCATATACGCGCGGTCCATCACCATCGGCATCCGCACCGGCAAGAGTTCTTTGGCTGCAATTTCCGGAACCGCCTGCGCGGCAATCTGAAAAGCGACCGATTCCCGCACGTCCTGCCCCGGGGCCGCGATGATATCCACCTGCTGTATTCTCTTTATGGCTTTGATCGTGAGCAGTTCCGGATCGCCCGGTCCTACGCCGATCCCATAGAGTGTACCCTTCATTTCTCCTCCTCTTGATGCAATCATCCGGCTACCGGAATCTGTTCCAGTTTTTCCAAAATCCGTCTTTTGTTACCTGTTTCAGCCGCAAAAGCGGCAACAAAACCGCAAAAACGGATTTTCTGGAACACTTTTCTCTTAAGATTTCTGCTTCATCTGCCTGACGGTTTCCAGGAAGCTTTGATGGACGACGCTGCGCGGCTCGAAACGGATCAGCGTGTAGATGGCCTGCATGACGACGCCGGAACAGAAGGTGCAGACCAAGGTGCCGATGCCCACCGGTCCGCCGAGCAGCCAGCCGATCAGAAGGACGGTGCCCCAGAGCAGGATCTGGACGGCCCCGATCGGCAGGCGCCGGAGCCGTTTCCCCAGGCCGACTAGAAGCGCGTCACGTGGGCCGCAGCCCTGGGCCGATTTCATGTAGAAGAACTGCCCGATGGCCATGAGCGCGAGCCCCGCGATGATGATCACGATGCCGACCTGGATGCTTTTCGTCTCCGGAAAGGGGTCGAGATCGTTAAAGAGCTGCACGAAATTACCGGTCAGCAGCGCGTCAATAACGGTACCGAAACCGATCTTCTCTTTCATCAGCAGGTCGATCCCCAGGATGACGATGGCCATGACCGTCATGGAAAGCCCGTAATTCAGCGGTGTATGGTAAGAAATGCCCATGCCAAAGCAGTCCCAGGGTGCCAGGCCGAGATTGGCGCGGATGGTGAGATGGACGCCGAGGGCGAAGATGAAGAGCCCGAAAACGATTTGGATCCAGCCTAAAACGACCTGTTTCATATTCTATCCGGCTTATTTATACATCCCATAGACCTCATACATGATATCCCCGAGCCACGCCAGATTGGCGCTGATCGTGGCCTGGTCCGCCATCGGGTCTGTTTGCTGCGACTGAAGGATATAGTTATTGGTAAACCGGATGCTCGCCATACATTGGACCAGCGTGCCGAATACTTCGTCATAGCGGTCGGCAGGAGCAAGCACGCCGCATAAGTCACGGCAGGTATAGAACCAGTTGCCGCCGTAAGCTCCATAATAGTCTTCATCGATCAAAGCGGACGTTATCAGCAGCCGGCAGTCCTTGCCCGCGTTCGTGGAGCAAGAGATGTAGGCCGCGGATTCGATCGCGCCGAGCCTCGCCGAAGGGCCTTGGTAATAGTTCCCGCCGATAAGCTTCATATTATTCAGGTCGGTAAAGAGCTGTTTGTCATAGTATTTCTGATAAGCGATGCAGTAACTCCACGAATTCAGGACGCCGAGAATATCGTGCGAGCTGAGGACCGGGCCGTTGGAGATAATGCCGGTCGTGTCATACATCGCCCAGAATCTTCTCGCCGCTTCTGATTTATGGAAGGGGGCGAGCCCGCCGTAGTAGAACATTTGCGTCGACGGGTCGTTGGGGTCAAAGATTTTGACACTGAATTCGGTGTACTGGCCGCTGACCTCGATCCGCCACCCATCCGGAACAAGCATCGAGAAATAGCCGCCGTCGAAATTGATGAGGTTCAGATTCCCGCTTTGCGTATTCCCCCCGCTTTGCGGCTTGCTGTCCTGACTGCTGCCGGCCGGCCGCTGCCCGTCGGTACTTACCAGCTTCACGGTCTGGCCGGACGTTACGGTGATCATCGTGAAATCGCCGTCCTTCACCCAGCCGTTCCCGTTATAGTTCCACGCGCTGCTGGCGCCGTTTACGGTACCCTGGAGCTGCGCGATATAGGTCCCGGCCGGGAGCAGCGTGCTGATCCGGCATGTTGAATCCGGGAAAGCGCGGGAAACGACTTTTCCCTCCGCCGTCGCGAAAAGGACCTGCGAAGGCGCGTTGGCCAGCTCCTTAGTGCTCATGAACTCAACTCTGCCGTAACCGGATTTCGCCGCCTCGGTGTAGGTATTATGCCAGTCTTCGTTCATGCCGCCTTCGGCGAAGGCTTTGTTCACGATCGGGCCGTACTCTTGCAGCATTCCGTTTATCTTAAGGGAAAAGAGCAGGGCTCCGTGCAAATCCTGATAATCGGAAAGCGGCGTGATGAGTTCGATGGAAGTCAGCCACATCGTGATCTGCTGACGGTAGCTCATGCCGGCCTGGTCCAGCAGCGCGGCCATATGGCCGACAAGGGAGTTGTTAATATGAACGCCGCCATAATCATTGACGCTGAAATCCGGAGCGAGAACCGGCGCGACATAGTATGCGTCGCCGATAAACTCAGGCTGCTGGTAATCGTTCGGATTACTCATATTGCGGCTGACAGTCCCGCTTTTTTCGGCGACCAGCCAGGTTTTATCGGTGGTGTAACCCTCACTCATCTCCAGGAGGTTGCCCATAATATCCGAATAGGCCTCGTTGATGGCGCCGGTTTCGTTCCGGTACGCGGTTCCCTGCATGGACTGGCGGGTGATGCCGTGTGTGTATTCATGCCCGACCACGTCGACACAGTCCGACGCATGGTTCACGTCGGAAACGCCAAAGCACGCCCAGCCCTGGTTCACGCCATAGAAGCAGGCATTGTTGACCGGCGTATGGTTTTCGTCGCACCAGCCGACCGTGACCAGGATCGGGGTCCCGAAACCGTCGACCGACGCGATGCCGTGGCTCTTATAGAAATCATAGGCGATGATATAATTGGCATAGGCCAGCAGGTTGTTCTGCGACCAGCCGTCGACCGTACTGCTGGTGACAAAGTTTACGGTATTGCGGTAGTTGAAGTCGTAATACTGCGCGACGGCGATCTTACGGGACGGATCCATCAGATAGTATTTCCCGTCTTTCGGATTGTAACTGACGGGAACGCGGATGGAACGCTTGGTCCCGTCTTCCAGCTTGAGCGTGGCGGAATATTCCTTTACCTGCATGCCCTTAAAATACCCGCTGTTATCCATCACTTCCGCATTCGCGGTCGCGAATCCGTTCGCGGGGATCAGAGTCAGATATTCTCCGTCCGTCGTGACGTAATGCTCGATATAAGGCATATCGAAGGACGCGGTCGCGTCAGGGTTATTGGTATAGATCACCCAGCAGTTGTAAACGTTCGCGTTGAACGGGACCGCCAGCTCGACCGTCTTGTCCTCATAATACCGCAGGTTGAACTTCGCGAAGCGGTCTTTCACGATCTTCAGGGCCGCTTCCTTGCTGATGGCCGGATCTTTGGAGGCCGTTCCGACATTCGGCACGAAAGAACTGGAAAGCCCCGCTACGTATCCGTCCGGGCCGACAATGACCCGGAGCGTCGCGTACTGAAGGGTATTGCCGCCGTATCTTTGCTGATAGGTATAGAAGCTGTATCCTTTATCGTTCTTTTCCGAGTAGACGGCGAAGAAGTCGCAGCCTTTTGTCAGGCCAAGCAAAGCGGCCATCCCCTGGATGGAGAGAACACCCTCTTCCACGTTGGTGACCTTCTTGTCGTAGAACTTCCCGACTAAAGTGGAAAGATACCCGTCATTCGTGTAGATATCGATCACGGTATTCTTCGGGTTCATGGCATAGATATCATCCATCGTCAGCTGCTTCGGCGCGGTATTGGCCAGCGCCGCGTCCCCGGACAGTTGAACTTCCGTTTCCTGACTGGTAGAAGGATTCTCTCCCTGTTCAAAGATACTGGAAATAATATCTTCTTCCGACTCCTCTTCCGGTTCGGCGATGGGTTCCGTTTCCTGATCATTCAGCTGGAGTTCAATTTCGGCTTGGACTTCCGTCGCGACAGAGGCGAGTTCTTCCTCGGAAAGAGGGTCGAACGTCTCCGCGTCGGCAATTTCCGCGTCTTCCGTAACTTCAGGGAGCGTTTCCTCCAGGAGCGAGGACTCGTCTTCTTGCTCCGGTTCTTCTTGCTGGAAGGTTTCCCCCTCATATTCGATGCCGTAGGAAGCCGCGTCGTCGTAGGTAGTGATCCCTTCCTCAGAAATCACCTGCGGCTGCTCTTCGCTTTCTTCCGCTTCCGCCGCGCCGCCCTCTGCCTGCACGGGTTTCGCCTGCCCCGCAAACATGGACAACATCATCGTAAGGATAAGCATGAAGACAAGCAGACGTTTTGTATGTTTCCTGGCCATGTTTCTTCAGACTCCTTTCGTACTCTGGTTTATTGAAAGATGATCACCGAACGGCCGATCAGGATATCGAGATCTACGAAATCACTTTATTATAGCATGATTCCCGGTGCGACAGGAAGCCGGAAGATTGCCCGCGGGTGCCCGCCCTGCGGCCGGCCGGAAGTGCATATAGAAAAACCGCAGAACCTTGAAGTTCTGCGGTTTCTGATTGGTGGAAGTTACGGGGCTCGAACCCGTGGCCTCTTGACTGCCAGTCAAACGCTCTCCCAGCTGAGCTAAACCCCCACGCGGCTTGCAAAAGGTATTCTAACATGAAGAAAACCTTTTGTAAACCCCGAATTTTAGTTTTCTTTCGCGCCGGAACCGGCCCAGCCTTTGCCGGCCTCTGCCGGCCCGGCAGCGCCGGATGCTTTGATCGCGCGGTTAGAGACCGGCGATCTCGTCCGCGACAAAGACGCCGCTGGCGGACGCGTGAGACAGCGAATGCGTCACGCCGGAGCCGTCGCCGATGATATAGAGCCCGGGATAACGCGTCTCCAGGTGCTCGTTCAGTTTCACTTCCATATTGTAGAATTTTACTTCCACGCCATAGAGGAGCGTATCGTCGTTGGCTGTGCCCGGCGCGACCTTATCCAGGGCGTAGATCATCTCGATGATACCGTCCAGCAGGCGCTTGGGCAGAACCAGGGAAAGGTCACCCGGCGTCGCGGAGAGTGTCGGCCGCACCGTGCTCTCATTGATACGCTTTACGGTGCTTCTGTGTCCGCGCTCCAGATCGCCGAAGCGCTGCAGGATGACCCCGCCGCCCAGCATATTGGAAAGGCGCGCGATGCTTTCGCCATAGCCGTTACTGTCCTTAAAGGGCTCCGAGAAATGCTTGGAGACCAGCAGCGCGAAATTGGTATTACCGGTCTTCCGCGAGGGATCTTCGAAACTGTGCCCGTTCACGGTGACGATGCCGTTGGTATTCTCATTGACGACGATGCCGTTCGGGTTCATGCAGAAGGTCCGCACCTTGTCTTCGTATTTTTTGGTACGGTAGACGATCTTGCTCTCGTAGAGCTCATCCGTGATATCGGAAAAGATCTCCGCGGGCAGTTCTACGCGCACGCCGAGGTCGACGCGGTTGGAGCTGGTCTCGATCGCCAGTTCCTTGCAGATCGTTTCCATCCATTTGCTGCCGCTTCTCCCGACGGAAACGACGCACTTCTCCGCTTCCGCCGTGCCGCCTTCATAGCAGACGCGGAAACCGGGATCGAGCACTTCAATATGCGTGATCGGCGTATTGAAGAAAAAGCTGACGTGCTCTTTCAGTTCGTTGTAGAGGTTCTGCAGGACCACGTAATTGATATCCGTACCCAGGTGCCGCACCGAGGCTTCCAGAAGCGTCAAGCCGTTCTGCATGCATTTCTTTTTAAAGGCCGTACCGGCGGTCGAGAAGAGTCTCGTCTGGCCGCCCCCGGACTTCACGTTGATCTCATCCACATAATGCATGAGCTGCAGGGCTTTCTCGCGTCCGATATATTCATAGAGCGTACCGCCGAAATCGTTGGTGATATTGTATTTCCCATCCGAAAAGGCGCCGGCGCCGCCAAAGCCGTTCATGATCGCGCAGCTTTGGCAGTGGATGCAGGACTTGATCTTCACGCCGTCGATCGGACAGTGCCGCTTCTCGAGCGGACGACCGGCCTCAAAGACGGCGACCGACAGCTGCGGCGCTTTTTTCATCAGCTCATAGGCGGAAAAGATGCCGCCGGGGCCGGCACCGATAATGATAACGTCATATTTCATAGAAACCTCCATCTATTTCTTCTTGCGTATTATCATATGCAGGTATGCTCGCATGCTCAGTGTCCGTGCGGGGCCTGCTCCAGTTTTTCTTTCTCCGGGTTGAGATCCGAATAGACCAGAACCGCGAAGGCCAGCGCCAGCGGTACCATCGCCAGCCAGATCGCCCGCTCCTGCATGCCCGGGCAACAAAGCGTTAATACCAGGCCACCCAGGAAAAAGACGAACAGCATGACGAAATGCTTCCGGAAGCGGTCAAGCGCGGACAGATCACGCTTACGCACGGCTTTCGCCAAGGCCACCCCGAGCTGCCGCACGTGATTGGTCACGAAAGTCGTGGCCATCGGCACGCCTTCCGCCTGCCGGAACGTATTATACTGCATGGAGCAGATAAAATTGATGGCGATCTGTACGATCTGGTGCGGAAGCGTCAGCGGCAGAAAGCCGATCAAAAACAGGGCCAGCATCTCCAGGCCGATCAGGATCGTATCCCAGCGCAGGAGGCGGAAGCGACGCACTTTGATCGGCAGGAATTCCGAGATAAAGGAACCCAGGATATACGCGCCGATCGGGATCAGGTAATAGAAACCGCGCGCGAATTCCCCCTTGCCGAGGGCGATCGACATCAACACCACGTTCGCCGTCTGCGCGTTGCAGAAAACGCCGCCGCGCAGATTGAAGGTATAGGCGCCCATCATGCCGGCCGCGAAGATCAGCAGCTCGAAAGTATAGTATTTCTCACAGGCCAGATAGTTCCGTTCTTTTTCATCTAAATTCATCAATTTGTCCCCATCATCAGGCATTATGTAAAGCGCATAAGGCCAGGCAGAGCAGGAAAGACGCGAGCACCATGATCACAAAGGTCCATCGCCATTTCCCGCCGCGGTTAAATCCGTAAAAATCTTCCCAGCCGCCTTTCCATTCCCCGCGTCCGATGACCATGTGCAGGTAAAGGAACCCGTAAGCGATCGTCGGCAGCACGCCGAGCAGCGTCTCCGGAAGAAGCACCTCCTGTCCTTTCTCCAAAAGAACAAAAGACAGGATGGCCATCAGCGGGCCGGCGAGATGCAGGTGGAAATTGGCACCGACCAGCATATTGCCAAAGCCCTGGGTCGGACCCAGAAAGGCGAAGACCGTCGCCATGGTCAGGGTCACCGTGCAGGTGCCGAGATACTTCAGCAGGACCGCCCAGTGCGGCAGCACCTCCGGTCCGCCGCCGGTTGCCAGGAGCCTCATCTCCAATACGGCCATCACCGCGCAAGTCAGCGCAGAGAAGAGATTGGATTCCACGGTGAAAAAGCGCAGCGAACGGAACCCCCGCACGCTTTCCGTGCCTTTTCCGACCTGGAAATAGACCAGCACGATAAAGGCGGTCACCAGCGTCATGAGCAGGTTCAGGATGATGGCAGCCAGCAGCGCGTTTTTCCCGGCGAACAGTTCCGCCACTTCATTCCTCCTTCTGCCGCAGACGGTGCTGATAGATCAGGTAGCCGATGCAGAGCAGCGTCTGCACCAGGGAAGAGGCCGGCGTCGCCAAGCCTACCCGGAACAGCGATACCGGACGGATGCGGGCCATCAGGTAGGAGACCGGGACCCGGACCCCAAAAGCGCCGATCATGCCCTGCGCCATCACGAAGCGGGTCTTCCCACAGCCGTTGAAATAGCCGGTCATACAGAAGAACTGCGCGGTCAGCAGGCAATCGATGGCATAAGCCTTCAAGTATTCCCACCCGGCTGCGATCACTTCCTGATCCCGGGAGAAGATGCTGCAGAGCAGATTGCCATGGAAGAAGGCCAGCCAGCCGATCGCGAAGCCGACGGCGAGGGAAACCGTCACCCCGTAACGCAGGGCCTTCCCGGCCCGATCCAGGCGGCGCGCCCCGTAATTCTGAGCCACGAACGCAGCCATGGACTGCCCGAACGCGGATGGGATCAGCATCACAAAAGCGCAGATCTTCTCAGCGAGGCCGACGCCGGCGCTGGCGATCAGTCCCAGGCTGTTGACGATGGCCAGGATCACCAGGAAACTGATCCCGACCAGGAAATCCATCAAAGCGATCGGGGCCCCGAGGGCTACGATCCGTTTGATGATCCCCGGATCCCAACGGATCTCCTGGATCCGGAAGGAAAACGGCAGTTCCAGCCGGCGGATCATGAGCAGCGACAAGACCACGCTGACGCCCTGCGAGGCAACGGTAGCGAGAGCAGCGCCCTCCGCTCCCATGCCGAAGCCCTTCACCAGAAGCAGATCGCCGGCGATATTGCAGATGGCGGCGATGATGACGGCGATAAGCGGTACGCGGGAATTACCCAAGCCGCGAAAGAGTCCGCCCAGCAGGTTATAGGCGGTGATCAGGATCAAGCCCGCCGAGCAGATCCGCAGATATCCGCAGGTCCCCCGGAAAGCTTCCGGCGGCGCGTTCATGATCTGCGCCACCCGGGTGATATTCAGCAGCATCACCCCGGAAAGGAGCACGGCGACCGTCCCGAAAAAAGCGATGCTGGCGCCAATGGTCCGGCCACCTTCCCTGCCCCGGCCTTGTCCGATCTGTTGGCCGAGCAGGATCGTCGTTCCCATCGCGAGACCGGCGATGATCTGGGTCAGCGTCTGCATGATCTGCGTTCCCGTAGAGACTGCCGAAACGTCGGCGCTCGACGCGTAACGGCCGACCACCCACAGATCCACCGCTCCGTAAAGAGATTGCAGGAATAAAGCCAGTATGACCGGTATTGTAAACCTTATGAGAGGAAGAAGTATACCACCCTCGATGAAGTTTCCCTGCACTTTCCGGCTTCTATTCCCGTCCACGTTCCGCTTTTCTTTCTGCCCGTTCCCAGTATCCTTTACTTCTCTTCCA
Source organism: Bacillota bacterium (assembly GCA_017437565.1). Classification (GTDB taxonomy): domain Bacteria; phylum Bacillota; class Clostridia; order Peptostreptococcales; family Anaerovoracaceae; genus Eubacterium_B. The sequence goes on from JAFRYQ010000128.1 coordinate 12,640, forward strand.
CGCAATAGAGCCCGCTTCCGGACTCTATCGCGGACATATTATTATAACGCATCTGTTTTTTTTCAGCAAGTCCTGCCACGCTCCCTAGTAGCAGGCGATCAGGCTGTCGGTACGCGGCTCCGTCCCGCCAATCAGGACGCCGTTATCCAGAAGGACGATCATCTGTCCGCGTCCGAAAGCGCTGGCCTCCGCTTCCACCCGGACGTCGTGCCCCCGGCGGCGCAGCTCTTCTATCATCTCCGGACGGAAGCTGTCCTCGACGATCACGCTGCCGTCCCGCAGCCACTGCCAGCGCGGCGCGGAAAGCGCCTGCTGTGGATTCAGATGGAAATCCACGTAATTCATGACCACCTGCAGATGCCCCTGCGGCTGCATATAGCCGCCCATGACGCCAAATGGCCCGACCGGCTTCCCGTCTTTCATCAAGAAGCCCGGAATAATGGTGTGGTAGGTGCGCTTTCCGGGTTGCAGGGCGTTGGCCGCCTGCGGGTCCAGAGAGAAATCCGCGCCCCGGTTCTGCAGGGAGATCCCGGTTCCCTCCACGACGATACCGGAACCGAAGCCCATATAATTGGACTGGATATAGGAGACGAGATTGCCTTCGCCATCGGCGCAGGCCAAATAGACCGTCCCGCTTTTCGGAGGCAACCCGGCTGTCCAGACTTGGGCCTGGTCCGTCATGAGACTGGCCCGCGCGGCACCGTAAGCCGGTTCCAGCAGATCATGATAATCGATCTCCATATGAGCCGGGTCGGTCACATAGCGGAAGGCATCCGCGAAAGCCATCTTCATGGCTTCGATCTGCCGGTGATAGGTTTCTATGGATTCTTTCTCCGGGAAATCGAATTCTTTCAGGATGTTCAGCGCGATCAAAGCCGCGATGCCCTGCCCGTTGGGCGGGATCTCACAGACCTCATAACCGCGGTAATTCACCCGGATCGGTTCCACCCAGGCCGCTTCGTAAGCAGCGAGATCCTCATAGCGCAGATACCCGCCGTATTTACGGCTTTCCGCGTCGATCTTCCGCGCCAGGTCGCCCCGGTAAAAGGCGTCCGCCTGGCTCTCCCCGATCGCCTGCAGGGTCCGGGCGTGGTCCGGGAGCTTCACGAACCTGCCTGCCTCCAGCTTTCCTTCCCGGGGCGCGAAAGTCCGGAACCAGGGGGCGAATTCCGGTCCGGTCAGAGTGTCGCGGTAGATCTCGCAGGTGCGCTGCCAGATGTTCGCCAGCACCGGATTCAGCGGATAGCCGTCCCGCGCGTAGCTGATCGCCGGCTCCAAATCTTCCAGAAGGCTGAGCTGCCCGAAACGGCCATTGATCTCAGCCCAGGCTTTCGGCGCGCCGGGTACGGTCACCGGTGTCCAGCCGCGCCGGGGCATGCGTCCCTCCTCATCGCGACCATCGGCCAGGATCCGTTCGATCGAAGCCAGGCCCGGCGCCGGGCCGCTGGCATTCAAACCGTAGAGTTTCTTGTCCCGTGCCGACCAAATGAGCGCGAAGGCGTCGCTACCGATCCCGTTCGACGTCGGTTCGGTGACCGTGAGCGTTGACGCCGCGGCGACCGCCGCGTCACAGGCGTTCCCGCCCTTGCGGAGAACGGCCAGTCCGGCCGCTGCCGCCTGCGGGCTGGAACAGTTCACCATGCCGCCCCGGGCATAGACCGGATAACGGCAGGACGGATAAGGCGAAAAAAGCGGATCAAAGGGTTGGTTCATGACACACCTTCTTTTCGTTTTCATCAAGCAATAGAAGCATGTCCATTATACACCGGAAAGGTTCTTTTATTCGTGCAAAGCATTGAATTTTATAGCAATTTGCGTTATATTTATTGTGTATATTTGTTTGTTTTCTGAAACCGAGGTGTCTGATGAAAAGTTCCCGTCAGATGGAAATCATCGATATTCTGAAGCGCGATAAGATCGTCAGTACTGCCGTACTTGCCTCCCGTTTCAACGTTTCCATCGAAACGATCCGCCGCGACCTGGATTATCTCGAGAAACAGTATCTTCTTAAGAAGATCTACGGTGGCGCGGAATTATATCATACCAACTCTGAGAACATCCCGCCGCTGCCGACCCGCAACATACAGGCGCATGCGGAGAAAGAAGCCATTGCGGAAGCGGCACGGGATCTCATTCCGGAGAATATCACCTTGGCCCTGGATGCCGGTTCCACCATCGGCGCGCTCTGTCAGCTGCTGAATTGCCGCAACGACCTGACCATTATCTGCACAGACGTGCATAACGCCGCGCAGCTTCTCCCTTCCGGCAGCCGGATCTATATGATGGGCGGGTTCCTGACCTTGGACGGGACCTCCTCCGGAACGCAGGCACGGGAATTCCTGTCCAGCATCAACGATATCGATCTTTTTCTGTTCAGCACGGACGGCATCAATCCGGCCGGTGGTATTACCAACGATGACACCCTGATCAACGACCTGAAAAAACGCCTGATCAAGAAATCACGGCAAAAGATCCTGCTCGCTGATCACACGAAATTCAATACGAAAGGTTTTTATAAGACCTGTGATTTTACTGAGATCGACGTCCTGATCACCGATACCGGGACTCCGGCGGACGTCATCGCCTCGGTGCGTGATTCCTGTCGCGTCATTACGGTCGAGCCGAAACTCTGAGCCCGTCCCTAATAAACGCATCTTCACGAAAAAAGCCGCGGCCGAAAGGAGGATTTCCTTGCGGACCGCGGCGCACTTTTATGCTTTTTTGTTTTCTCTCTTGCGTAGGTCTTGGCTCCGGGCTTTGCCGGATCTGCCAGCCTGCGGACGTTTCCCATCCGGTCAGTAAGCCTTCGCCCGGGCGGCAAAATCGGCCGGAACTTCAACGTCTCCTTCCCGCAGCGCGGCCTTGGCAATGCTTTGCTGACGCAGATAGACGATGGCTTTAAAAGTCAGGTTGACCGCGAAGATCAGGATGGTCGCCACCGCGACGTTCCCGGTCTCGATCATCGCGTTATACTCGTCGATCTTGATCGCCAAGGGTTTGGTATAGGTGCTCCACAGGAAGGCCACCGCGGTGATCGTCTTCATACATTGTACAAAGAAATAGCTCATGGCATCCCAGATCGTCGATTTGCTGAGCGGCAGGATCACGTCCTTGATCATGCGCAGACGGCTCACGCCTAAAGTGATGCCGACGTTCTCCAGGTTCTCGTTCAATTTACCGAAGGTGTTATACATCATCAGATACGGACTGGCAAACATGTGCACCATATTGACCAGGAACATGATGTAGAAGGTATTGTAGATCGGGCTCTTCTTGAACACGATGACGTAGCTCAGGCCCAGAACGATACCCGGGACCGCCATCGCCGTCATGGAGACCAGATGCAAGGCACGCGACAGTTTGGATTTCATACGCGCGGACAGGTAGGCAACGATGGTGACCATGCAGATGCCGACCAGGGAAACGACGACCGCGATCAACAGCGAGTTCCGCAGATAGACGAATCCGCTCTTGAAGACGACAGTCTGATAATGCTGGCCCGTCAGCGAAAGATTATTCGGATAGCTGACGATCAGCGAGTTAAAGGCGGCGGTAAAGAAGGGGATCATCAGGAAAAGTGAGATGACCACGAGCCACAGGGAAGCCAGCGCGTCGCGGCCGGCACTTCTGATGATCGGGAATTTCTTACCGACAAAGGCCATATTTCCCTTATCTTTGTTGGTGAAGTCCATGATGAAGGAGACGACCGCCGGCACGAGCAGGACCATGCCTAACACGCTGCCGGTATCGTAATCCAGAAGCTTCACGGTCTTTTGGAACATCATCTCCGCTACGGTGATCGATTTCCCGCCGATGATATGCGGAACACCGTAGTCGGTGATCACCGAAGTGAAGACAACGAACATGACCGAGATCAACGGTTTGCGGAAATATGGGAAGGAGATCGACAGAAAACGGTTTTTCTTCGGAATGCCCAATACTTCCGCCGCCTCAAAAGGCGTATAGTCCTGATACCGCATAATATCCGCGATCATGATGAAAGCGATTGGTACCGAAAACATGACAGAACCCAGGATGATGCCCGGAATTCCGTAGATGTAAGAGGAAGCGCCAAACAGCGCGTCCAGATGTAAGGCTTTGGTGAGGATCCCGTTCTGTCCAAAGAGCAGCACCAGGCCGCTGGCATGCGAATAGGACGGAATCAGCATCGGGAGTGTCAGCACGATGGTAAAAAAGCTCTTCAGGGGCGCTCCGGTACGGGTGATCGCCCAGGCTGAGACGTAAGCGATCGAAATAGCGATCACCATCGCGGAAGCTGCGACGATCAGGGATCGCTTCAACGCCAGTTTAAAAGCCGTGGTATGAATGGTGGCCAGGAAGGTCTCCATCGTCATGCTGGACATGACCTTCAGGATCGGGAACAGGAGAAACACTGCGAAGAAGGTCAGCATCAGGACTTTAGAGACTTCATAGCCCCGGGTCTCCTTCCCTATCATTTCCCCTCTCCTTTCGAAAACTTGAGCAGTGAATTGATCTTGCGGCTGAGATTGTTGATGACGAAGTCCTCAATATAGGGATCCGCCGGATGCTCGATGATATTCATCGGCGTATCGTGTTGATGGATCACCGCGTTATCCATGACGATGATGTGGTCAGACAGGGCGAATGCCTCTTCCTGGTCGTGCGTAATGTAGATCATCGTCGTCCCCAGCATGTGCTGGATATTCTTCAGCTGGTCGCGCAAAACCAACCGCGTCGCTACGTCGAGCGCGCTCATCGGCTCATCGAACAGGATCACGTCCGGCTGCAAAGCCAGGGTCCGGGCAATAGCCACGCGTTGCTGCTGGCCGCCGGACATGGCGTGCGGCTTCTTATTGATCATATCGGAGAGGCCGACGATCTCCAGCTGTTCCAGGGCGATCTGACGCGATCTGGCTTTCAGATCCTTATTGAATTTCAACGCGTACTCCACGTTTTCCAGGACGGTCATATTTTCAAACAACGCATAGTTCTGAAAGACGATCCCCATCCCCCGCTTGGAAGGCGGATATTTCGTAATATCGACTCCGTCTTTGATCACTTTGCCGTCGGTCGGTTCCAGCAGCCCGATCAGGATCCTCAGGATCGTGGTCTTTCCGCAGCCTGAGGGGCCGAGGATGGAGAGAAATTCCCCATCCTCGACGTCAAAATCAACGTGATCTAAAGCAGTACGCGTTCCGAAGACCTTATACAGGCCTTTGGCTGACAGTTTGATCTTTTCCATCTCAGTTCTCTTTTTCTATTCAGCTTGTCTACAGTCTTCTTTCCGTCTGCTTTCGTCAGTTCCTAGAACGGCCACAGGGCCAGCAGGCGTTCCTTTTCAGCCAGCGTGTCTTCACCCATTTCGGCATAGACCATGTTCTCCGGCCAGTTCTCGATCGTAGACTGATAGTTTGCCAGGCCGTGTTCCGGCATGAGTTCGGCATCCAGGAAGAGGACGTCTTCCGAATACAGATAGTTCAGGACTTCTTTTACCGCGTCGGTCTGATGTCCTTTGATGATGGCCGTTCCGTCGGAGGTCCAGGGATGTCCGCCTTCGAAATCCAGGATCTGGAGATTGACGCCTTCATCCATCTGCAGCGCGGCCTGATAGGTCATGCAGAGCGCGATGCCGACTTCTCCGGAAGCCAGCGCCTTCAGCGGGGCCGAACCGGAAGAGGTGAACTCAAGAACATTATCCGCCAGCTTGGTGAAGAATTCAACCGCCTGATCATCGCCCCACTGGTGGGCCAGCATCAGGTAGAAGATGTAACCGGTGCCGGAAGAAGCCGGATCCGGCATCTCGATCAGGTCCTTATACTGCGGGTCGAGCAGGTCTTCCCACTTCTCGGGGACCGGCAGGCCCTTCTCATTCAGCACATCCAGATTGACGACGACGGAACCGCTGTACGGGCTCCAGGGCAGATAACTGTTATTGTCGACCCAGAATTCCTCTTCATACATGCTGTGGATCAGGTCCTGATACGGTGTCGTATCTTCGAAGAGATCTTCCTGCATCATCTGCTCCAGATAGACGTAGCCGAGGTCCAGCGCGATGTCGATATCGGTATCGGTTCCTTCGTTCATCAGCTTGGCTGCCAGTTCGGAAAGTCCCATATACTCAAAGACGATTTCGTAATCCGGGAAGTGAGACGTCACTTTCTCCATAATGGGGTCGCTTCTCGTCGTGGACAGGCAGTGATAGATGACGACGCGGTTACTGCCGTCGCCAGTTGCTTCCGCTGTCTCTTCCGTTTCAGCGGGTTCTTCCGCTTCTGTAGCTTCCTCCGCCTCCGTGGCTTCTTCCGCCGGTTCCTCCGTGGCTTCTTCCGCCGGTTCCTCTTCCGGCTTCTCTTCCGGCTGGGAACTGCTGGAAGAGCTGCCTCCGCAGGCTGCCAGACTGAAGGCTAAGGCCAGTACGAGCATGATCGCAATGATTTTCTTCAGCATTTCTTCTCCTCTCTTTCCAATAAACGTTCTTCTTTTTTATCTTTCAAATCCGTTCGCGGCGAGAGGCCGCAAGCGGAAAGAAATGACGGTCGATATCCGGCGCTCAGGGGCGCGGCGTTTCATGGTCCAGCATATAGGCCGCGATGCCGCGCTTACGCACCTCGTATTCACTGATCCCGAGTTCCCGGGCCAGGATCGCGATCACCTGTGGGCCGCAGAATCCGGACTGGCACCTGCCCATTCCGGCCCGCACCCGGCGCTTAACGGCATCCAGTGTCTTCGCTCCGACCGGACGGTGGATCGCCTCGACGATCTCCGCTTCCGTGATCTGTTCACAGCGGCAGACGATCTTGCCGTAGCGCGGGTCGCCGGCGATCAAAGCATCCTTCTCTTCATCCGTTTTATCGCTGAATTTCACGATACCGCGCCGCTCGCGGATCCATCCGGTCTTACGTTCCAGTTCCAGGCCGGCCGCTTTCATTTCGTGGATCACGTATTTCGCCAGGGCCAGGCTGGCGGTGAGCCCGGTCGAACGGATCCCGGAGATGCCGACGTAGCCTTTCACTTTCTCGGAGATCAGGATATTATATCCTTCCGGCACGCGGGCCGGACGCACCCCGACGAATTGGGTGATCGTATCTTCGAAATGCAGGCCCGGTACCATGTCGAGCGCTTTCGTCCGTACCTCTTCCAGTCCCTCGCGGGTCGTCTTCTTATCCGTTTTATCCTCCACGTCGTCAGCCGTTGGCCCGATCAGGAGATTATCATCGACGGTCGGAATGACCAGGACCCCGCGCGTCTTGGGCGTCGGTACGGAAGAGATGATATGCTTTACCTTTACCGGTGTGTCATGGCCCAGCACGTAGAACTCGCCCTTGCGCGGATGAACGGTGAAATCGCATTCCCCGACCATCGCGGCGATCTCGTCACAATGCAGCCCGGCGGCATTGATGACCCACTTGGCTTCGATATCGCCTTTCGTCGTCAGCACGCGCTGCACGCGGCCTTCCCCGGTCTCAATGCCGGTCACCTCGCAATCCAACAGGAAATCCACGCCGTTTTCCGCCGCGTTTTCCGCCTCGGCGACGACCATCAGGAACTGGTTGATCTGGGAATCGCGCGGGCTGTAGATGCCGCCTTTGATATCCGGATTCAGGACCGGTTCCATCTCCAGGATCTCTTCCCGCGGCATGAATTCATAGTCGTAAACGCCATTCTGGAAAGCGCGTTCGACCAGTTTCGGCACTTCCTGCATCTGCTCGTCCGTCAGGACCGGCGCGATGCTGCCGCAGTGCAGGATCGGGATATCGAGATCCCGGCAGAGAATATCGATCATGCTGTGCGAGATCGTCCGGATCTTGCATTCCAGGGTCCCCACCGGCATCGTTGCGCTGGTGGACGTGAGCCCGCTGCAGGATTTGGAGGCATCACCGCCGACATCGTCGTTTTTATCGCAGACGAGTACCTGGATCTTAAATTTGGAAAACTCTCTGGCCAAAGCGGTTCCCACCGCGCCGGCTCCGATGATGAGTACGTCCGTCTTATACATGTCCCGCCTCCTAAAGCGTCATGGAAGCAATCAAGTCTGTTCCGGTGCCGAGGAAATTCCGGCGAATGACTTCCCCGGCCCGGACCGGTCCATCAACCCGGATCTGTTTTACCGCTTCCGCGCAGGGAAGCAACATCTCTTTCGCGATGGGCTCCTTCGTCCGCACCGGTAACATGCGCCGGCCCGCGGCATTCGTCCTCACGGAAGAAGTAAAGACTCGCTTTGGCGCCAGACACTCATCTAAAGCATATCGTTCCCCGCGCGGGCAGGAAAACCCTTTTACTACGATGTCGCTGGCGTCGGTAAATACCGCCTCGATCTCACAGCCTTGCGGACATACGGTACAGATGATCGTTTTTTTCATGCCAACACCTCCCCATGCTCACAGCTGACCTCAAGCGGGCCGTCTAAAGCCGCCGCCTGCTCTTTCGGGATCACCACGGCTTCCATGGTCCCGGGGCTCGTGCGTACGCATTTTTTGGTTACGATTTCTTTCCCGGCCGCCCGGCAGTGGATCACGGTATGGCGTCCCGGAACCACCGTCCGGAAATAGAGCGTCACGTCTTCGCTGCCATCGGCCTGCACTTTCTGCGGGCAGACGTAGCGGATCCCCGCTCCGGGTTCCACCGGATAGAGATTCCCAGCCGGCAGTTTCCCTCCCGCGTAAAGCGCCGCGTTTCTTCCCGCTTCCGCGCTTTCACGGCTGACATGATCGACCAGATCGTTTACGTGCAGGACGTTGCCGCAGGCAAAGACCGCGGGATTGGACGTCTGCTTATACTGGTTCACGACCGGTCCGCGGGTGACCGGTGAAAGCTCAATATTCCCGGTACGGCTCAGTTCGTTCTCCGGAATCAGTCCGACCGAAAGAAGCAAGGTATCACAGCTGATCTTTTCCTGCTGATCCAGCAATGGTCTCCGGTTCTCGTCCACCGGACAGACCGTTACGCTGGACAGGCGGTCGATCCCCTCAATATCGACGATCGTATGGGAAAGCAGAAGCGGGATCTCAAAGTCATCCAGGCACTGCACCTTATTGCGCGTGAGGCCGGCCAGGAAGGGCATCAATTCGATCACAGCCTTCACATGCGCCCCTTCCAGCGTCAGGCGACGTGCCATGATCATGCCGATATCGCCGCTGCCCAGGATGACGATCTCTTTTCCGATCTTGTCCCCATATATATTGATCAGCTTCTGCGCGGTCCCCGCCGTATAGATGCCAGAAGGACGACTGCCCGGAATGACCAGGTTCGCCCGTGTTTTTTCCCGGCACCCCATGGCCAGCACCAAGGCCCCAAAGCGAATATGCAAGAGTCCCCCGCTCCCCGCGCAGACCAGTTCCTGATCGCGGAGCTCGAGAGCCGTCGTTCCGGTCAATAGTTCGACGCCGGCCTGGCCGGCCTGGGTCAGAAAGCGTTCCGCGTACTCCGGACCGGTCAGCTCTTCCCCGAAGATCTTCAGTCCGAATCCCGGATGGATGCATTGCTGGAGGATCCCTCCCGCCCTGCTATCGCGTTCGATGATCAAAACCTTCCCGGCTCCGGCTGACTTAGCTGCTTCCGCTGCCGCGAGTCCGGCAGGGCCGGCTCCGACAACCGCTACATCGCAAGTTATTGTTTTCATGTCTAAGGCCTCCGCCGTGCTCCTGCCTGATGCTGCCGCCTGCTCCCGGCGGCAGCACCGGACATAAAGAAACACTAAAGAATTTTCTGTCAATTAGAATATACTCTTTTGTCAGCTTTATGTCAATATTAAGTCGCTATTTTGTCTATATTTTATTGCTTTCCAGGCAGGTTTTCGACCATTTTGGCATCTGCCGGGCGGATCGTTCAGGTAAGGACGGTGAGAGGCTGTGCCCCCAATATAAAACCGGACCCGCGGCTATTTCGTGCTTTACCGCCCGGTCCGGTTCTGATTTGGTTTGGAGACTTTCGCCAGCGCGATCGGCTCTATTAGAGGAGGCTTTCCCCCTCGCCCATCATGGCGATATCGA
>JAFRYQ010000129.1 GCA_017437565.1 Bacillota bacterium
GATCGCGGCGCGTATTGCGGAACTGCGCGTCTATATGCAGCAGACCGAGGAGCCGGCAGAGGAGATCGGCGATCACTGTTTCAATCCCTACGGTTGTGTCTGCTTTGATTATTGTACGCGGGATCTCCCGCATCCGAATATCTTCGATATCGCCAACCTGCAGCGACGTTCCAAGATGAAGCTGCTGCGGGAAGGCATCGTTTCCTTTGCCGACGTGGAAGCGAAGAACGCTGTCAATCCGAATTGTATGCTGCAGGTACAGCATGAGCTCCACGATCTTCCGGATGAGATCGATGCAGATAGCATCCGGGCCTTCCTGGATACGCTTTCTTATCCGCTCTATTTCTTGGATTTCGAGACGTTCCAGCCAGCTATCCCGCTCTATGACGGGACGCATCCTTACGAGCAGATCGTCTTCCAGTATTCGCTGCATTATGTCCTGATGGAAGACGGGGCGTTGCAGCATCGTGAATTCTTGGCGAGGCCGGACGGGGATCCGCGCCGGGCGGTGGCCGAGCATTTGGTGCGTGATATTCCCCGGGACGCTTGCGTGCTGGCTTACAATATGAGTTTCGAGCGTGGCCGCATCAAAGCGTTAGCCAAGCTCTATCCGGATCTCGCTGAGCATCTCATGAACATCCACGACCACATCCGCGACCTGATGGATCCCTTCCGGCAGAAATGCTATTACAACCGGGCGATGACCGGGTCTTATTCCATTAAATATGTGCTGCCGGCGCTGTTCCCGGATGATCCGGATCTGGATTATCATAATCTGGAAGGCGTGCAGAACGGGGCGGATGCTTCCGCGGCCTTTGCGGCTATGATGAAGATGAGTGAGGCAGAAATAGCCGAGACCCGCGCGCAGCTCCTGAAGTACTGCGGCCTGGATACCTATGCCATGGTGAAAGTGTGGGAGAAACTATTAGCAGTAAGTACATGATGGATGTACCTCGCTATGGGGTAAACATAAGATAGAAATTGTGTGAAACGAAAGTGAGGATCCGAATGAATTTTTTAGAATTAGCGAAAGCGCGTTATTCCGTGCGCAAGTTTGATAACAGTCGGCCGGTCGAACCGGAAAAGCTGGAAAAGATCATCGAAGCCGGTCTGGTTGCGCCGACGGCTAAGAATATTCAACCCTTCCGCGTTTACGTCCTGAAGAGCGAGGAAGCAGTGGCTAAAGTGAACGCTTTGACGCCCTGTATGTATGGCGCGCCGCTGGCGCTGCTTATCTGCTGGCAGACGGAGGAAGCCTGGCAGAATCCGCTGACACCGGCTTATAACAGCGGCGAGATGGACGCGAGCATCGTCTGTACGCATATGATGCTGGAGGCTTGGGAACTCGGTATTGGTTCCTGCTGGGTCGGCTTCTTTGATCACGCGGCGGTGGCGGAAGCGTTTCAATTACCGGAAACCGAAAAACCGGCCGCGCTCCTGCCCCTGGGCTATGCCGCGGCGGACGCCAAGCCTGCGCCTAAACACGCCGAATCCCGGCCTAAGGAGGAACTGGTAAAAGAACTGTAGCACAGGAAAGATGAGAGGTGTATGACGTGAGCAGTATCGAATTGAAAAAAACGACCATCTGCAGCCTGCATGTGGATGCCATTGTCAACGCCGCGAATGAAGGCCTGAAGGCGGGCGGCGGGGTCTGCGGGGCTATTTTCACGGCAGCCGGCATGCTGGATCTGCAGCGGGCTTGTGAACGGATCGGCTATTGCCGGACCGGGAAAGCGGTGATTACGCCGGGTTTTGCTTTGCCGGCGAAATACATCATCCATGCGGTCGGTCCGCGTTGGAAGGACGGTAAGCACCAGGAAGCCAAGTTGCTATACGGGGCCTATTACAATTCGTTGGTATTGGCGACCGGCAACGGTTGCCAGTCCGTGGCCTTTCCTTTGATCTCCTCCGGAATCTTCGGCTATCCGGTCGACCTGGCCTGGAAAGAGGCCTTTACGGCCTGCTTGGACTATTTCCGCAAATATCCGGAGCGGCAGCTGCACGTCATCTTCGCCGTGATCTCCGATGCCGTACTGGAAGCCGGGCGGAAAGCACTGCGTCAGTCGCCGCTCGCCGCGTATAAACGGGCGGAAGCCGGGGATTGGGAGACACAGGAGATGCCACCGCAGCGTTCTTCCTTTATCCTGCAGCGTTCCTTTAGCGGGCAGCAGGTCATGGCGTTGCGCTATGGCCATATCCCGGAGGCCATGGAAGATAAGTGGTTCTGGTATATGGACGGGGACACGCTCTATGCCTATCGCAGCTGGACGGGTTACTGTATTTACCGGATCGATTTTCATGAAGACGGTAATCATCTGGTCACCGTGAACTGTGACCCCGAACAATATCAGATCGGCAGCCTGCAGGAAGAGTTTACCAGGGTCAATAAGCTTCTCGACTGGTGGTCCGCGCCCCAGTACGACCATTACGGCGAATGGCTTGCGGAAACAGCGGATATGCTGAACAAAGCCGGGACTCCTTCCGCGGAAACGATCATCAAGTTCGATCATCTGCAGATCTCCGGACGGGAAGTTCCCGCCGTCTATTTCCATAAACCGGAGGAACCGTCGGGCTTTCTATGCAACTGGTATCCGTCGCCCTTTGATCTGGAAGGCGGCCATTTTTCCTCGGTGGAACAGTATCTGATGTGGAAAAAATGCCTGACTTTCGGGGACGAGGCGATGGCCGAGGCGGTCTTACAGACCAACGACCCTGCCGATCAGCAAAGCCTGGCGCGGAAGGCAGCCGGTTACGTGGATGCCGTCTGGGCGGGGATGCGCCAACTCGTCATCCTGCCGGCGCTCTACGCGAAATTCTCCCAGAATGAAGAGTTGAAAAAGAAACTGCTCGCCACACAGGACGCTTATCTGGTGGAATGTGCCGGTTATGATCGCATCTGGTCCTGTGGCGTGCGTCTGAATGATGAGAAACGTAAGGACGCCGGGAACTGGAAAGGGCAGAACATCCTCGGCTTTGCCCTTATGGACGTACGCCGGCGGCTGGCGGCAGAGCAGGAAACCAAAGCATGAATTCTTTGCTATTAAACCGTATCGAGATCGACTGGGAGCGGATCGATCCGGATAGCTATCTGCGCGGGATCGAAGCCCTAGCTGGCGTCTCGGAAATCACCTTGCATAAACCGGTGACCTTTTTCGTCGGGGAGAACGGCAGCGGGAAATCTACGCTGTTGGAGGCAATCGCGATCGCTTCCGGCTTTAATCCCGAGGGTGGGACCCGGAATTATTCCTTTTCCACCTATGACTCGCATTCCGAGCTTCATGAAGCGATCCGCCTCTCGCGCGGTATCCGCCACGCGGAAAACGGCTATTTCCTGCGGATGGAGACTTTCTATAATGTCGCGACGAAAGAGGAAGAATACGCGCGAGGTCCCGGCGGCCGTCCGCAACACTACCATGAGAAATCACACGGGGAGAGCCTTTTGGCCTTGGTGCAGAATCAGTTCTGGGGACAGAGCCTCTATCTGCTGGATGAGCCGGAAGCGGCGCTTTCCCCACAGCGGCAGTTAACCATGCTCGTGGAGATCGACCGTTGTGTGAAAGAAGGCGCGCAATTCCTGATCGTGACCCACGCGCCGATCCTGCTCGGTTATCCGGATGCGGAGATCCTCAGTTTCGATGGTGGAACCATCCATCCGATCACCTATGAAGAAACCGATAGTTACCAGGTGACTGAGATGTTCCTGAATCACCGCCGGCAGATCCTGCACCGGCTATTGGATGAGAATGAATAAGTACTGAAAAGGAGAAACGAAAGATGAAATTAGCGGAAGCTTTACAGGAACGGGCGGATCTGAACCGGAAAATCGAGGAATTGCGCCGGCGCCTTACCAATAATATCCTCGTGCAGGAAGGAGAAAAACCGGCGGAAGACCCGGCGGCGCTCCTGCGGGAACTGGATGAAGCGATCCGGCGCCTTGAGGAACTGATGGGGGCCATCAATCTGACCAATTGCCGCACGCGGGTGAAAGGGGTGACGCTGACCGAAGTCATCGCCCGCAAGGATGCTTTGCTGCTGAAGATCGCAGCTTACCGGGACGCGGCGCATCAGGCCGCGTTGAACACGAGTCGCGCCCGTGGAACGGAAATTAAGGTGAAGGCGCTCTTGAAGGCGACGGACCTGCAGAAAGCAGCGGATCAGATGGCCAAGGAAGCCCGCGAGCTGGATAATCTCCTGCAGGAGACCAATTGGAAGACGCGCCTGATCGAAAAATAATAGAAGATCTTAAAGTCGGTAGCCACGCGGGTGCGCATATCAGGCGGCAACTGCCGAAGTTGCGATTACAGGTGGATCTGCCCCGGGCAGGCAGAGGGTTCGAATCCCTGAACATCGTTAGGCCCCGATCGCGTACATCTGTATCAAAATGGCGTATCGCGCAAAACCGGATATGAACCGCGCGGCGAGGGAGGAGACAGGGGACTTATCGATAAAAAGAGACCGGCCAGGAGAAAGCCGGTCTTTGTTTTCCCTTTACGATCCGATCATTACGCCCAGGTCTTTATTCACCGATCAGTTCCCGGGCGGCGGCACGGGCCATTTCGGTGATGGTCTCCCCGCCGAGCAGGCGGGCGATCTCGTCGACCTTTTGTTCGGGGTCCAAACGTTCGATATGGGTATAGGTGCTGGAATCATCGGATTCTTTATAGATGCGGTAGCTTTGATCGCTTAAGGCAGCGATCTGCGGCAGATGGGTGATGCAGATGACCTGCCGGCTTCGGGAGATTTCGCGGAGCTTACGGCCGACGACAGCGGCAGTGCGGCCAGAGATGCCCTGGTCGATTTCGTCGAAGATGATAGTCGGGATATCGTCGCAGCTGCTGGTGACGTTCTTGATCGCCAGCATGATGCGGCTGATCTCACCGCCGGAAGCCGTCTTCACCAGTGGCTTCTCCGGTTCGCCCAGGTTGGTAGAGATGTAGATCTCCGCGAGATCCAGACCGTCCGGAAGCGGCGCCGGGCTATCGCTGAAACGGATGGAGAGCGTCGCGTTCTGGAAATTCAAGTCGTGTAATTCCGCTTCGATGCGCTTGGCAAGTTCCGATGCGGCTTGCTTGCGCGCTGCGGATAACTGCGCGCCATTGGCGAGAAGCGCGGCTTTCGCTTCGCGTTCCGCCCGGCTTAACCGTTCCCGTTCCGCGTCAAAATTCTCGATCTTTTCCAGTTCGTTGGCAATCTCTTGGCGATAGGAGAGAATGGCTGGAATCGTTTTTCCATATTTCTTCTTCAGATCGTCGATCTCCGCCAACCGGCTTAAGTCATCATCCAGTTCGCGCGGGGAGAAAGTCAGGGATTCCCGCACCCGGCGTAAGGCGTCGGCGGTATCTTCCAGTTCATAATAGAGATCGTTCAGGCGTTCGGCCAAGGTGCCGAGCTGGGACGTATAAGAGCTGACGCGTTCCAGTTCGTTCACGGCGTCGCCGATCAGGGAATAAGCGCCGCGGTCACCGTCCAGGTCTTCATAGGCTTCGGCTACGGCGCCGTAGATCTTTTCGCCGTTTTTCAGCAGGGAGACACGTTCTTCCAGATCTTCATCTTCGCCTTCCACCAGTTTGGCGGCGTCGATCTCCCGGATCTCATAGCGATAAAAATCTACCTTGCGACGGCTCTCGCGCTCCAGCCGGAGCAGGGCTTCCAGCTCCGATCTGGCTTTCACGTGTTTGCTGTAAGAAGCGGCATAGGCGTTCTTAAGCGGCTCGATCGCAGCCGCGCCGAAGTTGTCGACGATACGCAGGTGGTTTTCTACGCTTAAAAGCGACTGATTGTCATACTGGCCATGGATATCGGCGAGCTGCCGGGTGACGTCGGCAAGTTCCGCTAAAGTGACCAGGCGCCCGTTCAGGCGGCAGAGGTTGCGCCCGGAAGCGCTGACTTCGCGGCTGACGACTAGTTCCTCGCCGTAAAGCGTGCCGACGAGTTCCACGATGGCCCGTTCCTGTCCATGGCGCACAAAGGAAGAATCAGCCCTGCTGCCGAGAGCAAGGCTGATCGCGGTGATAACGATGGATTTGCCGCTGCCCGTTTCGCCGGTGATGACGTTCAGACCGGGCAGAAAGGTGACTTCCGTATTTTCGATGATAGCGAAATCACGGATGGAAATGTGATCGATCATTGTTTACGGGACCTCAGGATCAGCATATTGTTGAAGATAGAGAGAATTTCCTCGACGTTTTCTTCCTTATCGACGATAAGGAGCAGGGTATTATCGCCGGCAATGGAGCCAACGACGTGCGGAAGGCTGATGTTATCGATCGCTTCCCCGGCCGCGGGTCCGCATCCGGACAGTGTCTTGATAACGATCAGATTCTGAGCGGAAGCAAATGAGGTGATGGTTTCCCGGAAGATCTTTACGAACCGGTCGGAGATCGGGGCATCCTGCTGGGTGCTCACGGAATACCGGTAACGTCCGTTGGCTCCAAGAACCTTTACGAGTTGCAGTTCTTTAATATCTCTGGAAATGGTTGCCTGAGTGACCTCGAAACCTTCGTCGCGCAGCATCTGGGCTAGCTTATCCTGGGTTTCAACTTCGTTGTTAGCGATTAGCTCGAGGATCTTATTCTGCCTGGAATAACGCATGATGGCACCTCTTTAATTAAACTGCGGACTATAAACCGTATGATTATAATCATTTTAGCATAGAATTTAAAAAAGTACATCCTAATTCTCGAATCATGCATCATTTTTTGTACAAAAAATCCATTATATTTTTCAATCGTCCGGATAGCGACAAACAGGCGTTCCTGTGTTAGAATAGTATTTGGCAGAATAGCGCTCATTGGGGTAGTGCCGGATCAGGGCCGGTGAAAGAAGAGCGCATAAAACAACAGGAGATTACAGTATGCGGATATTGGGGATCGATCCCGGCTATGCGATCATGGGCTGGGGAATACTGGATCTGGTCGGCAACCGTTATTCGGTAGTCGATTACGGATCGATCACGACGGATGCCGGTATGGAGATGCCGCTCAGGTTACAGCATCTTTATTCACAGCTTTCAGCGATCATCGCTGAATACGAGCCGGAGGAAGCCGCGATCGAAGAACTTTATTTTACGAATAACGCCAAGACCGTGATCTACGTAGGGCAGGCGCGCGGTGTCGCGATCCTGGCCTGCGTGAACGGCGGCCTGCCGGTTTCGGAATACACGCCGCTACAGATCAAACAGGCTTTAACGGGATATGGGAAAGCGGATAAAAAACAGGTGCAGATGATGGTGAAAACGGTCTTGAATCTGCGTGAAGTGCCGAAGCCGGACGATACGGCGGACGCGGTAGCGGCGGCGATCTGTCACGGATCCAGCCGGGGGAGAAAACTGCTCAGATGATACGTTTTTTAAAAGGATATTTACATTTTTTGCCGGATGCCAGCGTCATGATCGAAACGCCGGGCGGGATCGGCTTCCGGGTCTTCATCCCGCAGGGATCGGCGCTCTACCGTCAAAGCGAGGGACAGGAGGTAGAACTCTATACCTCCATGATCGTTAAGGAAGACAGCATGAGCCTCTACGGGTTTACGGAAGCGACGGATCTCTCCCTCTTCGAGCTGATGTTGACCGTTTCCGGGATCGGGGCCAAAGGCGCGATGTCCATCATGAGCACGCTGCCGCCCGGGGAGCTGAAGATCGCCATCGCCCGCGGCGACGCTAAATCCATCGCCCGCGCCAACGGCATTGGGAAAAAGACGGCGGAACGTCTGATCCTGGAACTGAAAGATAAAGTAGCGACCGGATTTGAAGATCTGGGTGAAGCCGGTGACACAACCGAGACCGCTATGCCCATCCAGAAGGGCAGTGTCCGGGATAACGCGGTGGAAGCCTTGCTTTCGCTCGGTTACTCGCGGAGCGAAGCGACCGGGATGATCGCCCGCATTCAGGACAACGACCTGACTTTGGAAGAATATATCAGGCTGGCGCTGCGCGCGCTTTGATGAGGCGTAAGGGGCGCCGGACGGTAAAGGACGGATATGGGAAACAGAATGACGGACGCGAAAGCGTTTCTGGATGAAGAAAGACAGGAAGCGAATCTCCGGCCACAGCGGCTCGACGATTTTATCGGACAGCGCGCGGTGAAAGAGAATCTGAAGGTATATATCGAGGCGGCGCGCCTGCGTGAGGAACCGCTGGACCACGTGCTGTTCTACGGCCCGCCGGGACTGGGGAAGACGACCCTGGCCGGCATCATCGCCAATGAACTGGGCGTGGAGATCAAGATCACTTCGGGGCCGGCAATCGGCCGGGCGGGGGATCTGGCCGCGATCCTCACCAAACTGAATCAGAACGACGTGCTGTTCATCGATGAGATCCACCGCTTGAACCGCTCCGTAGAAGAAGTGCTGTATTCCGCGATGGAAGATTACGTGATCGATTTCGTGGTCGGGAAAGGCCTGATGCCGGAAGCGCTGCGTTTCGAATTACCGAAATTCACCCTGATCGGAGCAACGACGCGGGCCGGCAGTCTCTCGGCGCCCTTGCGTGACCGTTTCGGCGTCATCGAGAAGATGGAAGTCTATGAGGATGAAGAGCTGGCCGAGATCATCCGCCGCTCTGCCGGTATCCTCGGCGTAGAAGTCGAGGAAGACGCGCTGCTCGAGATGGCGCGCTGTTCGCGGGGAACGCCGCGCGTAGCCAACCGCCTGCTGAAAAGAGTGCGCGATTTCTCACTGGTCAGCGGTTCTTCCCGCATCGATATGGCCGCGACCAAGAAGGCGCTGAAAGCCATGGGTATCGACGGGGAAGGATTGGAAAAGCTGGACCGGGAGATCCTGAGAACGGTCATCGAGCGCTTTAAGGGTGGGCCGGTAGGTATCGATACTATCGCTGCGTCCATCGGTGAAGAGCGGGTTACGATCGAAGACGCTTACGAGCCGTATTTGATCCAGAAAGGCTATCTCTACCGCACACCCAAGGGACGCATGGTAACGGAACTCGCTTACCGGCATATGGGAATCGCGACACCGGAATACATCGCCACCGCGGAAAAAGCGCGGCAGGACGGCGCTCCGGATGAGATACCGGAAGACGTACAGGAGAGTTTTTTATAGAAGGGACTTGAGGACGAGAACCGAACATGAGGACCGAAGATTTTGACTATGTACTGCCGGAAGAACTGATCGCCCAGAAACCTTTAAAAGACCGCGATACATGCCGCCTGATGATCCTGAACCGCGCCGACCAAAGCATCACCCACGGCGTGTTTACCGACCTTCTCGAGCATCTGCAGCCGGGGGATCTGTTGGTCATGAACGACAGCCGCGTGATTCCGGCACGGCTTTACGGGGTAAAAAAAGAAACCGGAGCGCGGATCGAGTTCCTGCTGATCAAGAGACTGGAAGGCGACGACTGGGAGACGATGGTTCGTCCCGGCCGGCGTTTGAAACCGGGCGACGTGGTCAGCTTCTGCGCCGAAGAAGGAAAGCGGCTGGAAGCTGAGATCACCGGGTATGGGGAGGATGGAACTCGGATAGTCCGCTTCCGTTATGACGGCATCTTTATGGAACGTCTGGAGGAGCAGGGCATGATGCCCTTGCCGCCCTATATCGAGCGGCCGGCCAACGATGAAGACCGCGAGGATTATCAGACGGTCTACGCGGAATACGACGGCTCGGTGGCCGCGCCGACGGCAGGCCTCCACTTTACCGAGGACTTGCTGGTACGGATCGCCGCCAAAGGCGTGCGGCTGGCCTGGGTAACGCTCCATGTCGGCATCGGCACCTTCCGGCCGGTAAAAGTAGACCGGATCGAAGAGCACCACATGCACTTCGAGGAATATGAGGTCAGTCCGGAAGCAGCGGCAGCGATCAACGAGACGATCCGGGCCGGCGGCCGCGTGGTCGCGGTCGGGACGACTTCAGTGCGGACTTTGGAAAGCGCCGCCAGTTATGACGAGAAGAGTGGCCTCTGGCTGGTAAAAGCCGGACCCGGACGGACGGATATCTTTATTTATCCGGGTTATGAATTTCATATCGTGAAAGCGCTGGTAACGAATTTCCACCTGCCGAAATCGACCTTGCTCATGCTCATATCCGCGCTTTATGACCGTACGCATATCCTCGCCGCCTATGAAGAAGCCGTGCGTGAACGCTATCGCTTTTTCAGCTACGGGGATGCCATGCTGATCGAATGAAGAACCGGTTCAATCAGAGCAAAGCGTAAAAGAGATCCGCTATTGCCTTTTTATAAAGAAGTTTGACGGGGGTTTTATCATGATTGATTATTTCAAATCCTTAAAATGGGGCATGCTCCTGATGGGCATCGTCACACTGGCCGGCGGGATCCTGATTGCCATGGATCCGAATAATTCCATCACGACCATTATCCGTTTCGTGGGCGGGATCATCGCTGCCGGCGGATTGCTCTCCATTCTCGGTTATATGCTGGAGAAAAAGGGCGGGGTATCGACCTTCTTTGATATCATCGTAGGCGTCGTGATGTTGGCGATTGGTTTGGTCCTGTTCATCCGGCCAACGACGTTCGAACTTTTCATCAATTATATTTTCGCCATCATCCTCGGGGTCCACGGGTTGAATAATATCATTGAAGCTTTCCGCTCGATCCACTATAAGGATAAGAAATGGCTCACCACACTGCTGATGGGCCTGATCTGCATCGGCTTTGCGGTGTTGATCTACTTCAATCCCTTTGATACGGCGAACACCTTGATCTTTATCATCGGCATCGCCCTGATCGTGGACGGGATCCTCCTGGTACTGATCGCGCTCCGCAGCGGTATGGTCGTCCATCGTTTCCACAAGCTGGAGGCAGCGGCGGAAGCAGCGGCAACCGCCGCCGGTAACGCGCTTGGCGAAGTGGAAGTCGAGATCCATACCAAGCCGGACGGGGGCAATCAGGTCCTGACCCAGCCGGCTGCGGCCGCGGCCAGTGCTTTCGCGGCACAGACGACCACCGGCACCAACGCCGCTTCGGCAACGAGTTCCTTTGGAGACGCGATTCCGGCTTATCTGCCGGAAGAGAGTTTCCAGGCTTCAGCCGACGCCATGATGCAGGAGCTGAAAAAGAAAGCCGATAGTCTGGCCTCGGAGGCGGATGACAACTGGCAACCGGCAAACGCGTACACCCCGGTCACGGAAACACCGGTTCTCACGACGCCGGCCCCGAAGTTTGATCCCGATACAGGGGCCCCGTTGACGCCGGCAGCCGTGGCTATAGAAACGCCGGCCCCGGAAGCTCCGGTCGTGGAAACGCCGGCTCCGAAATTCGATCCCGATACCGGCGCCCCGCTGACCGCTGAACCTGCGGAAGTACCAGCCGCGGAAGTCCCGACGGTCGAGGATCCAGAAGCTGTAACGACGGAAGAGAAGGATCCGGAAACGCTTTTCGACGTCGAGGAGAAGGCGGATCAAGCCGGAAAAGCCGCTTCCATTGCTGCCATTCCCAGCCTTTTCGGTGGGAAGGATCCCATTGAGCTCGCCCGTGAGAAGACGGCTGATCCCTTCGCGGTAAAAGAAGAGGTAACGGCAGAAGCGACAGAAACTGCTGAGGCTGCGGAACAGACAGAAACAGATTCCGAGACTGCCGCGGACGAAGAAGAAAAGCCTTCAATCTGGAAACGGCTTTTCAGCTGAAGAATCAGCGTAATTAACGGCAATCAACACTTAAGCCCTAGTGATCGATAAGGAGGCTATCGCAGAACAATATCGTTTTGCGATAGCCTTTTTTTATTTTAAGATTTCATAGCCGTTTTTTGAGAGAACAGGGTAAGCGCAGTAAATTATCTGAATTTCAACTTGTTTTCTGACATTTATAAAATTAGCTCTTTACAAAAAATTAAAAAGATATTAAAATAATTGCAAGAATAAAGCGGAACAGATAAGAATACGGGTTCCGCTATGTAAAAGCGATGGAATTAGCGATTTAAAAGGAGGAAAAAATGAAGAAGTACTTAGCGCTTCTACTGGTCCTTCTCATGGCTTTCACGCTGCTGACCGCCTGCGGCGGCTCGAGTAATAGTGGCAGCAATGAACCCGCCAGCGAAGAACCCGCAGAAGAAGCGGAAGAACCCGCAGAAGAAGCGGAAGAACCCGCGGAAGCTACAGAAGAACCTGCGGAAGCCGCCGGTGAAAAGAGCTTCACCTATGCCATGGAATACGATATCACTTCTCTCGACCCTCAGAACAGCGGTGACTCGGAAGCGATCGTCGTGAACCACCTGATCAATGAAGGTCTGGTCCGCGACAAAGGCGGCGAGATCATCCCGGGTCTGGCTGAAAGCTGGGAAGTTGCGGAGGACGGTCTTACTTATACGTTCCATCTGAGAGAGAGCGTATGGAGTGACGGAACCCCGGTAACCGCGAACGACTTTGTTTATTCCTGGAACCGTATGTGCGACCCGAATGCGCCGACCTATTACATCGATACCTGCAAACACATCGTCAACGGTTATGATATCGCGCTTGGCAATGCGGAACCGGGTACGCTCGGTGTTGAAGCACCGGATGATTACACGCTGATCGTTCATATGAAGGAAAGAGACAACTTCTTCCTGGATGATCTGGCGTCCGGAGCCTGCTGGCTGCCGATCAGCCAGGCCGCGGATGAAGCGGCCGGCGGTCTTGGGCCTTATGGTTCGGAAGCGGATAAGATCCTCACGAACGGGCCTTTCACGATCACCGAATGGAGCCATGAAGCGTTCATCGTTCTGGAGAAGAACCCGAATTACTGGAACAAAGATGAGATCAAGCTGGACCGCGTAAAAGGCATCGTCGGAGCTACGGGCTCGGCGGCTGTCGATATGATGCAGGCCGGTGAGATCGACTTCCTGACCACGAACATCCGGAAGGAGTCGGAAGAGCTTGAAGCTGCCGGTTTCAATGTCGTACCCTATACCGGCGCTTACAGATACCTCTATTTCAACGGCAACCCGGGTGAAAAGACCGAAGCCGGCGCGTTCATGGCCAACAGCCATTTCCGCCGCGCTCTGAACTATGTGATCAACCGGAACGCTCTGGCCAACGTCGTATCGCTCGACTGCACACCGGCGACGCGTGTCATCATGCCGAATGAACCGGGCGTAGACGGCAAGACGATCCAGGAGATGTATCCGTATGAGCCCTGGGATATCAACGGGGATGTGGAGAAGGCCAAAGAAGAACTGCAGTTGGCGATGGACGAGCTTGGCGTATCCGATCCGTCTGAGATCCCACCGCTCTATCTGCTCTGCTACGATTCCGAAGACTCCACGATGCTTCTGCAGGCTTTCCAGGATATGCTGAAGCAGCAGCTGGGAATCGAGTCTACGGTCAATCCGCAGGCGATCCAGACCATGCGTGAGATCTGGCATACCGGTTACTGGGATGTCTTCGTCATGGACTGGGGCTTCAAGTCGCCGAACTGGGGACAGAGAGCGATCAACTGGTATCGTCCGGAAGAAGACGTTGATGAGCACAACGATAACGGTTATGAGAATGACGAATTTGACGCCAAGTACGAAGAGTTTGAAGCTGCCGATTCGCAGGAAGAGGCGATCAAACTGCTGGCGGAGCTGGAGGAGATCTTCTGTGAAGATGCTGCCTCTGCCTGCGTCGCCTGGACGAATTACTGCTGTGCCAGCAACCCGAAGATCACCGGGATCCTTTATTCCACCGAGGCAGACTTCTGCTTTGCGGATGTGACCGAATAGACTTTGCGAAAAAGGTTCGCCAAAACCCGCCAGCAGGTTTGAAAAGAAATGATCAGCGCCGCGCCCTTCGCCGGGAACGGCGCATTTCCGTAGCAGAGAGACAGGCGGGTATACCGCAGCGCGGGCGAGAGGAGGGAATCGCCTGACTAAAGTTGATGCATTTTCGGAAATCTTTGCAATTTTGTTGCAGAATAGGAAATGGACTCTTTACAAAATATTGAAAGGATATTAAAATTATTGCAAGAGGTGCAGAAGGATAGCAAGCGCTTCATTCTGCGGAAAACGTTTTTATAAGGAGGACAAAATGAAGAAGTATGTAGCGCTTCTGCTGGTACTCCTCATGGCATTCACGCTCCTGACTGCCTGCGGCGGCTCCGCAGGTAATTCAGGCAGTGAATCCGCTGCTGAGGAAAAGACGGAAGAAGCCGAAGAACCGGCCGAAGAACCGGCGGAAGAAACTGCTGAGGAACCTGCCGAAGAACCTGCCGAAGAACCGGCCGGAGAACCTGCCGAAACGGAAGCAGGCGGGAAGAGCTTTACCTATGCCATGGAGTATGACATCACGTCGCTGGATCCGCAGAACAGCGGTGACTCCGAATCGATTACGGTCAACCACATGATCAATGAAGGTCTGCTCCGCGACAAGGGCGGCGAGATCGTCCCGGGTATTGCGGAAAGCTGGGAGGAGTCTGAAGACGGCCTGACTTATACATTCCATTTAAGAGACAGTGTCTGGAGTGACGGAACGCCCCTTACCGCGAATGATTTCGTCTATTCCTGGAACCGTATGTGCAATCCGAACGCGCCGACCTATTACATCGACACCTGCAAGCACATCGTGAACGGCTATGAGATCGCTCTCGGTGAGGCTGAACCGGGAACTCTCGGCGTAGAGGCTCCGGATGATCACACCCTGATCGTCCACATGAAGGAAAGAGACAACTTCTTTATCAATAATATCGCTTCCGGTTCCGCATGGCTGCCGATCAGCCAGGCTGCGGACGAAGCGGCCGGCGGCCTTGGCCCTTACGGCTCCGAAAAGGATAAACTGCTGACGAACGGCCCCTTCAACGTTTCCGAATGGAGCCACGAGGCATTTATCGTTCTGACCAAGAACCCGAATTACTGGAACGCTGACGAGATCAAGCTGGACAGCGTGAAAGGCATCGTCGGCGCTACGGGTTCTGCCGCCGTCGACATGATGCTGGCCGGCGAAATTGACCTGGTAAGAACCAACATCAAGAAGGAAGCCGAGGAACTGGCGGAAGCCGGGTTTAATACCCAGGAGTATACAGGCGGTTACAGATACCTCTATTTCAACGGGAATCCGGGCGAGAAGACCGAGGCCGGTAAATTCATGGCCAATACGCATTTCCGCCGCGCGCTGAACTATGTCATCAACCGTGAAGCGCTGGTTCAGATCGCTGAGCTCAACTGCGAACCCGCGACCCGTGTCATCATGCCGAACGAACCCGGGGTCGATGGCAAGACTATCCACGAGATGTACCCGTACACGCCCTGGAAGCTTGGCGGGGATGTAGAAAAGGCGAAAGAAGAGCTTCAGCTGGCGATGGACGAGCTGGGCATTTCCGATCCCTCCGAGATCCCGCCGCTTTATCTGCTCTGCTATGACGAAGCAGACTCGATCGTCATTCTGCAGGCCTTCCAGGATATGCTGAAGCAGCAGCTGGGAATCGAATCCACGGTGAACCCGCAGGCGATCCAGACCATGCGTGAGCTGTGGCATACCGGTTATTGGGACGTCTTCCTCATGGACTGGAGCTACAAGGCGCCGAACTGGGGACAGAGAGCAACCAACTGGTACCGTCCCGAAGATGATATCGACGAACATGAAGATAACGGTTACGAGAACGATGAATTCGACGCCAAGTACGAAGAGTTTGAAGCCGCTGAATCTCCGGAAGAAGCGATCAAGCTGCTCGTAGAAGCGGAAAAGATCTTCTGTGAAGATGCGGCTTCGGCGATCGTTTGCTGGACGGGCTATACCTGCTGCAGCAATCCGAAGATCACGGGTATCCTGTACTCGACCGATGCGGATTTCACCTTCGCGGATATTACGGAATAGTTTCCGGGAAAAGCATTCTGAAGATTCGCTTCAGAACTCTGAATTGAAATACTGACAGAAACGCCGGCCTCCGGGCAGGGGACCGGCGTTTCGCGAATCTGTTTCAGATCAGATCATGAAAGGATAAATACGATGTTAAAGTACGTCTGTAAGCGTTTCGTGCTGTCGGTACTGACCCTGCTCGTTCTGGCAACGCTTACGTTCTTCCTGGTCAAACTGATCCCGGGCAACCCGTTTCTGGATGAATCGATACCTCCGGTCATTCAGGCCAAACAGGCCGCATATTACGGATTGGA
>JAFRYQ010000130.1 GCA_017437565.1 Bacillota bacterium
CTGCAGATAAAGGAAGATGGGCTTTCCTTCCCGCTTTCATCGGCTTCTGGCTGGGGATCCTGTTCCTGCTTCTTTTGGACCATGTGATCCCGCATCTGCACAGAAGCATCGATCGGGCGGACCAGGCGGAAGGCCCGAAAACAAAGCTCAACCGGACGCTGATGATGGTCCTGGCCGTAACGCTTCACAACATTCCGGAAGGGATGGCGGTAGGCGTGGTCTACGCCGGACTTATGTCCGGTTCGGCAAATATTACGGCAGGCGGCGCGCTGGCCCTGGCGATTGGCATCGCGATCCAGAACTTTCCGGAAGGCGCGATCATTTCCATGCCGCTCTACGCGGAGGGGAAAAGCAAGCCGAAGTCGTTCCTGCTCGGCGTCCTGTCCGGCGCGGTGGAGCCGGTTTTCGGCGGGATCACCGTTCTTATCGCGAGCCTGGTGGTCCCTGCAATGCCCTATCTTTTATCCTTCGCGGCCGGCGCCATGCTCTACGTGGTCGTGGAAGAGCTGATCCCGGAAATGTCTTCCGGCGAACATTCCAATATAGGCGTCCTTTTCTTTGCCGTCGGTTTCAGCCTCATGATGGCGCTGGACGTGGCGCTGGGCTGATCCTCACTGAAAATTGATGAAATAACGGCACTTTTGTGTTATCTTCTTATGAAAGGGCTTCCGGGACCCCGCATGCGGGGCTTCCGGGAGCATAGCATTCACAGCATTTTTTGAGGTGCCGGTTATGAAGAAAACGATTATTACGGTAACGGGGAAGGATACGGTCGGTATCATCGCGAAAGTGTGCACCTACCTTGCGGACAACAACGTGAATATCGAAGATATCTCACAGACGATCCTGCAGGGCTACTTCCATATGATGATGATCACGGATACCTCGCGGAGCGACAAATCGACGGGCGAGCTTGCGGCCGAACTGGATATGCTCGGAAAGTCGATCGGCGTCATGATCCACTGCCAGCACGAAGACATCTTCGATATGATGCACCGGATCTGAAGTTCGAGGAATTCCGCTATGATCAATATTTACGAAGTTACCGAAACGAATCAGATGATCGAGCAGGCGAACCTGGACGTGCGCACGATCACGCTGGGCATCAGCCTTCTGGACTGCGTGGATACGAATCTTGACCGCCTGAACCGGAAGATCTACGACAGAATCACAACGAAGGCCCGGAATCTCGTCCGGACCGCGAAGGAGATCGAGGCGGATTACGGCATTCCGATCGTGAACCAGCGCATTTCCGTAACGCCCATCGCCCTGGTCGGCGCCGCCGCGTGCAAACGCCCCGAGGATTTCGTGACGATCGCGGAGACCCTCGACCGGGCCGCGAAAGAAGTGGGCGCGAGCTTTATCGGCGGTTACTCGGCCCTTGTATCCAAGGGAATGACAGAGGCGGACGAGCTGCTCATCCGCTCGATCCCCTCGGCGCTCGCCCGCACCGGGATCGTCTGCAGCTCCGTCAACGTGGGCTCCACCCGGACCGGCATTAACATGGACGCCGTCCGCCTGATGGGCGAGACGATCCGCAAGACCGCGGAGGCGACCAGGGAAAACAGCTGCCTGGGCTGCGCCAAACTCGTCGTGTTCTGCAACGCGCCGGACGACAACCCCTTTATGGCGGGTGCGTTCCACGGCGTGACCGAAGCGGACGCGGTGATCAACGTCGGCGTTTCCGGACCGGGCGTGGTGAAGGCCGCCCTGGAGAAGGTGCGCGGACAGGACTTTGAAGTGCTCTGCGAGACGATCAAAAAGACCGCTTTCAAGATCACGCGCGTGGGGCAGCTCGTGGCGCAGGAGGCCTCCCGCCGCCTCGGCATCCCCTTTGGCATCATCGACCTGTCTCTCGCCCCGACGCCGGCCGTCGGCGACTCGGTGGCGGAGATCCTTGAGGAGATCGGCCTTGAGTCCGCGGGCGCGCCCGGAACCACCGCCGCGCTGGCGCTCCTCAACGATCAGGTCAAGAAGGGGGGCGTCATGGCGTCTTCCTATGTGGGCGGCCTTTCCGGCGCGTTCATCCCGGTGAGCGAGGACCAGGGAATGATCCATGCCGTGGAGCAGGGGGCGCTGACGCTGGAAAAGCTGGAGGCGATGACCTGCGTATGTTCGGTGGGACTGGACATGATCGCCATCCCCGGCGACACCCCCGCCACCACGATCAGCGGCATCATCGCGGACGAGATGGCGATCGGCATGATCAATCAGAAGACCACGGCGGTCCGCCTGATCCCGGCGATCGGCTGCAGCGTGGGCGATACGCTGGAGTTCGGCGGGCTTCTGGGCCATGCGCCGGTACTGCCGGTGAACCGCTTCAGCTGCGAAGGCTTTATCAGCCGCACGGGACGGATCCCCGCCCCCGTGCACAGTTTCAAAAACTGACAGGTCC
>JAFRYQ010000131.1 GCA_017437565.1 Bacillota bacterium
AGGAAGAAGCGGAAGAGACGATCCCCGGTGCCGCGGAAACAGTAGCCGCGGAACAAGCGATTGCCCAAGATACGGAAAAACAGCAAGCGGCAGGCAGGGAAACGCCGGCGTCCGAAAAAGCGGCAGCAGCGGCGGGGACCAAACCGGTCGGCGCGGCTACCAACGAGGGGAAAGAAGCAACCGACACTACAGGTTCAGCTGACCTAGCTATGCCTGCGCAGAGCCGGATCCGGGAACTGGTTTCGATCCTCTATCTTCCCATAACTTTGGCCTTCTACGAGTTCGTTTTCCGCATCTCGGTCCTCTCGGGAGCCGAGCGGTTCGCGCTTCTGCCGATCACCCTGTTCAGCATCGTTTACGGACTGATCGCTTACTACCTGACCAGTCTCACGAAACACCGCAAGATCAATCTGGCGGTGAAGGCGGTGCTGTGCTTCCTGGGCGCGGTGCCTTTCCTGGTTGAATTCTTCATTTTCCGCCAGTTTAAGATGCTCTATGACGTCAAGACCATCACCGCATCGGCGGCGGATGTCGCCGGGAGCCGCTTCGCGGGGCACGCCTTGAGCCTGATGACCGACGCCAACGGCCTCTCCCATATTATCGTTTTCCTGATCCCGACCATCCTGCTTCTGTTTTTCCGCTTTAAACTCGATCCCTGCGCCAAGAGTACCTGGAAGAAGCGCTTGGCCATCCTGGCTGCGATCGTGATGATCATGATCGTGAACGCGGCTTTGATCAAGCAGGTGGATTTTTATCGCCACACCTATGAGGACCGCTATAATTACGACTCGGCAATCCGCTCCTTCGGGCTGGTGACCGGGATCCGCCTGGATATCCAGAAAGACTCTTCCGGCGCGGAGGGCGGCTTTGACCTGGCGGAAGACGAGGCTGGTGATGAGACGCTGCCGGAGGAAGACCTGCACCTGAACGAAGGTGAAGAGCCGGCGGAGGACCCGGGCGAAGCAGGCACGGCGGAGGCCCAAGCCGGCGAAGGAGCGGACGAGACCGCGGAACCGGAACCGGCGCCGGTCTACGGGAAGAGCGAAATGGACATCGATTTCGCGGCGATCGCGGAGCGGAGCGGAGGCAGCCTGTCGGAGATCGATCAATACGTACAGAGCCTGAAACCCTCCTCGCAGAACGCCATGACCGGGCGCTTCAAGGGCAAGAACCTAATCCTGATCACGGCAGAAGCCTTCTCAGCGGAAGCGATCGATCCGGAACGCACGCCCACGCTGTACCGCATGGCGACCCGCGGCATCAACTTCCTGGATTACTACCAGCAGGCTACGAGCGGCACCATCGGCGGCGAGTATCAAAGCATCTTCGGCCTGCTGCCGACTTCGGGCGGCGCGTCCTTTGAAGAGGCGGCGGACAACCTGAATTATTTCACGATGGGCACCCAGCTGGATAAGCTCGGCTATTACGGGCAGGCCTTCCATAATAACGACTATACGTATTACAGCCGCCATATCACCCATAACAGCCTTGGTTATTCTGAAGGCTATATGGGCGTCGGCAACGGCCTGGAGGAGAAGATCACCAAGCAGTGGCCGGAGAGCGACCTGGAGATGATGCGGGCTACGGTCGATATGTATATCGACAAGCAACCCTTCAACATCTACTACATGACGGTCAGCGGACATTCCAAGTACAGCTTCGCGGCCAACGCCATGGCTCGTAAGAACCAGGCCTCCGTGGAAGGAATGGATTGTTCCGAAGCGATCGCCAGCTATCTCGCGGCAAACGTGGAGCTGGATCTGGCCATGAAGTATCTGATCGACCGTCTGGAAGAGGCGGAGATCGCCGATGATACTGTCATCTGTCTGACCGCGGATCACTTCCCTTATGGGCTCGACGACGACGCGGCGCTGGGCAAGATGCCCTATCTGGCAGAACTCTACGGGTACGAGGTCACCAATTATTTCGAGCGTGATCACAACCGCCTGCTGCTCTGGTGCGGGGAACTGGAGAAGGAAGATCCCATCATCATCCGCGACCCGGTCTCCTCGATCGATATCCTGCCGACGCTCTGCAATCTGTTCGGCACGGAGTGGGATTCCCGGTTGCTGCCGGGACGGGACGTCTTCTCAGATGCTCCGGCGATCGTCTTCAACATGAATTACGACTGGAAAACGCCCTGGGGCACCTATCTGGCCTGGACCAATTCCTTCACGCCGGCGGATCCCGCGAGCACGACCGACTGGACGGCTTACGTGGACCGCATGAACAAACTGGTGAAGAATAAGATCAATTACTGCTCTGCCGTTCTGAAGAACGACTACTACCGGCATCTTTTCGGGGAGCAATGAGCGAGGTTGAAAAGCCACGGCGCGCATGGTATAATTTTCCTGTAAAAGGTTTCGGGAGGAGAGAGAAATGCTAGCCCTGAAGATCCTGTTTTGCGTTCTGCTCTGCGTACCGCTCGGCTATGTCGTCTATCTGCTGTTCAGCCGGCTGATGGCTGAGATCCTGAAGAGGAAATAGCATGAAAAAAGGGCTCTTTATCACGGTAGAAGGCGGCGACGGCTCCGGCAAGTCTACGCAGCTGGCCAATATGAAAGAATATATGGCTTCGCGGGGGATCGAGGCCGTTTTTACGCGGGAGCCGGGCGGCACCGGGATCGGGGAACAGATCCGGGAGATCATTCTTTCGACCGGAAACCTGGCGATGTGTGATATGACGGAAGTCCTGCTCTACGCGGCCGCGCGGGCCCAGCTCGTGCGGGAGGTCATCCGGCCGCAGCTGGCCGCGGGCAAGACCATCGTCTGTGACCGCTATCTGGATTCCAGTCTGGCCTACCAGGGCTGGGGGCGCGGACTGGGACGCGAAACGGTGGAAGCGATCAACCGCTTCGCGGTGGAAGACGTGATCCCGGATCTTACGGTGTTCCTGGACATCGCGCCGCAGGAAGCACGAAACCGGATGGCCAAGCGCGGCGAGGGACCGGACCGGCTGGAGAGCGCGGGCAACGCTTTCCACGACCGCGTCTATGAGGGCTACCTGGCTATCCTGCGCGCGGAGGAAGAGCAGGGACGCTCCCGGATCGTGCGCCTCGATGCCACCCGGGACGCGGAGACCGTGAAGCAGGACCTCTTCGCGGTGCTGGACCGGAGGTTCGCGTCATGGGCTTGAGCCGTTTCAGCCAGTACCCGGCGGCAGTCGGGCATCTTAAGCAGGCCATCAAAGCCGGCCGCTTGCCACACGCGCTCCTGATCGAGGGCGACAGCCTGTCCGGGAAGGAAGAATTCGCCCGGGAATTGGTAAAGGCGGTGCTTTGCCGCGAGGATCCGGGGGAAGGATGCGGGAACTGCAGCATCTGCCGCCGCGTAGATCACGGCGAGTACGAGGACCTCTACGTGGTGGAGAAGGGCGAGCTTTCCGTAAAGGATAAGCAGATCGCCGACCTGCAGGCTGATTTGATGGCGGCGCCTTCCGCGGAAGGCGGGCGCAATATCGCCGTGATCGAGGGCGCGGGGACGATGACCGCGCGCGCCCAGAACCGGCTTTTGAAGACGCTGGAGGAACCCTACCCGGGTACCCTGATCCTGCTCCTGACCGAGAACGGGGAGGATCTGCTGCCGACGATCCGTTCGCGGGCGGTGCGGATCCGCCTGAATCCCACCGGCCGGCAGGCAGTGCGGGAACAGGACCGGGCGATGATGGAACTGGCGGAGAAGATCATCACCAAAGCCGTGGAACACGCTTATTTCAGCGAGATCACGACGCTCGTTGATCAGGCGGCGACCGACCGGGAGTCCACCAGCGCGCTGCTGGACGCTATGGAACGCCTGATGCGTGATTATATGACCGGCGGGGGCGGCCTCGTCATGGACCGCCGGCATGCCTACCGCGCGGTGAAATACATCGAAGAGACCAGGCGTAACCTCGCTTTCAACATGAACCGCAAGAATGCGCTGCACGCGCTGATCATAAAAATCGGAGGATAAATATGACAATCGTAACCGGAGTGAAATTCCGGAATACCGGGAAAGTCTACTACTTCGCCCCGGATGGGATCGAAGGACTGGAAGTCGGCAGAGGCGTTATCGTCGAGACGGCGCGCGGACTGGAATTCGGGACGGTCGCTATGGCGCCGACCGCGATCCGCGAGACCGACGTGATCAAACCGCTGAAGAAGATCGTCCGCCTGGCGACGGAAGAAGACATCCGGAAAAAAGAAGAGAACGAACGCCGGAAAGCGGAGACGCTCCGGCTTTGTCAGGAGAAAATCGATAAACACGGCCTGGACATGAAGCTGATCGACGTGGAATACACCTTTGATAATAATAAGGTGGTCTTCTACTTCACGGCGGACGGGCGTGTCGATTTCCGCGAACTGGTAAAGGATCTGGCCGGTACCTTCCACATGCGGATCGAGCTCCGGCAGGTCGGCGTGCGCGATGAAGCCAAGATGATCGGCGGCTGCGGGCCCTGCGGCAAGAGCCTCTGTTGTGCCTCCTGGATGGCAGAATTCCAGCCGGTCTCCATTAAAATGGCGAAAACGCAGAACCTTTCCCTGAACCCATCCAAGATCTCGGGCATTTGCGGCCGCCTGATGTGTTGCCTGAAATACGAGAACGAGGTCTATCTGGAACTTCGCAAGGGAATGCCGGATAAC
Organism: Bacillota bacterium; assembly: GCA_017437565.1. Taxonomy (GTDB): domain Bacteria; phylum Bacillota; class Clostridia; order Peptostreptococcales; family Anaerovoracaceae; genus Eubacterium_B. The sequence goes on from JAFRYQ010000131.1 coordinate 4,623, forward strand.
GGCGAACGCATCCTGACGGAGGACGGCGCGGCGAAGGTCGTGGATACCAACCTGCTGGAAGGAAAAGTGCGGGTGCGGCTGTTCACCGGCGAAAAAGAAGACGACGGCAGCGAGAAGCTCTCGGCTGATATCTATACGTATAAGAAAGAGGATATCAAACGGCCCAATGCCAAGAAAAAACGCGGTCGCGACCACGGTGGAAAGCCGGGGCACGAGGGCGGCGGACTGGCGGAGGAAAAAGCGCTCTTCGCGGACGTCAATGAAGAAGATAAAAAAGAGCTGGCAAAACTCTTACAGGAAGGCTGATCATTTTCAGGAGGTGTATTATGATCACAATCGATGTCAAGTTAGTAGGGATCGTTCTGCTCATTCTGGCGGCGGTAGTTCTGCTCGTCTTTTTGACGGTTATGGTGGCGAATCTTACCAAGACTCTGAAAAAGCTGAACGGGATCCTGGATGACGCGTCGGTAGTTACCGGCATCGTGCAGGAAAAAGCGCAGGAGACGAAACCAGTGGTCGACGACCTGTCCAGCGCTTTGGTCAGCTTCTCCAGGGCAGCGAAAGGCGAGGAGAGCAATATTGCTTCCCTGTCCAGCGTAGCCAAATCGATCAGCTCGCTGATCGCCATCATCAAGAAGAACAAATAGGCTTGTCTTTTACGGAGGATTTGATTATGAAAGCAACGGGTATCGTCAGGCCTATGGATGCGCTGGGCCGTGTGGTCATTCCCATTGAGCTCCGGAGAACGCTGGATATCAAACCGGATGACTCCATGGAAGTCTTTGTTGACGGTTCCTATATCATGTTGAAGAAATATGAGCCGGCTTGCGTGTTCTGCGGCAGCACTGAAGGAATCGTGCAGGTTCACGGGAAAAACGTCTGCGCGTCCTGCATCGCGGAGATGAAGAAGCTGTAAGGAAAGCGGAGATCACGGAGGATTACAGTGGCTAAGTATTTGGTTCAGGGCGGAGGACCGCTATCCGGCGAAGTCCAGATCAGCGGAGCGAAAAACGCGGTGCTGCCCTTAATGGCGGCGTCTCTGCTCGCGGAAGAGAAGTGCCAGATCACGGACGTTCCCCGGCTGCTTGACGTGGACGTCATGTGCGAGATCCTGGATTCGCTGGGCGGCAAGATCGAGCGGACGGCGCCGGGAGAACTTGTGCTCGATATGAGCGCGATCGATAAGCCGGTAGCGGAGTATGAGCTGGCGAGCCGCATGCGGGCGTCGTTCCTGGTCATGGGACCGCTCCTGGCGCGTAAGGGCTACGCCAAAGTCTATATGCCGGGTGGCTGCACGATCGGCGCGCGGCCGGTAGACCTGCACCTGAAAGGCTTTGAAGCTCTGGGCGCGGAGATCATCGCGAAAGATGATTACGTGGAAGCGACCGCGGGTCCGGACGGGCTGAAGGGGGCTTCCGTCTACCTCGACTTCCCGAGCGTCGGCGCGACGGAAAATATCATGATGGCGGCAGTGCTCGCGCACGGCACCACCTATATCGAAAACGCGGCGGAGGAGCCGGAGATCGTCGATCTGGCGAACTTCCTGAATAAAATGGGGGCTTCCATCAAAGGCGCCGGCACCGACCTCGTGAAGATCGAAGGCGTGAAAACCTTACACGGGGCTCATCATACGGTGATCCCGGACCGGATCGAAACGGGGACTTTCATGCTGGCGGCGGCGATCACGCGCGGCGAGATCCTGATCCACAATATCGTACCGGATCACGTGCGCCCGATCGCGGCTAAGCTGCGTGAATGCGGCGTTACGGTGGAACTGGCCGACGAAGGCCTTTATGTGAACGGCGGCGACCGGCCGCTCGTAGCGACGGACATCAAGACCCTGCCTTATCCGGGGTTCCCCACGGATATCCAGTCGCCCTTCATGTCCTTCCTGACGACGGTGAACGGCGCCAGCCGGGTCATTGAAACGGTCTTTGAGAACCGCTTCATGCACGTGGCGGAATTGAACCGCATGGGCGCCAATATCCGCATCGAAGGGCATCGGGCTTTCGTCCAGGGCGGTAAGAAACTGCGCGGTTCCCGCGTCATGGCGACCGACCTCCGGGCGGGCGCGGCGCTGGTCCTGGCCGGTCTCGCTGCCGAGGGCACGACGGAGGTCTCGGAAATCTATCACATTGAACGTGGTTATGAAGACTTCGTCGGGAAATTCCGCGCGCTAGGCGCGAATATCCTCAGAGTAGAGGACTGAGGCGGATCATAGAAATACCGGATAAAACGAAATGAAAAACCGCTGCAGCTGTTGATGCTTCAATAGCTGCAGCGGTTTTGCCTTAAAATGACGTGAAAGGGGCACGCAACGTCTCAATCAGCGGACAGCTGATCCGCGTTCAGCGCGAAGGCGCAGAACATCCGCGTGCCGGGGAGCAGGCCGGATTCGTCGATGTTAAAGCGGGGCTGATGATTATTCAGCGGGATACCGTTGCCGCCGGTGCCGATATTGAAATAAGTGGCGGGGAAAGTGGCCGCGACCCGGCTGAAATCGTCGGCGCCCATCATGGGATGGGGAACGTCGATGATATGATCCTTCCCGACGATCTGCTCCGCGAGGGAAGTCGCGTAAGCGGTAATCCGGTCATCATTGAGCAGAGCCGGCGTGCCGCGAATGATCTGCACGTCACAGGAAGCGCCGTAAGCGGCGCAGATATGCTCGGCGATCCGCCTGGCGTTTTCGAGCAGGAAGGCCCGGTTTTCTTCCCGGTGGCAACGGACGGTCGCTCCGAGTTCCGCCTGTTCGGCAACGATATTGACCGCTGTCCCGGCATGGAATTTTCCAAAGGAGAAGACAACCGGATCAAAGGGATCTGTCCGTCGGGAAACAAAGGATTCGATGGCGTTGACGATCTTGACCCCGATGGAGAGGGCGTCCACTGTAGTCTGGGGAGCGCCGGCATGGCCGCCTTTGCCATGCACGGTGGCCATAAACTGATCCGTAGAGGCTGCCACCGGTCCGTAACGGCGCGCGATGGAACCGGCCGGATAATCGTTAAAGACGTGATGGCCGTAGGCGGCAATGATCTTATCGGCGATGCCTTTCTCCTGCAGTTCTTCCACGATGAGCAAAGCCCCTCCGGGGGAAGGACCTTCCTCCGCCGGCTCAAATATCGCGTAGACGTCAACCGGCAGTTCGCCGCGCATTTGATCCAGGACAGCCAGGGCTCCGAGCAGCATGGCGGTATGGGCATCGTGCCCGCAGGCGTGCATCTTTCCCGGGCAGAGAGAGCGGTAGGCGACGTCATTTTCTTCCGTGATCGGGAGGGCATCGATATCCGCGCGCAACAGAACGGCTTTCCCGTGATCCCGGCCCGGGATACGGGCGGCAATCCCGGTCTTCAGTTCGATGACCTGAATTTGGAGATCCTGAAGTTTGTCCCGGATGAACTGTTCGGTTGCCGGCGTGTCAAAACCGGTCTCCGGATGCATATGCAGATAACGGCGCATCGCGATGATCTCCGTTTCGAGTGACTGGGTGGCATGGAACATGGTGGCCATAAGAGGGGATAGCGTTGCCATGGAAATTACCTCGCATCATGAAGAACCGCTTAAAACGTTAATAATTCAACAGTAGTTTACCACCCAACCGGAATTGACGCAATTTTCCAATAAATTTTCCTTATTTTTTCCACTATTTTTACGCATGCGGGGGAGTTTATGATAATAATAATCCATAGAGCGGTGTTGATACCCCCGCGCGTTGCGGGGAGAAAACCAAAAAGAAAAACCGTTAACGAAAGAAGGATAACAAGGAGGAAACGACATGAAAAAAAGCTTGGCCCTAATTCTTGCTTTGCTGCTGATCGTTTCGATGCTGGCCGCCTGCGGTAATTCCGGTGGCAGCTCGAGTCAGCCGGCAGAAGAACCTGCTGAAGAGCCGGCGGAAGAACCTGCTGAAGAGCCGGCAGAAGAACCTGCTGAAGAGCCGGCGGAGGAACCGGCCGAAGAACCTGCGGAAGAGCCGGCGGAAGAACCGGCGGAAACGAGCGGCGAGCTCTGCACCGTTGCTCCGGACTCGGATATCGTAGTCGTCATGAACGCGGATGCGACGACCCTTTTCCCGCCGGATCAGACAACGGCCGTAGAAGGCTTCCCCTCGAATCTGGTCTATGAGTGCCCGCTGAAAGTCGACGCGGAAGGCAATCAGATCTGGACCCTGTGCGAAGGCTGCGACGTCAGCGAAGATATGCTCACTTACACCTTCCATCTGCGTGATGGCATCACCTTCTCCGACGGAACGCCCTGGAATGCGGAAGCGATGAAAGCGAATTTTGACATTCGTATCGATCCGAACTATTCCTTCAAATCCGTCTCCAGCTATGCGGCAGTCGAAAGCGCGACGGCGGTCGACGAACTGACCTGCGAAGTCAAACTGAGCAACGTCGAAGCCGCGTTCCTGACGATTCTGGCCAACAACGGTTATATGATCGCCCCGTCCCTCCTGGCGGAAGGCGACAGCGTTTGGAATACCAAGTCGGTCGGTACCGGCCAGTACATCCTGCGCGAATTCAGAAGCGGCGAAGAAGCAACCTTCGACCTGAACCGTAACTGGTGGGGATATGATCCGGAGATCAACGGCGGCGAAGCGCTGGTGAAGTCCAACGTTGGTTTCAACTCCATCGTCCTGAAACCGGTACCGGAAGAAGCGACGCGTATCGCGATGGTTTCCAACGGCGAAGCCGATATCATCCACAGCCTGTCCGCCATCAACGCGCCGGCGGTAGAAGGCGCTGGCAAGCAGGTCATCACCAGAATCGGCACCATGGTATCCTATCTGAACTTCAACTGCGCGAAGGATTATTTCCAGGATGCCAGAGTGCGTCAGGCCTTTGCCATGGCTATCGACGTGGATACGATGAATAACGTCATCTACGGCGGTGCCAATATCCGGGCCAGATCCGTCAGTGCGGATTCTATCAACTACTTCGTACCGCAGCCGGAATACAAGTACGATCCGGAAGCGGCCAAGAAGCTGCTGGAAGAAGCCAATTACGATTTCAGCCGCAAACTGATCCTCTGGAGTGAGGACGACGGTACCGACGTTCCGCGCGCGGAATTCATCATGCAGCAGCTTGGCGCGATCGGTGTCCCGGTCGAAGTAAAATGCATGGCCGCAGCCGCGCTGACGGCGGGCTTTGACGAGCATGCCGGCGATCCGGCGGCCTATGAATGGGATCTCTACGTCAGAGGTTATTCGGCCAGCAATGGCGACGCCAGCCTGGCCCTGGGCCGTTTCGCAACCGATAAGTTCTATCCGGTCGGCGCTAACTACGCCTTCTGGTCGAATGAAGACTTTGATAAGGCGATCGTCGCCGGTGGTTCCACCATCGATCCGGAAGAAAGACTGGCTGCTTATACGGAAGCGCAGGAGATCATCTGGAATGAGCTGCCTGCTTATCCGATGCTGATCAGCACCTCCAGAGCGGGCCTCAGCGAGCACATTAAGGGCGCCGGCTTCAAGAACAACGGCAATGTCGATATCAGCAACGCCTGGTATGAATAAACAGGCGCTATCAGAGAAGGGAATACGCACATTTAACTAATAAAGCATGCGCAGGGAAGGCTTCTCTTTCCCTGCGCGTGCTGTTTTCGGAAGAGAGGATGCGGCATGCTGCGCTATTTTCTGAAACGGCTGATCGGTATCGTCATCACGATCGTCCTCGTCGGCGTCGTGATCTTCATTCTGGTCCGTCTGATGCCCGGAGACCCGGTCCGGCAGATGGTGGATGAAGAGGCCAGCCTGGAAGCGATCGAGGCGCTCCGGGAAGAATATGGCCTGAATAAACCGATCATCGTCCAGTTTGTCGACTGGTTTAAGGGAATGCTGACCGGAAATCTCGGTAAATCTTACCGGACCGGCGAGCCCATTATCAACGAAGTATCCAAACGGTATGGAAAGACCATTCTGCTGGCAGTCCTCGCGGTGATCTGGAGTACGGTGGTCGGATTGATCCTTGGGGTCTGGACCGGCACGCATGAAGGGAAGTGGCAGGACTATCTCGGCGTGACCCTGGCGGTCGCGGGACAGGCGGTGCCGACCTTCTGGATCGGCTTGATGCTGATCCTGGTCCTGAGCGTCCACTTCCACCTATTACCGGTTTCCGGGGTAGGGACTTGGAAACATCTCGTCATGCCTGCTTTTACCCTGGGCCTTTCCATGGCAGCGGCGGTCACCCGGTTTACCCGCTCCGCCGTCCTGGAGTGCTTGAAAGAGGACTATGTGCGGACGGCCAGATCTAAGGGCGTGAAGGAACGCGTCGTCATCTGGCGACACGTCCTGCGCAACTCCCTGATCTCGGTGATCACGATCGTCGGGCTGCAGTTCGGCGCGATGTTGGGCGGCGCGGTCATGATCGAGACGGTCTTCGCTTATCCGGGCATCGGTTCCTACCTCGTGACGTCGATCACCTACCGGGATTACCCGATCGTACAGGCGTTGGTGATGATCCTGGCCTTGAACTTTGTCGTCGTGAACTTTGTCGTAGACCTGCTCTACGCTCTGGCGAATCCGGAGATCAGACTGGAAGGGGGCGGAAGATGATGGAAACCGAAAAAGCCAGATCACCTTTCGCTGAATTCGTCAGGAAGTTTAAGAAGCAGAAGACGGCACTGATTGCTTTGTTCGTCCTCTTCCTTCTCATCTTCATCGCGATCTTCTGTTACCGCATCTCGCCATACGGCTTCAACGATTACAATTACGCGGACGCGCTGCAAGGGCCATCGTTCAAGCACATCTGCGGAACGGATGAATTCGGACGGGATATTTTCAGCCGGATCCTCTGCGGGACCCGGATCTCGCTCTCGATCGCCTTCGGCGCGGTCACCATCGGGGCGATCCTGGGCAGCATCATCGGGCTGATCGCCGGTTACTACGGGGGCATGGTGGATGAAGTCATCATGCGGCTGATGGACGTGCTCTACGCGTTCCCTGGCCTCATCCTGGCCATCGCCATCGTCGCGGTACTCGGCCCCGGTCTCTACAACGTGGTCATCGCGATCATCGTTTTCCGTATCCCGACCTTCGCCCGTATCGTCCGCGGCAGCACCTTGCAGCTGAAGAACGCGGTTTACGTCCGGGCGGCGAAATCCATCGGCGTTTCCGATATCGGCATTCTACTGCGGCATCTCCTGCCGGGAGCTTTGCCGGGCATTATCGTGCAGTACTCCATGTCCATCAGCAGCTCCATCATGACCGCGGCCAGCCTCTCCTTCATCGGCATGGGCGCGGCGCCACCAACGCCGGAATGGGGGCTGATGCTGAATAATTCCCGGATGTATATCTTTACGGCGGCGCATTACGCGATTTTCCCCGGGCTGGCGATCTTCATCACGGTGCTTTGCTTCAATCTCCTGGGAGACGGCCTGCGCAGCGCGCTCGATCCGAAGCTGAATGATCGGTAGGTGAGAGCATGGAAGAGAAGAAGAACGCATTACTGGAAGTGAAAGGGCTTTGCACCTATTTCTTCAGCGATAATGGCACCGTCAAAGCGGTCGATGGCGTGGACTTTACCTTGGAAGAGAATACGACGCTGGGCATCGTCGGCGAATCCGGCAGCGGAAAATCCGTTACCGCCATGTCGATCATGGACCTTCTGCAGGGAACGAGCGGCCGGGTCGTTGCCGGCGAGATCCTCCTGGAAGGGGACGATCTGCTGACAAAGGACAGTGAAGCCCGCCGCCTGCTGCGAGGCAGCAAGATCGCCATGATCTTCCAGGAACCCATGACCAGCCTGAACCCCGTGATGAAGGTAGGCCGGCAGATCACGGAAGGGATATTGCAGCATAACAAGATCAGCAAAGAAGAGGCTAAAAAACAGGCGATATCCCTGCTCGAAGAGACCGGGCTGGCCCGCGCTGCCGAGATCTTTGATGAGTATCCCTACCAGTTGTCCGGCGGACAGCGGCAGCGGGTCATGATCGCCATTGCGCTGGCCTGCCAGCCCAAGATCCTGATCGCCGACGAACCGACGACCGCGTTGGACGTAACCATCCAAGCGCAGATCCTTTCCCTGATGCGGGAATTGAAAAAGAAGAAAGGGACTGCCATCATCTTCGTGACCCATAACCTGGGCGTGGTCGCCAATATGTGCGAACAGGTCCTGGTGATGTACTGCGGACGGGTCGTCGAGTACGCGAATGTGGACGATCTGTTTGAGAATCCGCTGCACCCCTATACACAGGGGCTCATGGACGCGATCCCGGTCCTCGGGGAGCATAAAGAAGAGCTGGAGGCGATCCCCGGCAACGTGCCCAATCCGAAATACATGCCGGAAGGCTGCAAGTTTTCCCCGCGTTGCAAATACGCGATGGATATCTGCAAGGAGAAAGAGCCGGAGCTGTTTGTCTATCCGAACGGCAGGAAATGCCGCTGCTGGCTGAGCAAAAAAGAATACGGAGGTGAGCTTTGATGGATGAAGTGAAAAAGACTCCGATCCTGGCGGTCGAAGATCTCCGGCAGTATTATCCGGTCAAGACCGGCCTGCTCGGCAAAACGGCTTTCGTCAAAGCGCTGGACGGGGTGAGCTTTGACGTTCAAAAGGGCGAAGTATTCGGCCTGGTCGGCGAGTCCGGCTGCGGGAAATCGACCTTGGGCTTGACGATCTGCCGCCTGATCGGTCCGACCAGCGGCAAGATCCTCCTGGACGGGACCGATATCGCGCCGCTTCCGCAGAAGGCGGTAAAACCCTATCGGAAGCGGATCCAGATGGTGTTCCAGGATCCTTACGCGTCGCTGAACCCCCGCATGTCCGTGAACGAGATCGTCGGCGAACCTTTAAAGGTGCACAACCTCGTGAAAAACCGGGATGAGATGAACGCCCGGGTCCTGGACCTCCTGCGCAAGGTCGGGCTGGACGATTACCATACCAACCGTTACCCGCATGAATTCAGCGGCGGGCAGCGGCAGCGCATCGGTATTGCCCGCGCTTTGGCGGTGGAACCGGAGATCATCGTCGCCGATGAACCCGTTTCCGCCCTGGACGTTTCCATCCAGGCACAAGTATTGAATCTGCTCAACAAACTGAAGAAAGAGCTAGATCTGACGTATATTTTCATTTCGCACGATTTGTCCGTCGTCGAACATGTCAGTGATAAGGTGGGCGTGATGTATCTGGGAAGTTTCGTGGAAGTGAGCGACCGGGACGATCTGTATGAGCGTCCCTTGCATCCTTACACGCAGGCGTTGCTCTCAGCGGTACCGATCCCGGATCCGAAGCGGCATACGGAGCAGATCATCCTGGAGGGAACGATTCCTTCGCCGGTGAACGCGCCGTCAGGATGCAAGTTCCACACCCGTTGCAAGGAATGCATGGAGATCTGCAAATTAGAAATACCACCGCGCGTGGAGATCACGTCGACCCATCACGTATTCTGCCATAAATACGTATAACGAGAGGGGGGAAAGACATGTTCTACTGTCAACTTGATTATGAAGCGGTATCCTATCCTTCACCGAGTTCGCCACACGGCAATATAGCCAATAACGGCTGCGGTCCCTGCGCGGCGTCTATGATCGTCGAAGAAATGTGTCAGACTCCTTTCCCGCCGGAAGAAAGTGCCGCCCTGGCAAAAGCCTGCGGCGCCCGGGAGGGATTCGGCACGGATATGCGCATTTTCGGGCCGGTATTTGCCGAACGCTTTGGTCTCAGCTGCGAGATCACCGATAACCCGGGCTATGTGAGACAGTTCCTGACCGAAAAAAGAGGACTGGTGATCGCCAATACGCTTGGCGACCGTGAAGGCTGGACCGGCGTTTTCTCAGATTCCAAACACTATATCGTTGTGGTATCCTTGGATGAAAAGGGGGAAGCCGGGGTCTGGGACCCCATGTACCGGGAAGGAAGATATGAGGTCCCCGGGCGGAAAGGGAAGGTGCGCATGGACGGAACAACGGCTTATGCGGACTTCTCGATCATCGAACAGGACTGTATCGGACGGAATTATTTCCTCTTCCGCAAGTTGCAAAGGGTACCGGTAAAGGAGATCACGCTCTCCGGCGAGGCCTATGAACGCGGCTTCCAATATGGGGAAAGCTGTCGGGCGGAGATTCTCCTGAGCATCGAGATCTACAGCCGCCTCATCGAAAAACGCAAGGGCATCAGCTGGGAAAAAGTAAAAGAAATCTCACTCGTGAACCTGGAGGCGACCAAAGCGTTGTTTGCCGAGAAGATCAAGGAGATGCAGGGAATCGCCGACGGTGCCGGCGTGGAGTTCGCGGATATCTTCGCGCTCAATTCGCGCTCGGAATTATTGCATACGCAGCTGGTCAACGCCATGCTCGCGAAAGAAGGCGTCTGCTGCGCGCCGGAGAGCGGCGGGACGTGTTGTGACGATGCGAAGATCGACGTGGATGAGTGCACCGGCATCAGCCTGCTTCCTGCGATTACCGAGAACGGTCATACTTATGCCGCGCAAAGCTGGGATTTCTCCCATCAATTAAAAGAGACGGTAGTGGTCCTCCGTTATCTGCCGGAAGGGAATAGGCCGGGCTTTATCATGTTCACGGAAGCCGGGATGATCGGCGCGCCAGGCATGAATACCTGCGGCATCGGTATTACCTTAAATGCCCTGGTCTCACCGTCCTCCGGAATAGGGATCCCCTTAAGGTTCCGCATGCGGAAGGTACTGGAGAGCCGGGATCTGTCCTCGGCTTACGGAGCACTCATGGACGGCGCGATGGGATCCTCCGGCAATCTGATCCTTTCCCATCGGGATGGCTTGTCGATGGACGTTGAATTCGACATGAACCAGGTGGACGTGATCCTTCCGGAAGACGGGTTGATCGTGCATACCAATCACTGGGTCGGGGCGAAAAACTACCTGAGCCACGCGCACCGCGACCGGGGAAGCACCTATATGCGCTATCAGCGGGCAAAAGCCTTATTCGCCGGCAAAAAGGACGTCAACGCCACCTATATCGAACAGGCTTACCGGGATCATAAGGGCTATCCGACTTCCATCTGCGTGCACGCGTTGGACGACGATATCCTGACGAGCGTCACCAATTACGCTTTGATCATGGACCTGAATTCCGGAGAGATCCGCTTTGCCTTAGGAAATCCCTGCGAAACCGTTTTTAACAGATATGAATGCAAATGACCGCCGGGAATAGAGGTTCCACGAGGCGGACAGTGAAAGGGGGTGCGCGTGATGAAAATTGCCGTGGTCGGTCCTAAATTCTCCATCGATCTGGTTCGCGAGAACCTGCGGAAAACGTCCGCATTGGAAATCGTCGAAGTTCCCAGCACTCCGGCGGAAGCGGGACGGCTGGTTTCCGAGATCCAGAATGAGGTGGACGGGATCCTGTTCACCGGCTGGATGCCTTATTATGCCGCTTATCATTACGTCAGCCCCCGCATTCCCTGGGAATACCTGCGGCGGACGACGGAGTCGATCCTGGAAGTGCTCCTGAACGCGGCTTATCACAGCCAGAACGGGCTGGCCGGCATCACCTATGATCTTCATGAACCGGATGAGAAGGAAATGAAGAGCATGCTGGAACGCGCCGGCATCGAGGCGGGGATCAATCTGCTCTGCTATCCGGGCGACGATCAATTGATCGAATCCTCGGAAGCCTATGGTGAGAAGGTGCTCGCTTATCATCTGAAGAATCTGCGCAGCCGTAAGAGCACGGTATGCCTGACCGGCATGCAGACGATCAAAGACAGCGTCACAGCGGCCGGATATACCGCCTACTGGGTGAAACCGACGCCCTCGGATATCGTCACGTCGATGAACAGCCTGATCCTGCGTTGCCAGAATGAAGAGGCCTCGCAGCAGAACCAGGCTTTTAAACCGGTCACGCTCGCCATCGCCTTAGAGAATTCCAGCGGACGCGAAGTGGCGATTACCGGGGAATTCCTCCGCCATCACGTGTATAGCGTAGTGGCCGACCGCATTTACAATTTTGCCCGCCGGCATGACGGCGCCGTGGAATACCACGAAGGCAGCACTAGCTATATCTACATGCAACGGGGCACTTTGACGGAGCGGGGGGATGCTTCCGCGGTGAAGACTCTGTGCCAGCGTCTGCACGCGGTGACCGGGACCCAGAACGTCTATGTGGGGGTCGGTATCGGTTCGTCATTCTCGCTGGCGAAATCCTGCGCGGAACGCGGGCTGCATCTCGCGGAGGTGCAGCGCTCGACCTGTTTTTACATCGTCGAATACGACGGGAAAGACGAAATGATCATCGGGCCGCTCAGCAGCGACGCCCAGAGCCCGGAACGCGGGGCACAGGAGTGGCCGGAGCGCGTCAAAGCGATCTCCGAAGAAACCGGCATCTCCTTATATACGATCCAGAAGCTGAACGATATCGCCGAAGAGTACGATCTGGAAGTGACCACGGTCAGCGAACTGATCAAGTTGTCCGGCATGAAGATGAGCAATCTGAACCGGGTCTTAAATAAACTGGAACAATATGGTTATGTTGAAGTGACCGGGCGTAAACCCCTAAGCGGAGTGGGCAGACCGCAAAAACTGATCCGGATCCGCTTCCAGGAAGATTAAAAAACCAGAAAAATCGTTCTTACATCCCATACCAAGCCGACAAGAACGCCGCAATCAGGGGGAGCGAGACCAGCGACATCGTCGTGGTCAGCGCTACGCCCTCCGCGGTGAGCTTGTCGTTTTTATGTTCATGTCCCGCGATGCTGACGGTAGCCACCGCACAGGGGAAGGAGGCGGCGAAGATCAGGCAGACTTTGGTCGCGGTGGTCAGCGGCAGCCAATTGACGCCCAGGAAGGTGAGCGCCGGGATGACGACGATATTAAAGACGGACGCGATCGCGAGATCGCGGTTTTTCAGGATGCTGGTGAAGCTGCTTTCGGCGAGGCGGATGCCCACCACGAACATGGAGACCGGGGTGGTGACGTTCCCGACGGAAGACATGAACTGCGCGACCGGGCCAGGCAGAGCCGTGCCGGTCAGCAGCAGGACAAAGCCGATGGCGACCGCGATCATGCAGGGGTTGATAAAGGCTTTCAACAGGGCGCCGAGGTTGCGCCCGGTATTGGCATGATAGGAGAACTGGATCGGCGCGATCCCGTAGATATAGATGTTCAGGGCCATATTCTGGATCACGAAGAGGAAAAACATGTGGTCGCCAAAGGCGGCTTTCGCGATCGGGAAACCCATGAAGCCGGTGTTGATGGCCGTCATGATGACCATCAGCGCGCCGATATCTTCTTCCGGCGTATGGCGGAAAAGCTTGGCGAAGAGCAGGCAGAGAAACGGCACGACGATAAAGAAAGCCAAAGAACCAAACAGGACCTGGAAGGTGTCAGTCCGCATAGCGGCATCCAGTTCCCGGCCGGCCATGGAATCGATGACCAGGCAGGGCGTCGTAACGAGCAGCACCAGATTGGTCAGGTAACGGTTCGACTCCGACGGCAGGATCTTGATTCTATTGGCAAAGAAGCCCACGGCGATCATCGCGAAGATGACGAGCACGTTGGTCAGCACGGTCAGCATTCTCATTCTCCATTTCCAGCGTAGACTGCGTCTACTATATCACATCCACAGGAGAAACGAAAAGGAAAACCGGCGAGGGAAAAGGGATTTTTTGAAATTCCCAGGTCTGGCCGGATGCCGGCCCTGCATTGACAGATGCGCTTATTTTGGTAAAATGAAACAATCAAAGCAGAATATCGACAAACGGGGCTGACAGCCTAAAGAGGGATATATGAAGACGATCATCGCGGCGTCCAGAAACGCCCATAAGATAAAGGAAATCGAAACCATCACCGCGAAATTCGGCATGCGGGTCATCTCCCGCGATGAAGCGGGATTGCCGCCGGAAGAGATCGAGGAGACCGGCGCGACCTTTGAGGAGAATTCGCTCCTGAAGGCGCGCACCATCTGCGCGCTTTCCGGACAGCCGACCATCGCCGATGATTCCGGCCTCATGGTCGATTATCTGGACGGAGCGCCGGGGGTCTATTCGGCCCGCTTTGCCGGGGAAGACCAAAACGACCGCCGCAATAACGAGAAGTTGCTGAAGCTGCTGGACGGCGTACCCCAGGAACAGCGGACGGCAAAATTCGTATCCGTGGTCAGCCTGGTCTTTCCGGACGGGGAAGAACTGGTAGCCCGCGGCGAGTGCCCGGGGCATATGCTGACGGAATATCACGGGACCGGGGGATTCGGTTATGATCCGCTCTTCCTGCCCGATGGTTGCGAGAAGACCTTTGCCGAGATGAACGCGGAAGAGAAGAACGCGGTCAGCCACCGGGCCCGGGCGCTGGCGGTGCTGGAAGAACTCCTGCAGGCGCGGAAGCCGCAAGCGGATATGTAAGAGAAACGGAAAGATCGAGGAGATGAAGAGACGGCTTCTCCGGATGTTTTATCTGGGGTTTAAACAGTTCCAGGATCCTTACTACCAGGGCATTGCCGCCCAGGTAGCTTTCTTTTTCATACTCTCGATCGTACCGATCCTGCTGCTTCTCTCACAGATCCTGGGGATCCTGAACATTCCTCTGGAAATCCTGACGCAGGAGCTCCTGGGGCCGGATCTGCATCTTTCTGACGAGTGGCTGTTCTTCCTGAAGGATGTCTTTACGGTGCAGCCGCAGCTCTCCACCAATATCCTTCTGATCATCGCCGCGATCTGGGCGGCCTCCCGCATCCAGTTCGCGCTCATGCGGATCAGCACCTATACCTATTCCGGGGGCCGGGACGCCGGGCGTTTCTTCCGGGACCGGGCGCGGTCGCTGCTCACGGTGGTGCTGACGGTCGTCATGGTGGTCGTGGTGGTGACCCTGCAGGTCTACGGCGGCGTGATCATCCGCTTCCTGGCGGATCAGTTGCTCATCAGTTCCTGGGTAGATAAGGTGTGGACGATCCTGCGCTGGCCGGTGGCGGGGGCGATCTATCTCCTGATCATTTCTTTCAACTATTATGTGCTGCCGAACAGCCGCATGCGCTACCGGGACGTACTGCCGGGAAGCATCTTCTGCGCGGCGGGCATGTTGGTGGTCACGATCTTCTATGCCCTCTACACCTCGCGGGCCGTGAACAACAATATCATCTACGGGTCGATGGCCAGTATCGCCGCGCTCATGTTCTGGTTCTATCTGATCTCCTGGGTCATGTGCCTGGGCATTCTGGTGAACAAGGTCTGGGCGGATACCCGCAGTTCCGAATCGCAGAAATAGGATAGCGCGCCGCGATCAAAGCGCCTTGTATAATCCCCGTATAAAAAACGCATGATATACATTTTTCGTCAATAAATATACTAAGAAAGCTTAAGAACTCTTAAGAAAATTAAGAAATTAAGAAACGGGTAAAACGTTGAAAAACAGCGGATTTACCCGTTTTCTTATGTGAATTTTATGTGAAATATCTTAAGAAAATGTTGACTTTATTATGCATATGGTATACCATTCTAGTATCGCAAAAGGGGCGAGATTTGGTCTGATGGGCCAAAAGGCGGACACTTCCGCCGGAAAGGACAAAAGATCGCTAATGGGCATGTTTAAAACAGTTAACACCAGGAGAGCAGCGGCTCTCATTTTGACGCTGGTTATGGTTCTTACCGCTGGGATGGCATTTACCGCGGGGAACGCCATGGCGTCGACAGAAAGCAAGGCTTTCGCAGCGGCAGCGGTAGCATATGTCGCGCCGGATCTCTCGGAAATCGCCGAGGGAACGATCTCCCAGCCGTACACGGCTAAGGAAGATACGACCAAAGATGCGGGCAAAGATGCGGGCAAAGCAGCCAAGGAAACGAAAAAAGAAGCAGTCGGACCCACGGAAAAACAGTATTACGAAGTACAGCTGGGCGGAATCTCCTTCGCGAAGTTCGAATATGAAGAAGACGCTCAGGCCGTTATCGACGGAGTCGTAGCGAACCTCTCTACCGGGGATGAAACCTTAAGCGTTGATATCCAGCCGGCCCTGACGGTAGAAACCATCACGGTGGACACCAAGAAAGAAAAGATGCCGAAGTTCGAAGATGAGATCGACCGGACCGTAGGCAGAATCCTGGGCGGCGATGACGCCGGGTTTGTCTATACCACCAATGATGAGGATACTTTCTGGAGCATCGCCGAGAATTTCGGCGTGGACGTCGGCGCTTTGATGGAAGCGAATCCGGATATCGATCCGGACACGATGTCCGGCGGTATGGAGATCGTCTACAACAATACCGATCCTCTCGTCAGCGTCGTAACGGAAGTCGAACAGGCTTATACGACGGAAGTCGAATATGAGACCGAATACGAGTATTCCGATGAGCTCTATGAAGACGAGAAAGAAGTCATCCAGGAGGGCGTGAACGGTTACGCGGACGTCGTCGAGATCGTAACGATGGAAAACGGCGAAGAAGTATACCGTGAAGAGATCGAACGCGTGGTGACGGAAGAACCGCAGAACGAGATCATTCGGAAGGGCACGCTGGAGCGTCCGGAACCGGTGGAAGAAGAATCGGATTACGAAGAGCCGGATTATGACGAGCCCGAAGATGAGGAAGCGGATTATGACGAACCGGAAGATAATGAGGACGAAGTAACCGAAGGCGATAACAGTGATTCCACTTATGAGGAAACCACGATCGTCCAGGAAGTTCAGGAAGTCTATGACGGCGGCAGCCTCTCCTGGCCGCTCTCCGGTACCGTTTCTTACGGATTCGGCCCGCGCGTAGCGCCGACCTACGGAGCTTCCACCTTCCACGAAGGCATCGATATCTGCGCCGATTACGGAACCCCGATCTATGCGGCGGCTTCCGGAACCTGCACCGGTAATACCGGCTGGTATGGCGGCTACGGCCTGGCCGTCGTCATCGACCACGGTAACGGCATGAAGACCGTCTATGGACATATGAGTTCCATGGTCGTGTCGGCCGGCACCTACGTCGAAAGAGGACAGCTGATCGGCTACGTCGGATCGACGGGCGTCGCCAGCTGCAACCACTGCCATTTCGAAGTCGTAGTAAACGGAACGGCGGTTGACCCCTATAGCTATCTCTCGTAAGAGCAGATCAGAAATGCGATGTGAAAAGCGCCCCGGGATTTGAACTGACCCCCAAAAGTTAGACCAATAATCTAACTGGAGGAGGTCAGTTTTGTTATGGCAAAGTATTCATTTGAGTTTAAACGCAAGATAGTTAATGAGTATCTGAATGGAAAGGCTGGGTATTGGACACTTTCTGCCACATATGGTATTGATACTCATGTTATACGTCGTTGGGTTAACAACTACAATCATTTTGGAGAACAAGGTTTAATGAGAAGCAGACAAAAGAATTCATATTCTTTCGACTTCAAGCTTTATGTAGTAGAATTGTATCTAACAAGTGAACTCTCATACCAAGAGCTTGCACTCCAGGTCGGACTTACAAACCCTGGTTTAATTACCAGATGGGTTATGGACTACAGAACTGCCGGACCAGAAGCACTCAAGCAGAAAAAGAAAGGCCGAAAGCGAAGCATGGACAAAGATAAGATTGCCCGAGAAATAGAAAACTGCGAATCGGATGAGCAGAAGGAACTTCTGAAACAATTACAGGAAGAGAATCTTCACCTTCGGATTGAGAATGCATTTTTAAAAGAAGCGAGGAGGCTGCGTTTAGAGGAAGAAAATCTTCTGAACGAACTGCGAGAATCGTCCACAACCTCCGAGGAGAA
>JAFRYQ010000132.1 GCA_017437565.1 Bacillota bacterium
CGCTTCTATGCATTTTTTCTATATTTTCCCTTTGCCGCGGCCCGCGTCAGCGGAACAGTTTCTCATTACACACCGTCATATCCGCGCCGAGGATGTCCTCCGCTTCTTGAAAAAGTTCCCGTTGGTGCATGCCGGCCCCGAGCATCATTTTTTTCTGGGGAATGACGATGGCATAAACCTCCCGGCCCGCCTTTGCTTCCGCTGTCGAGATGGCTTCCCCCGTCTGCGCGTCCAGGATGCAGATCAGGTCGGGGAAAGTCGCGACCCGGGCCCCATCCTTTTCAGCAAACATGAATTCATTCCAGAAGGTCAGGGTATAGGCGTCTTCCGCCCCGGCGACCCTCATCGTACCAACGTCATAGCCGCCTTCCATGCGCAGCGCGTAATCCGTGATCGCGCCTTTTACCAGGACCCGGGCTTCATATTCCTCCTGCAAACGCCGCACGAACTTGTCCCCGTTCCCGGCGGCCAGATAGATCTCGCCGATCTCCATCGCCTGCCGGATCGCCCCCGGCGCGGCATGTTCGGCCAGGAACGCGGCCGTCACGGGATTGCGGACGACGCCCACCATGCCGCCGGCGGCAGCCGCGGATTGCCGGATCACGTGTGACGTCGGTTGCAGTGCCCCCGTTGCGACGGTCTCCAGATAACTCTCCCCTTCCCCGCCGCAGGCGGATTGGGTCGTCTGGTAATCCGGCAAACCGTTCAATCCCATGCTGCCCATCGTCCCGGTCGGATGCGCGCGGCCGTTGCACGGCGCGTCGATCACCGGAATGCCCGTGAGGGCTGACAGGATCCATCCGTTCGCCGTGGATGCCGCTCCGTTCTCACAGGAGATAAAACCAGCCACCCGCCTTCCATAATTCTGCTCAAAATTAGCGAGCGCTTTCTGCCAGTGATCGGTCGTCAGCGGCGTACCGAATTTGGACGGGGCTCCCAGCATGGAGACCGTAATGACGATATCCTCCGGGGCCAGTTCATCCACGCTCAGCATCGTCAGATACTCCGTCCGGGCAAAGGTTTCTTCCAACGCGTGAAAGCCTCCGGAGATCAGGCCGCCTCCGCCGCCCCCGAGCAGAAGGCCTCCCAATAAAGCTTTCCGGGCATCTTCTTTGGTCAGTTTCATGATCATCTTACGCAACCCTCCTGTCTTTTATCCGCCACGATTTCCTCGTGATATCTCTCCTGTTATTATATATATTATATTTTATCACACCCCGTCCCCTCGCGAAAGCCGGCGACGCCCACGCAAAAGACCCGGGATCGCACCTTCCCGGGCCTTTAGCAAAAGAATGATAAAGAAAATTGATAGTTGCTTGCTCTTTAAGGGGATCGCGCCCCGGCCGGCGGGAAGCCCGGTCGGGCATAAACCGGATTCTTCCCTCCTGCCTTTCCGGAAGAGATGCTGCTCTCCCGGTTGTCGTATTGCCTGTTCCGACAAAAAACGGGCGCCTTCCCAGCGTCCGTTTTCAGCTTCGTCAATATTCGCCCCGACTTGGAGTCTTCCGCTCCGCAAGGCTGCAAAAGGGCATGTCTCCTGGCTCGTCGATCATCGCTCGCGGCGCCTTCTCGATCCCTCCGGATCAATGGCCGTTGCCGCTCGCTCCCGATTCACAGTGGCGGGACCGCACAGGACTTACACCTGTTTCCATCTTAGTCCGTCCTCCAACCCCGCCTGTTCCGGCGGAAATCGAAAAACGGAAACCCTTTGCACGATTCATTTTGGTATCTTTATCTTAATCCCGGCAGCGCTTGCTGTCAAGAAAATGGCCCCTATTTTTTCCGGGCCGGTTTGTGCTTTTTCCCGTGAAAAGCCGCCTGGTCCGCATGCTCCACGAAATACTTCAGGCTCTCCACATGGGCCTCGGCTGCTTTGCCCGCCGCGGCCGCGTCCCCGCTCTTCAGCGCGTCCAGGATGGCCTTATGTTCGCTGGGCATATTCTGATAGCGGGCGAAATCATCGTAATAGAGATAGCGGAAGCGCAACGCCAACTCCTGGGTCGTGCCGCTGAAGCGGATCAGCGTCTTGTTCCCAGTGGCCGCCACGATCTTTTTATGAAAATCCTCATCGCAGGCGATCATGCGCTCGGTATCGTTATTCTGAATGGCTTCCGCGTAGTCTTTACTGACATCCTCCAGTGCCGCGATCTCCTCATCGGAGATACGGGACGCCGCCAGTCTGGCTGCCAGCGATTCCAAATCTTCGCGCACGACGAGCAGGTTCACCATATCCGCCACGGAAACGTCCGAGGCATACGCGCCCCGCCGCGGCTCAATCGTGACCAGGCCTTCTTTTTCCAGTTTGCGGATCGCTTCCCGGATCGGCGTCCGGCTGACCCCCATATCGTCAGCCAGCCCGATTTCCATAAGCCGCGTTCCCGGTTTGATCTCGCCGGTCATGATGCGTTTTTTCAGTTCTTCGTACACGATCTCCCGGAGCGGGTGATGGTTTTTCACATTCAGATCCATGAGAACGATTCCTCCTGCTAATTCTATGATCCTCGATCAAAGCGCCTGCCGGCTTAACGCCCGGTCAGCGTCCGGCCGTTATAGGCCTGCCAGCCTTCTGCGGTCAGTGCCGCCTGGCAACGGGCGGCTGCCTCGTCACTGGCGAGCAGCGCGTAGACTGTCGGCCCACTGCCGCTCATCAATACGAAGCCGTCCGCGCCGGCTTCCTGTTCCATTCGCGTTTTCAGCTGTTGGATCTGTGGCGCGGCTACCAGCGAGTACAGCTCCAGCACGTTTATCATCTGGCGGTAGACCCCCGCCCGGTCTCCGGCGGCCAGCGCCTGCGCTAAAGCGTCGTTATCCGGTCTCTTCGACACGATACACCGGTCAAATCCCCGGTAAACCGCCGCCGTACTCATGCCGATATCCGGTTTGGCGATCACCACGGCGCTGTCCCAGGCCGGAAGCGGTTCTACCTCCGTCCCCGTGCCGCGGCCTCTCCCACATGGCGATGCCAGCGGATCCCGGACGAGACGCGCCGGCAGCACTTCCCGGTTCCCGGCTACCATACCGGCCGCGCAGAAAGGGACATCCGAACCCAGCTCCGCGGCGATCTTCATGATTTCCGTCAGACTCAGATCCAGACTCCAAAGTACGTTCAACGCGTGCAGGACAGCCGCCGCGTTACCGCTGCCGCCGGCTAGGCCAGCCGCGATCGGGATGCGTTTCGTGATCGCGATGTGGATGACCGGAGCGGCTTTTCGTCCCGCCGCTTCCCGGAAATGTTCCATCATCCGTTCTGCCGCCCGATGGGCGATATTGCCGCGGTCCGCCGGCAGGTCTTCCGTCACGTGGCCGCCGGCTTGCAAAGCCGTCAGGTCCGTCGTGACGAAGATCCGGCTGGCCGGATCTTCCGCTTTGTCCTCCGCTTCCGACCGTGCGCATACCGAGACCTTTACGTCGTCACCGATCCCGATCAGCTGCATCACGGTATCGACCGGATGCATGCCGTCCGCGCGCGGCGCGCCGACGTCTAAAGACAGATTGACTTTCGCAAAAGAGCGGATCGTGATCGTTTTTTTCATCTTGTTAAGCGGAGCCCCTATCGAAACAGTTTCTCTTCCATATACAAATGAGCGGAAGCCCGCTCATTCGTACAGATATCTGCAGTTGTTTACGGCTGTTATCTTCTCTTCTTCTTAGCGTTGGCTCTTCTTCTCGCCAGCCGTTCTTCCTCGGCTCTCTGCGCTTCCGCTAAAGCCGCCCGGCCGGTGATATACTTGCCGCCTGCCGCCGCGATCGGACGCGGTCCTTTGACCCGGTGGTTGCCGCTCGGAATTTCCTCTTCCTCTTCTTCCTCTTCATCATTGCCGAGCTTGGCGGCCAGCTTGGCCGCGCGGGCTTCCCGTTTGGCAACTTCCTTCTCGTGCTGGGCAATGATCTCTTCTACCGGCTTGCCGGTCCGCTTGGCTTCTTTATACGGATTGAACGCGGCATCACGCTGCGCGGCCAGATCCGCGGCTTCATCTTTATCCACCTGCTTGCGGGCCTGGCGGGAAGAGATCCCGATCATGGCGACCATCATGACCGCCATCATAATCAGATAGATGCGGGTATTGAAAGCCTGGTTCAGCGTAGAGAAAGAAACGGTACGGTCGCTGCCCAGCGTATTGCCGTTATCATCCTTAAAATCTCCGGAAATGGACAGCGTATAGGTCATATCGCCTTTCACCAGGCTCTTATTATTCTCCATCGTAGACGTATCATAAAGAACCAGGATCTGCTTTTCATTCTTCGGGCTGTAATAGACTTTGATCGGAAGTTCCGTACCCTCCGTATCCGTCAGCTTGAAACAGGCGGCGTTCGCATCGCGGTTCGCCTCGCTACTGACCGGATTGTTAAAGGTCAGCTTGACGCTCAGGTTCTCTACCGACGTATTCTTCTGTCCGTCTGTCGGGTATTGTTCCACGATCTCCAGGGAATCCGCGAACGCGCTTCCCGTAAACAACACGATCAGCACCACAATCAGGCAAAGTCTTGTGATCGTTTTCCTCATCTATCCATCCTCCGTCCGTATGTTCTAAGGCGCAGTTCCCGGAAAAAGTCTTTCACGATTCCGGCGCACTCGTCCGCCATGATACCGTATTCCATCTCTATGGTATGATTCAATCTGCCGCTGCCCGGGATATTGAAGACCGATCCGCAGGCACCGGCTTTCGGATCCATCGCCCCGATATGGAGCTTCTCGATCCGGGCCCAGACGAGCGCTCCCGCGCACATGCTGCAGGGTTCGATCGTCACGTACATCTCGCAACCGATCAGGCGCCAGCCGCCTAAGCTCTTTGCCGCTTCGCGGATCGCGATCATCTCGGCATGGGCGGTCGGGTCTTTCGTCGTCTCCGTCAAATTATGCCCGCGGGCGATGACCTCCCCGTCGCGCACGATGACCGCGCCGATGGGGATCTCTCCGAGCGCCGCGGCCTTTTTCGCCTCTTCCAGGGCTTCGCTCATGTATACATCCATAGACCTAAAAATTTTATCACAAATTATGTATGGATTCAAGAATCAATATTTGCCGCAGGCCGGTGTCTTCTCTTGCAAGATTCCGAAAGATTTAGTATGATAGCATATATATAGGAAAGGTTCCCGCGAGCCGGAAAGGGTGGCTATGGATTTTCTCTCCAACGGTTTAACGGCAAGCGCCGTATTCGATATCGGCATCATATTCGTCATTTTGGTGAACGCAGCGATGGGCTGGTCCAAAGGCTTTGTGGCTTCGGTCCTGAATTTTGTCCGTTGGATCGCCTGCTTCGCGGTCGCGCTCTTTGCCGCGGCCCCGGTCCGCAACTGGCTCATGGACCACACCGGCATCGGTGCCAGCATCCAGGCGCACGTCGCGGATGCTGTGGAAAAGGTCTTCGGCACCAATAATTATATCGCGCTGTTGCCGGAACAGATCCGCCACAGCATCGCCGGCAGCGCCACCAATACGGCTGAAGAGATCGCCGCTGCCCTGGTCAACCTGATGTCGATCATCATCGCCTTCCTGGTGATCCTCTTTGTCCTGCTCCTCATCACCAAACTGCTCATTAAACTACTGGAAAATAAAGACGACGACAGCGTCGTCGGCTTCATCAACGGTTTCTTTGGCGCCATCTTCGGCGGCATTAAAGGCCTCCTGGTCGTCAGCCTGATCATGCTCCTCGTCTTCCCCTACCTGAACTACATCGCGCCGGGTTCGACCTCCACCATCGTCACCGGTATCCGCGAGAGCATGCTGGCCCAGTTCCTCTACGACCACAATCCGATCTCCATGATCCTCGACGCCTTCGCGTGATCGCTGAAGTGGCTGAAGTGCCGGTAACCATCGTGGCTATTCCCGCCCCGGCATTTCCTGCCGGGGCTTTTGTTTGCCCATATCAACTGGCAGCCAGGGCTTGTATGAATTTCATCGCCGCATAACAGTTCGTCGTCTGATTGCTTCGGTCGCAGATGACCAGCAGGTTGTCGCCCAGATTGATATTATTAATATGATAGATGCGCAGTTTATCCAAAAAGTCCTCAAAGTAATCTTCGTCTCCCATTTTCCCTACGGCCTCGATAAATCCCCTTCGCCGGCTTGCCGTCCAGATGCGGAAATCCGGACTTCTCGATACGATTCGCCCATCGTTGTCTTTAAGGCTCTCCATCGCGTCATAATCATAAGGGATCTGAAGCACGTCCAGCATCAGACAAACCAAAGCCTCCAGCTTAGACCGCACCTTTTTCCCATCCGCAGCAATATTAGGCATGTTCTTATGCGGCCATTCATTATGCTTCTTGGCTTCGATCCCTTCGGCGGCAATCTCCAAAAGTCTTTCCTCCATGTGATCTTCAAGCGCTTTCTGATCCAAGGCTTGTTGGTAAGTTCCCGGCAATTCTTTTGCAATTTCCTCCACCTGCAGACTCTGCACCCCTCCCATCAAAGCAAAAGTCGCCTGCCGGTTTTTCTCGATCCGTTTCAATCCCAATTTCGCCCACCGCGCCTGAACGATACCCTGTACTTCTTCTTGATACGCAGAGCCTAAATAAACCGTTTCCATTTTGCCGCCGTCTTCCGAGCTTCTTTTCCGCAAAGAGTAGGTCTCTTTCTTGCCAGCATTCCTCTTTAGCGTCCCTTCATCACCTTTCTCTACCAACTCCTTCAATATTCGTTCATCCACTTCCAGCTGTTTCAGAAACAGTTCCATTACCAGCCTTACATCTTCCACGTCAAAAGTCATTTCTCTTCTCCTTTTCTGTCCGTCCCTATTGGATTGCTTCTGCTCGTTGACTAATGCCGTCGCTCGTTTCCTCATCCTTATCATACACCCGTTTTCGCCAACTGGAAAATTTCCCCATTCAATATTTTTTCGCGCGCGTCCTCTTTTTCTGCCGTCCGCATCACCTTCACCCTTTCCTGGCTTCTGCCGGAAACCCTGCTGCGGTATCACGTGGCCATTTCCGGCCTTCCAATACCGGATTTTGCTTATGCCGGCATCTAAAATACCGCAGCCCCCCGCCCCGGGTACTCGCTGCGGTATCACATGGTTATTTCCGGCCTTCTAATACCAGATTTTGCTTACGCCGACATCTAAAATACCGCAGCCGCCCTCCCTGGGTACTCGCTGCGGTATCACATGGTCAATTCCGGCCTTCCAATACCAGATTTTGCTTATGCCGGCATCTAAAATACCGCAGCCCCCGGGCGGCGCGCCAGAAGGCGCCGATCATCAGTTTATGCCCTTACTCGAAAACGTAATCGCTCTTATTGCTGTGGGAGTAGAAGCTGGGCACGCCGTAGTATTCTTCCATGGAGAGCCAGTTGCCGCCGTTATAGAGCTGCTCGGCCAGTTTGCGGCCGACGTAGCGGAGATGCCAGGGTTCGTAGCGGTAACCGGTGATCTCTTCCTTGCCGAGGGGGAAGCGGATGATGAAGCCATAGCGCCAGCAATTGTCGTTGACCCATTTGCCGACGTCGGTATCACCAAAGGAGGCATCCGCCTCGTTCAGGTCGATAGCCAGGCCGCTTTGATGCTCGGAGTAGCCGGCGCGGGCGGCGTGATCCTCGGCCGCGTCGTAACCGTCATTCCAGACGTAGCTCTCATAGACGGAGAGTTGCTCGTAATAGGAGCGGAAGCCGCGGAAGATATAGAGATCGTAACCTTCCTCCTCGGCGGCGGCGAGGATCTGCCAGAAGGCGACGTAGGTTTCTTCGGCCAGGTCCCACATATCGTCACCGTAATAATCCGGCAGCGAGAAGGTCTTATTCACCATCAAAACTCCGTCGATCGTTGTCACGCCGTCTTTCTTCTCGCCGACGTAGCCTTTCTCGGTGATGAAGGTAACGTTATCGACCGCTTCCATATCGAGGACGTTGATGGTCACGTCCCTCTTGGCGGTGTTGCCGGAGGAGTCGGTGGCGCTTAGGGTGATGGGATAGGCGCCGGCATGCATGGTGTCGACGGTCCCTTCCACGTTGATCGCCAGTTCTTCCCCGGAATTATCGGTTACCTGCGCCTCGGAAACGGGATCAAAGTGCGTCGCCAGCAGGATGTTGACCTGATCGCTGGCCCCGATGACCGGCGGGGTCGTGTCGACGATCTCCACGTCAAAGGCGTAATTGTTCTCGATCCCTTTGATCTCGACAACGAGTTCGGTGCGCGACGGGCCGACACGGCTCGTGTCGACCAGCACGTCGTTATTGACGACGCCATCCGCGTAATCGGTGATGAAGGAGGAGGCGTATACTTCCGTGCCGACTTCCGCCGTCGGGGAATCCACGAATTTCACCCGGCTGGAAGGCCCGAAAAGATTGAAATAGAGGAAAAAACCGACGATGACGATCGCCGCGATCAGCAGGATGATGATCAGGATCTCCCGGATATAATTACCACGCTGCTGCCGGCCAAAGACGCGACTGTTATTCCTTTTTGCCATCCGGTTCCCTCCTCTCCGCTGACTCTGTCGATCTCCTGACAGAATAATGATACCATAAGGGGCCCCGCACGGGGCCCCTCGGCAAAAGATTTTATGAAAAATTCACAAACCGCTCCGCGAAGCACCAGCCAGCAGGCCAGCCCGCCGCACGCAGCGCGCCGTTCAAGTAAGCCGCGCTTACCAGCCGGCTTTATAGCGGAACTCTTCGTCGCTGATCTTTCCGTCCCGATAATCCGCGATGGACTCGGTGATGATGCGGAAGCCCTGGCGGAGCTCTTCCGGCTTGATGTTAAGCGGCGGCTGGATCCGCAGGATGTTGGCACCGACGGAAATGACCAGCAAGCCCTTTTCATAGCTGCGGAAAAGGATCTTATAGGTTCCTTCGCGGTCCTCCACCATCTTTCCGGACGCGTCCCGTTTTCCGATGCCGATGCCCCGCGAAAGCCCAAAGCCTCTGGTGAAAGCGATCGTGTCCGGGTAGGTAGCCGCCAGCTTTTGCAACTCTTCTTCTACGATCCGGATGTTCTCCGCCAGGATCCCCTGGAATTCCGGAGTCTGATAATAGTCGAATGCCGCGATACCGGCCGCGCAGGTGACCGCGTTTCCGGCCATGGTGAAGAGATGTGCCGGTGCCGGCAGGCAGTCCATAATCTCCGGCCGGGCCATAAAGGCTCCCATCGTCAGACTGCCGCCGATGGCCTTGCCCATGATGATCCCGTCCGGGATGATTCCGTAATTTTCGATGGCAAACCATTTACCCGTGCGCCAGAAGCCCTGCTGCACTTCTTCCGAAATGAAGAGGATCCCGTTTTCCCGGCAAAGCTTATAGAGCTCCTGCAGGAAGAACGGATGCGCCGGCAGGATGCCCGCGTCGCCCTGGATCGGTTCGATCACCATCGCGGCGACCTCACGCGCGGGAAGATAAGTCTGGAAGGCTTCCCGGATCTCCCGCACGCATTCGGCCTTTACGACCTCATCCGCCCGGTCCACGCCGTAGAAGGGGAAGACGTAGATCTCCGGCAGGAAGGGCTCCATGTGTTCATGCATGAGCGGTGTGCAGGAGCTCATGCCCGCAGAACCGTAGGTGCTGCCGTGATAACCGTTCTGGAAGACGATGATCTTCTTGCGGCCGGTGAACGCCCGCGCGAATTTGACCGCGGCGTCGTTGCCGTCGGAACCGCAGTTGCCATAGGCGATCTTCGCGGGGCCGCCACCCGGGAAGATCGAGGTGAGCCGCTCCGCGTAGGCGATGGCCGGTTCATTATAGATATAGGCCATCGTATACTGGGTATAATGTTTCAGCTGCTCGCGGATGGCGTTATTGATGATCTCATTGCCGTTGCCTAAGGGGAGGCTGGAGGCGCTGGACAGGAAATCGATAAACTGATTGCCGTCCGCGTCCGTAAGCCGCGCGCCTTTGCTCTCGGCAATCGCCAGTGGATAATAACTGAGATGCTGACAGCGGGCAATGACCGCCTGGTCTCTTGCTATCAAAGCTTCACAGTTTTCCGTCTTCATATTTGCTCCTCCGTTAAACTATTTATTGCCCCGTCAAAGTGCAAAAAGAAACACCGAGCTTCCGCGCCCGGTGTTCCCCTATAGACTTATTTATAGACGCGTTCCACATAAGGGCTGGTCGTCGCTTTCAGCATGGAACCATAACCCACCGTGAATTCCACGATGTCGCCGACCTTATAATCGCGGGACGCTTTGGTCACGTCAAGGATCACGTGGTCGGAGCTGCCGCCCATGATCTCGATCTCCGTGTCGAGCGGGGTCAGGCTGTCGAGGTCGACGTCCTGTTTACCGATGGCGATGATGGCCCGCTTCATGATGCCGCGGTCTTCATAATAGGGCTTCTGGCCGAAAGCGTCCACGCCGACTTCCCCGATGGGCAGAGAGGGTTTCTGCTGGACTTCCACGATCTGCGTGCGCAGGATGAAAGCCTGGTCGGTCGTTCCGGGCAGCTTGGTGCAATAAGCCGTGTCATTTCCAAGCAGGAACGATTCGCCAAGGCGGAGATTGTTGATGCCCTCCGGCATTTCGCCCTTGCCGATCAGATAAATGGAACTGGAATTGCCGCCCGAGACGATATCCAGGCGGATGCCATGCTGCTCTTCGATCTCGCGGGCGACGGCAACAAACTGGGAGAGGTTGTCATTTTTCGGGATGATGGCGCCATAGCAGGTCAAATTGACACTGATGCCGCGCAGATTGATATTCTCCATCGTCAGGATCTCGTCCACCGTCTGGTGGATCTTCTCGCGATTCTTGAAGAACAGGCCTTCGCGCAAGTCGCCCATATCGATCATGAGCAGGATGTCCTGCTTCTTACCGGCCTTTTCCGCCTCCCGGTTCAGCAGGCGGATCGTCTGCAGTTCGCTGATCTGGCAGAGGTCCACGTAACGCACGACTTCGATCAGTTCGCTGGGCATCGGGATGCGCAGCAACATGGTCTTGCGGCCTTTCTCATGGGCGAGGTCCGCATACGAGGCAATGTTCTTCACCCGCGAATCAGCTACGTAGTCGACGCGCGGTTCAGATATGATGATCTTTACGATCTCGGGATCGGCACAGACACCTTTGGTGACGATCGCCAACGTCTTGCAATGCCCCTCCTCTTTCGTGATACGGCAAACCGCGTCCAGATTCTGCCGGATGCGGTCTAAATGGATCTCGAGCTGCGGATACATGGTTTCCTCCGTTTTCTCCGGCTTGTAAAAAGCCGGAATCCTGCTTTGCTAAAGCACTTTTATCTGTTTATTTTACTCCAAAGTCCCACGGCTGGCAAGTGGGTCACTTTTCCTCGTCAGCAGTGCCTTCCGTCGCCGCCGCCAGCTCCGCCAGCAAAGCGTAAAACTCCGGGCATTCGCGCTTCAGGCGCATAGGCCTTCCGTCCCGAGAGACAAAGCAGTGCTCCGACGTCCCCTGGAAAACGGGCTTGCCGGCCTGGTTTTCCATCTCATAGTGAATGACCAGGCGCGCGCCTTTCACCTCGCGGACCGCCACCCGGATGGTGATCGTGTCGCCAAAGCCGGTCCCCGCCTGGTAGCGGCAGTCCAGCGCCAGCACCGGGGAGAAGATCCCCCGCTCCTCCAGTTCATCCCAGGGCCAGCCGATCCTGCGGAGAAAATCGACCCGCGCTTCTTCCATCCAGCGGATATAGTTGGAATGATGCACGATCCCCATGCGATCCGTTTCATAATACTGTACGATGTGCCGGTATGGTTCCATCCCGACTCCTTTCCCCTTCTAAAACAGGAGCACCTGCCGGTTGCCCGGCAGGTGCGGCAGTCCCCTTGCGGATCAGTAATTGGTATTGCGGTGGATGCAGTGCAGGCGTGTGCAGGTCTTGCACTGGTGGTTGCAGTCGCCGATGTCCTGCTTGCGGGTGCCGTCCGGCGCCGTGCCCCGGTGGGTCTCCGGCTGCTCGACCTTCATCGCCCATTTCCCCTGCATGCCACCGCCGGCGCGCATCATCGCGCGTTCGGCGCTGTCGGAAGGCAAGGCGCTGTCCGCGATCTTCAACGCCTCTTCCCGCGCGCGCTCGGCTTCCGCCAGCTCTTCGGCCGAGGAGGTCACCGGCTGCTCTTCCTTATAGCAGGTCATATCGTAACCCATGTCTTCCATGGCTTTGATGTGTTCAGCGTATTCGGCAGCTTTCGCGTCGGCCTCAGCGGCCAGGCGCGCGGCTTCTTCCAAAGCCTTAGACGAACCCATGGCCACGAAGTCGACGTCCTTCTTCTCCGGGAACTTGAACTGCAGGCTCTTTTCCATGAGCTTGATGGCCGCCTCGCGATAGCGCTTGCTGAGCACGCCGAGGGAGGCCATGATGTAGTCGTTATCGACCAGGATCTGCGCGTGTTCGCTCGGGAAGAGCATCATCCCGCTCACGTTATGCGGAGCGATCATCTTCATGATCTCCACGCGGTGCGGCAGGCGCGTGAGGGCGCCGCCGGTACCGACGATATATTTTACCTGGGTAAGGTCTTTGCCTTCGGCCTGTGTGCTGCGGCCGCCCGGTCCGTAGATATAGCGCAGCCGGCCCGCGTGACGCTCGGTCGCCTTCAGTACGGCTTCCTGCGTCAGCCGTTCCACGAAGGTGCGTTCCTCGTCGTTCTTAGGGATGGCCACGTAATTCGCCAGCACGTGATCGAGGTCGATGCCTTTCGCGTGCAGTTCCTCGCGCAGTTTTTCCTCGCCGATCGATTCGATGACCTTCATGCGGTTGACGTAGACGCCGAGGTCGCCCTCTACCGTCCGTTTCGCCTTCGGTTCCGGCGCGATCATGATGCGCGCCACCTTATCGGATTCCACAGCCACGGAATGGAGGTCGGTCGTCGCGCCGCCGACGTCCAGGACGATCAGGTCGCCCAGGCAATCATAGAGCACCTTCGTCGACTCCATGACCGCGCCCGGCGTCGGGATGATCGGGCCGTTCACCAGGTCGCGCACGTGCTCCATGCCCGGCGCCTGCGTGATGTGCTGCTCAAAGGCCTGCTGGATCACCTTCCGGCAGGGTTCCACGTTCAGCTCGTCGATCTTCGGGTAGACGTTCTCCACGATGTAGAGCTGCTGCCCGCTTTCCTCATCAAAGATGAGCTTCATCTCTTCCTGGTTCTCGATATTACCGGCGTAGATGATCGGCGTCTTCAGCCCCATGCTGCGGATCATCTCGGCGTTATCGATCGCCGTCTGGCGTTCGCCGTAGTCGACGCCGCCCGCGATCAGGATGAGATTGGGCTTGATCTCCTTGATCTTGGCCAGGTCGGTCCGGCGCAGCCGGCCCGCGGTCACGAAATGGATGATGCCGCCGGCGCCGAGCGCCGCTTCTTTGGCGGCTTTCGCCGTCATATCATAAACGAGCCCGTGCACGGTCATCTTCAGGCCGCCCGCCGCTGACGAAGTCGCCAGCATCTCGTTGTATTCGATCTTATCGATGCCTTTTTTCCGGCAGAGGTCGTCCACCGCTCCCTGCAGGCCGA
Source organism: Bacillota bacterium (assembly GCA_017437565.1). GTDB lineage: Bacteria > Bacillota > Clostridia > Peptostreptococcales > Anaerovoracaceae > Eubacterium_B. The sequence goes on from JAFRYQ010000132.1 coordinate 13,392, forward strand.
TCCTGACGTCGCCCTCCAGTACGGAAGTCGGGGCTTGTCCCTGCCCCCAGAAAACCGGATTATCGCTTTCCAGATCGGTAAAGGCGTTGACCACCGTCGTAGTCGAACCGATCTCAGCTACCAAAACGTCAACTTTCATATTTTTTCCTTACTTCTATAAGCTATGGCTGCTGTCGGGTTGGTGGTGTTTTATGGGCAAACGCCACCACACCGAAGAAAAACAAAAGGCTGAAACTGCTTCGGGGCCGGGGAGCCATGCTGCGAGCGATTCCCGCAGGAACTGTCCGTTCCGGGGACTAAGCGAACAGCATGGACTCTCCGGCGCCTCCGCAACTTCAGCCTTTAAGAGTTAGTTTTTCTTGACTCCGAATTTCTCGTCCGCTTTTTCACCGGGTTCGAGTTCGCCTCTTCTTCTCATCGCTTCTTCGCAGAGGAAGGTGGCTACGTCGATACCGTGGGAGTCACGGCCGAAACCTTCGTCGATGCCGGTCTTACGGGCATCTTCCGGAACGACCTGGGTGCCGCCGGCGGCGATGATGACCTTGTCACGAATACCCTTTTCCACGCAGAGATCGTTGATTCTCTTCATGTTCTTATAGTGGATATTGTCGTGAGAGATGATCGTGGAAGCCATGATGGCGTTCGCGTTCAGCTCGATGGCCGCGTCGACCAGCTTTTCAACCGGTACGGAAGTGCCGAGGTAGTTCACCTTAACGCCCCACTTCTCGATGCCGCCGTGCTTGATGTTGATGATCTCACGGAGGCCGACAGAGTGCTCGTCTTCACCGACGGTGCCGCAGACGACGACCATCGGATGATCCTTGAACTCCTTATAGAGGATGGCATCCGGCAGGTGATGCGGTTCAGGCGGGATCTCGAGTCCGGACGGATCGACGTCCCAAGGCACTTTGCCCTTCATCTCGATGCGGGTGCCTTCGGCTTCCTGCATGACTTCTTTGCTCGTGACTTCGGGGTTCAGAAGACCCATCTTGCGGCCGATCTCCAGCGCGACCGCTTCGGAGGTTCTGGTGTTGGCCGGGACCATCATCGTGATGAGCACGACGCCGTCTCCGCACCATTCCATCTCCGGCTTCAGGGCTTCGCCGTCGAGGTATTTCTTTACCTTCTCCAGACGGACGTTGACGCAGTCTTCATCGTTCGGGTCGATCTCGTCGATGTAGACGATCTTGCTGCGGTCTTCGAACGTGCAACCGCCGATGAGCGCGGACGGGTTGGCAGGATCGCCGCCGTACTGCTCAACGTTGTTGTAGCCGTAGTGCGCGGTGACAGGAGCCATGTAGTCGTCTTCTCTCTCGAAGATGAAGCCGTAGCCGACGCCGCCTTCCGGATTACGGGCGATACCGTCGCCGTTTCTGGCCGGATATTTCGCGGAGTCGACGAAGAAGCCTTCCTTGACCGCCTGGAAATAACCGCCGACTTCGACGATCTCTTCCATGAAGAGCAGTGCTCTTTCTTTGATGTTTCTCGCTTCCTCGCGGAGATAGCCGTCCTTCTTCAGTTCGACCATTTCCATGAGGCCGTCCATGCCGACCAGCGCCTGTTTGGCGTTGTCGCAGGCTTCGATGTTGTAGATGTGCCAGGGAACGTTACGGCCTTCATCCGGGGTGATCGTGGACTGAATGTCAGCCGACGTCAGTTTGCTGATCATCATGTTGAGGACGTGGGTAACGGTCGCTTCACGGACGGAGGAGCAGATGTACTTGGTGTTCTGCTGCGCTCTCATCTTGTACCGGCCGCAGATCTCGCGGAGCGCGACGGCGTACGGCAGGTCGAGGTGCATGCAGGGCGCCGGGGTCGCCGACGGCGGTACCGTCGAAAGCGAGATGTTCTCCGGCTTAATGCCGACCTTCTCCGAGAAGAGGGAGTTGATGGAGTGCTGCACGATCAGTTCCGGCATGACCTTCCAGGCTTCACGGGCAGTCGCGTTGGCGTTGTGTGCGCCGTCGATCTGCAGGATGTTGGCCCAAGCCATGACCTTCTTGGATTCACAGGCGTCAACGAAGGAGCGGACGCAGTTGATGTCTCTGTAAAGGACGTTGTACTGCGGATCCTGGTGCGCGCCGTTGATGCCTTCTTCCGCGAACATGACCGCGACGTCCGGACCGGCAACGCCGGATACGTAGGAGTGATAGTTGATCGGACGACCGACTTCATCCTCGATGATGTCCAGCGCTTTTCTCTGGGCTCTGACCTGTTTACGGGTGACCGGAATACCACCGATACCCTGCGGGGTGCCTTCCATCAGGCCGTCGATATGGGACTGGCCCATGTGACGGATGACCATGATGTGGTCGGCGCCGTGCCAGGCGGCCATTCTCATTCTGCGGATGTCGTCCTCAAAGCGGCCGGATGCGATTTCGGTCGTGATGACCGGGAGCGGCTGCGGGTCGATATCGCCGAAGAATTTCGCCGGCGGCAGGCCTACGCTGTTCTTAAGCGGAACGGAGCAGTCCTTATAGGTGAAGGGGCCCATCTGAAGGTCCGGTGCCGGCTCTCTCCAGTGCCAGCCTCTTCTTCTCGGTTCGTATTTATCGAGGTCCTTCAGGATCTCACGAACGTCTAATTTCTCATTGTGTTTCAGTACCATGTCTGCCATTACTTGTTGCCCCCTTTCTTTTTGTTGAAGTAGGCAACGGCATCCTGCCAGTACTCGCCGTTCGCCAGCGCGATGGACGCCTCACGGATTGAAATGCCCTTTTCCTTCGCGATCACATAGACCACGTGCCCGGCGCCATGTCCCATCAGGCCATTGTCCATGCAGCCCTGAACGATTTTCTGCGTGTCGAGCGAGGAGACGCCCATTCTCAGCAGAACGGATCTCTCGACCGACGGAGTGGTGTTCTTATAGCCGAGCTCCAGGAGCGGGTCTACGACCTGCGCCGTAAGTTCCCAAAATCTCTTGTAGAGCTCTTCGTCCGAAAGATTCGCGATGTGCTTCCTTCTTTCTTCAAAATCGTCTTCTCTTATCATTCTTTCTTCTCCACTTATTCTCTATTACTATCCGCGTGGTTCAGTTTCGTATGCGACTGTAAAAACCGGTCATCTGTGAGCGGCAAAGGTAAGGCGGAGCATCCGCAACGCCGGTCCTTAGCGAAGGCAAGCGCAAGCGCTGCCTGAGCTTAGTACCGCTGCGTGAGGACTGAGCGCAAGCGGCTCTGCCGTCCTCTGCCTGCTCACAGAGTTCATGCTTTTACAGGCCGAGCGTCTTCTTCACGAATTCCACGTCGGTCTTGGTCTCTTCCGCCAAGAACTTGAGATCCGCTTCGCTCGGGTTGGTGACGCCGTGCTTCTTGCAGGATTTCTTGATCAGGGACTGACGGAAATGATTGAGATCCGCGTCGATCGCTTTGATGTAGCTCGGATCCTTCGGCAGGACGACGTTGACGCCCGGCATGTCTTCCGCGTTCGGGTCACCGAAGTAGATGTCGATGCCGTTGTCTCTGGCGAAGGAAAGCTGCGGCTGGATGTGCTTGCCGGCGCCGGTGTATTCGGTCTCGCTGATGACGATGACCGCGTCTTCCGGGAGCTCCTGGGCCAGCGAGAAAGCGGCAACCAGAGCGGTATTGCCGGCCGGGCCTCTCTCCAGACCTTCCAGGTTGGCGAGCATTTCGGTCGCGTACATGACGTCACCCTGCTTTACGGTGACGTAACGGTCCATATAGCGGAGCGGACGGGCAGCGCTTCTCGGAACGTCGGAGTGGTCCGGATCCGTGGCGTAGGGTACGCCGAAACCGGTGTGGCCCGTGGTGCAGGACTTCTTATTGAACTGCACGTCGGAAGCCATGGAAAGTCCCGTCAGGTCGATGGACGCCGCGACCAGCTTGGTGTCGGTCGCGCCGGCTTTGATCAGGCCGCGGGCGGTACCGGTCATCATGCCGCCGCCGGCGTTGGTGCAGACGACCATTTCCGGATCCTTGCCGACGATCTCGCGGCACTGCATGGCGATCTCATACCCGAGGGTCTCGATGCCGGCGATGCCGAAGGGCGAATAGAGGGAAGCGTTGAAATATCCGGTGTCTTCCAGGATGGAGAGGAAAGTGTAGAACAGTTCCGGTCCGACGGTCAGCTGGACGACTTCGGCGCCGTAGGCTTCGCACTTACGGGCTTTCTCGACGATTTCGGACTGGCCGACACCGTGGGAGTCATAGCATTCCTGGACGATGATGCACTTCAGGCCCTGCATAGCTGCCTGGGAAGCGACAGCCGCGCCGTAGTTGCCGGAGGTAGCGGCGATAACGCCCTTGTATCCGAGCTTCTTGGCATGGGCGACCGCGCAGGCGGCACGACGGGCTTTGAAGCTTCCGGACGCGTTGGCAGCTTCGTCTTTCGCGAAGATGCGGGCGCCGTAGCCGGGCTTGGCATATTTACGAGCCAGGGCGGAGATATTGCGCAGTTCGATCAGCGGCGTATTGCCGACGGCGGTACGCGACTGGATCTTGGCGACTTCTTCCAGCGTATAGCCGGTCGATTTCATGAGCGCTTCATAATCAAAAGCGACAGAGCCGGATTCGAATTCATTATAGTCGAGTCCGAGAGCCTCTTTCATGATATCGTTGGATCTTCCCATTACGGAATCATAGTCTTTTGCCAGAGCCATTATCTGTCACCTCCCATAATTGCGCGGAGCTGCTTGTCGATCTCGATGATCTCGGGAACGAATTTGCCGTAGCTGTGCGTATAATAGGGATGGACCTCGATAAGGGTTCCCTTTTCAATACGGCCGACCGCTGTCTCGACTTCTACCTCGTCGCCGATCTCAGCGTCGGCAAGCAAAGTTCCTTTGGTCCACATTTCCAGGTCGCATTTCTTGGTATCCTCAGGAATTTTCCCGGTTCTCTCATTGGCTTTGAGGACGACCGCGTGAATGCGTACCCATTCACCTTTCTTTACCATTCGTAATTTCCTCCTAATTTGCAGCGAATGCTTCCGGTGCATTAATTGCACCGAGGACGCGGGGCCCCTTCCGGGGAGCCGCGTCCGTCTGTTTCTGGTTCTGGTCCGGTCGTAAGATTATTTTACGATCTTCTTCTCCGGGCAGATGCGATCTCTGACGTCGCCCATCAGAGCGCGCGGAATCGGCAGGTCGATCATGGTCTTGAGACCCGGCTCGGCGTTGATAACCTGCGGGATCATGTTGACGCACATCGCGATGGTGCCGAGGCCGCCTTCGATTTCCGGGCTGTTCAGCAGGTTGACGTTCGGGGTTCCCTTGATGATGACATAGTCACCGGTGGTAACACCGACCTGCTCCGGCTCGATCTGCTGCGGATGATCCATATGGATCTTCATGCCGTTGTCGAGGACTGCTTCCGCGGTCATGGCAACGCCAGCGCAGGTTCCGGCCGCCGCGAAGCCATAGGGGCTCTTTCTGTCGACGTCGGTTACGATCGGGTTCATATCCTGGGAGAATTCGCAGACCTTCAGGCCCAGGCCTTCCGCCATCAGGCCGACGGATTCAGCAAAGCCGACGTGGCCGGCCATCGTGTGGTTGGCCTTTCTTTCTTTGAATTCTTCAACGCTGATGCCGATGCCCTGCTCTTCCATAACAGCCGGTCCAAACGGGCTGAGGGAGTTAACACGACGGGAGGTGATTTCCTGAACGTCGACGAGACAGCCGGTCATGAGCAGTACGAGCGTATCCATGATGTGGCCCGGGTTGATGCCGGTTCCGAGAACGGAGACGCCGTTTTCTTTCGCGATCTTATCGAGCTCAGCAGCCAGATCCGGATTCTGAGCAGCAGGATAGGACATTTCTTCAGCGGAGGTGATGACGTTGATTCCCTGCTCCAGGATGAATTTCAGTTTCGGGAAAGCATTCTTGGTGAAAGAGTCGGTGCAGAGCAGAACGATGTCCGCAGCGCCCGGTTTGATAACGTCTTCAGCCGCCTGGATGATGACGTCAGGTCTGTCGCCCTTTTCGGTCTTGATATAATCATACATCGAAGTACCGATCTTCTTGCCACGGCCGGCGACCCCGACGATTTCAATACCCTTCTTGGTCAGAAGCATATCGGCCATACCACCGCCCATGGCTCCGAGTCCCCAGATGATTACTTTTACGTTTTCCATAATGTTTCTCCTTCCTTTCGGTAGATAAGATTGATCTGAATACCGGCGGGTGCAGCATCACCCGCGCACCTCTAATATATTGCAAACCGTGTGCCAACTTGTTTTTTATGCATCAAAGCCGGCCCCCGCCGCCGTTTTTATGCGCATTCTGTATACAAAAGCGCCAGTATTTCCCGCGCGTCTGCATGTTTATACATTTACTCAAACAGAAACCGCCATCCCCGCCTTTTTCATATGTATAAATTTCCATACAGGTCAAGGCTCGCATTTTTTTTAATTTTCATCCCCTCGTTTGTTTCCGCTTCCAAAACCATACATGCACCAAAAAAGCGCAAAATATTTTGCGCTTTTTTGGTGCATGTATGGTTTTGGAAGCGGAAACAAACGAGGGGATGAAAATTAAAAAAAA
>JAFRYQ010000133.1 GCA_017437565.1 Bacillota bacterium
GAAACGCGGGAAATCGCAGCCACCGGTCACAACCTGACGCCGGTCGCGAAGAAGCCTGCGACCTGCGAAGAAGCTGGGACGGAAGCCTACTGGATTTGCGAGACCTGCAAGAAGCTGTTCAGCGATGAAGCGGGAACGACTGTGATCGAAGCGCCGACCGTCATCCCGGCTACCGGCCATGCCTACGGCGAATGGACGCAGACGAAGGCTCCGACCTGCACAGAAGCGGGCGAAGAGCAGCGCGTCTGCGCCAATGATGCTACACATATTGAAACGCGCGCAATCGAAGCCACCGGCCATGCCTATGGCGAATGGACCGAGACGAAGGCTCCGACCTGTACAGAAGCGGGCGAAGAGCAGCGTGTCTGCGCCAACGACCCGACGCATATCGAGACGCGTGAGATCGCAGCCACCGGTCACAACCTGACGCCGGTCGCGAAGAAGCCTGCGACCTGCGAAGAAGCTGGGACAGAAGCCTACTGGATCTGCGAGACCTGCAAGAAGCTGTTCAGCAATGAAGTCGGAACGGCTGTGATCGAAGCGCCGATCGTCATCCCGGCCACCGGCCATGCCTACGGCGAATGGACGCAGACGAAGGCTCCGACCTGCACAGAAGCGGGCGAAGAGCAGCGTGTCTGCGCCAACGATCCGACGCATATCGAAACGCGTGAGATCGCGGCTACCGGTCACGACTGGAACGATTGGGTTGAGGTAAAACCGGCGACCTGTGAAGAAACCGGGTTCCGTTACCGGACCTGCAAGAGCAACACTGCACATATCGAGCAAGAGAACATCCCGGCTACCGGACATAAGCTGACTCCGGTCGCGAAGAAACCGGCGACCTGTGAAGAAGCCGGTACAGAAGCTTACTGGACCTGTGAGGCCTGCGGAAAGCTGTTCAGCGATGAAGCGGGAACGACTGTGATCGAAGCGCCGACCGTCATCCCGGCCACCGGACATGCCTATGGCGACTGGACGCAGACGAAGGCCCCGACCTGCACGGAAGCGGGCGAAGAGCAGCGTGTCTGCGCTAACGATCCGACGCACATCGAGACGCGCGAGATTGCGGCTATCGGCCATAAATGGGCGCAGCCAGCGAAGAGCGACTGGTCTTGGAGCGCGGATCTGAAGACGGCGAAGGTCACGATCCACTGTGAGAATGATGCCACGCATACCCAGGATCTGAGCGCGAAGGTCGAAAGCAAGGTGACGAAAGAAGCTACGCCGACGGCGAACGGAGTCAGAACTTACACGGCAACGGCGAAGACACCGGATGGCAAAACTCTTACCGATACGCGGACAGAAGTGATTCCGAAGACGGCGAAAGAGATTCAGGCGACGGACGTCACGGTGAGCAATGTCGTATATAACGGCGCAGCACAGAAGACGGCAGTCGTGAAGGTCGACGGCAAGACCTTAAAGGAAGGCACCGATTACACGGCAACCTATAAGGCGAATACCAACGTCGGCAAAGCGACGGTGACAGTCGAAGGCAAAGGCTCCTATTATACGGCAAAACCGATTACGAAGACCTTCCAGATTACACCGGCGAGCATCAAGAACGCGCAAGTCTCTGGCATCAGCGCCAAGACCTATACGGGTTCGGCCATTACCCAGAAGCCGGTCGTAAAGATGACCTTAAATGAGAAGCCGGTCACGCTGAAGAGCGGCACCGATTACACGGTCACCTATAAGAACAATACCAAGGTCGGCACGGCGACGGTGACGATCACCGGAAAAGGAAACTTTAAGGATACGGTCAATAGGACCTTCAAGATCAATGCCGCCAGCATCGCCAAGGCGACGGTCAGCGGCCTGAGCGATCAGGTCTATGACGGAACCGCTAAGAAACCGGTTCCGACCGTGAAACTCGGCGATAAGACGCTGAAAGCCGGAACCGACTATACGGTCAGCTACAAGAATAACACCAATGCCGGCACGGCGACCGTTACCATTACCGGTAAGGGGAACTACTCCGGAACGCTCACTAAGACCTTTAAGATCACGATGAGCCAGGCCAAGCTGGAACGTTTCGCGGGCGCGAACCGCTACGAGACAGCCTTCCAGGCTGCGGACGAACTGAAGAAGGTCATGGGCGTCAGCAAATTCAGTGCGGTGGTTGTAGCAGACGGCCAGAACTTCCCGGATGCGTTGGCTTCGGCTTATCTCGCGAAGGTGAAGAAGGCACCGACCCTGCTGACGACGCCGAGCCGCTTCGCGGAAACGCAAAGTTATATCAGGAAGAACCTGCAACCGGGAGGCACGATCTATATCGTTGGTGGTCCGGGTTCCGTTCCGGAAGCCTTCCGTAATGGCCTTGCCGGATTCAAGATCAAACGTCTGGGCGGTAAGGACCGTTATGAGACCGATCTCCTGGTTCTGCAGGAAGCTGGCATCAAGACGAAAGAATTCATCGTTGTTGACGGCACGAGCTTTGAGGATGCGCTTTCCGCTTCCGCGACCGGCATGCCGGTACTGCTGGTATATGGCGCCGGAGCGGATCTGCGTGAGCCGCAGGTACAGTACCTCAGCTCGCTGAACCGTGAAGGAACTGCCCACTTCTACCTGGTCGGCGGCACTGACGTGATCTCCGGTGACCTTCAGCGCCGGCTGTCCACATACGGTAGTGTAGAGAGAGTCGGAAGCGGCGATGCGTATGACCGCTCGCTGGCGATCGCCAGGAAGTTCTTCCCAGGCTATCAGAAGCACATCAACCTGGCGGGTGGCGAGAACTTCGCTGACGGCCTGGCTGGCGGACCGGTAGCTATGGCGAAGGGTGGGCCGCTGATCCTGACCAACAACACGGCAGCGACCTTCAACAAAGCGCTGTCTTATGCCAAGGCGGCGCATGCTACAGAAGCTTCGATCTTTGGCGGCACGGTATGGATCAGCGACAAAGTCGCCGAGACCATTCTGCAGACCGGAAAAGAAGCCTGGCCGACAGGTTATCAGCACGAATAAGAAATACCTGTAAACCATGTAAACAGACCCCGGGCCGATTGGCCCGGGGTCTTTGTCTTCTTTAACAGGGGAATTGATAGTTTTCCCGCTTACAGCCGGTACTGGATCGCGTTCACGATGCAGGCGGCAATATTGCTGCCACCTTTGCGGCCGCGGTTGACGATGCAGGGCAGGCCGGAAGCGATGAGGAGCTCCTTGCTGGCTTCTACGTTCACGAAACCGACGGGGACCCCAATCACGGCCACCGGCGTGAACCCGGTCTCTTCATGCAGGCGGATGATGGAGAGCAGGGCGGTCGGCGCGTTGCCAACGGCGAAGATGACCGGTTTGCCCAATTGCAAAGCTTTTTCCATGGAGATATAGGACCGGGTCAGTCCGCGCGCTTTCGCTGCCTCCGCCACTTCCGGATCAGAGATATAGCAAAGCACTTCCGTTCCATATTTCTCAAGCCGCGTCTTATTGATACCGGACTGGGCCATCTTGGTATCGGTGATGATATAGCAACCGTCCCGTAAAGCCTGCCCGATCGCGGCTTCGACGCCCTCTGAGAAATAAAGGCTTTCGGCGTATTCAAAATCAGCGGACGTATGGATACACCGTTTGACGATATGCTCATAGCGCGGATCGACGGCGAGCCCTTTCTCCGCGAGTTCTTTCGTAATGATCTCAAAGCTGCGACGTTCGATATCGGCGGGCAGCACGTTTTCAATCGTCAGGTTATCGATCTGCATGGTCGTTCTCCTTTCCCAAAAAAGCAGCTACAGGATGATGCGAATGAAAGCCGCCAGGATGAGCGCGGCCCAGGACGCGGCGTACATGAGCCGGACCGCCTTGGGGATGTCTTCCGCTTCGACTTCCCGGTTCGGGTCGCCAAGGGTATTCTTCTTATACAGTTTCCCGAAATAAAAGGCATCGCCGCCGAGTTGCACGTTCAAGGCTCCGGCACAGGCGGATTCCGGGTTGCCGCTGTTCGGCGACAAGTGCTTTAAGCGATCCCGCTTCCACATGCGGAAGGCGTTCCTGCCGTCCAGACCGACGAGCGGCGCGGTCAGGATCATCAACAAAGCGGTCAGGCGGGCCGGAATGAAGTTGGCGACGTCATCGAGCCGCGCGGAAGCCGTACCGAAATAGCGATAGCGGTCGTTCTTGTATCCCACCATGGAATCCAGGGTATTGATCGCCTTATACAGGAAACCGAGCGGTACGCCGCCGATCGCGATGAAGAGGAGCGGCGCGATCACGCCGTCAGAGGCGCTTTCGGCTACGGTCTCGATGCAGGCTTTGATGACTTCCGTCATGGAAAGCCCGGCGGTATCACGTCCGACGATGCGCCCGACCTGGAGCCGTGCCGCAGCGAGATCGCCGGCTTGTACCTTCTCCCCGACCATCCGGGCCTCTTTCGCTAAGGTGCGGGCGGCGAAGATCTGCCAGCACCAGAAGACGGAAAGCGCGATCCGCGCGTAAGGGTGAATGAGGCCGGCCAGCTTTAGCGCGAACCAGGGCACGAGAAAACTGACTGCGGGCACGAACAAAGCCAGCAGCACCCCGCCGGCGCGTTCGCCGGCTTCGGTCTGCGGAAAACGCTGACGGATCCAACCTTCAGCCTTATGGATCAATCGCCCGATCAGGACGACCGGGTGCAGGATCGCCTCCGGATCGCCAAAGACCAGGTCCAGCAGAAAGCCTGCTATTAAAATGAATACTATTTCATCGAATCTCATCATAAAAATCAGTATACACCATGCGGCGAGGCGGAAAAAGCCCCGAACGCATTTTTATCAGGACAAGCAGAGCGGCCAGAGGGGTTGAAACACCAGGACCTTTCTGATAGAATAGCCTGTGGACACAATAATAGTTAGATAAACGGTGCCGCATTTTCCAAGGATGCGGGTAAAAGGGAAACAGGTCTGAATCCTGTGCGATCCCGTCACTGTATTAGGCGAGCGAACGGCTACGATGTCACTGGGGCAAATGCTCTGGGAAGGCAGCCGTAAGCGTTGACCCTTAAGCCAGGAAACCTGCCGTTTGTCAAGGCGTAAGCCGGAAAAAGAAAGTGCGATCACGCGGATTTGGCAGCACGCAAGAGAAGCAAACTATCAGCTTTTTGTGCTTGTTAGGAAGGAACGCGTCGTGAACGCACCCGGCAAGCGCAGGAAGCTTTTTTTTCGATCGAAAGGAGAAGTGAACGAAACGATGAAAAAGAAGATCATTCTTGCTCTCCTTCTCGTCCTGACCATGACGGTAACGATGCTCGCAGGCTGCGGTGGCAGCCAGCAGCAACCGGCGGAGGAAGAGAAGGAAGAGGAACCGGCGGAAGAAACCGAAGAGGAAGAAGCGCCGGCGGAAGAAGCCGAAGAAGTGGAAGAAGAGGATGAGGAGAATTACGAGACGGGCGATGCCTCTCTCGACGATCCGCGTAACGCCGACGAGATCGGCGAGACCGAACTCCTGGTCGCCAGCTTCGGTACGAGCTTCAACGACAGCCGCCGTCTGACGATCGGCGGGATCGAAGGAGCTCTGGAAAAGGCTTTCCCGGAACTCAGCGTCCGCCGCGGCTTCACCAGCCAGATCATCATCGACCACGTGAAGAAGAGAGACAACGTTGCCATCGATAATATCGAAGAGGCTCTGGACAGAGCGGAAGCGAACGGCGTCAAGACGCTGGTCGTGCAGCCGACGCACCTCATGAACGGCTTCGAATACAACGATCTGGTCAATGAGATCGGCGACCGCGCCGACGCGTTCGAGAAGGTCGTCATCGGCGAGCCGCTGCTGACGAGCGACGAGGACTTTGAGAGAGTTGCCAAGATCCTCTACGAAGCCACCAAGGAATACGATGACGGCGAGACCGCGATCTGCTTCATGGGCCACGGCACGGAAGCGGAATCCAACGGCGTCTATGCCAAGATGCAGGAAGTCATGACCGGCCTCGGTTATGAGAACTACTACGTTGGAACCGTGGAAGCGGAACCCTCGCTGGAAGACCTGCTGAAGGCGATCGGCGAGAAGGGCACCTACAAGAAGGTCGTCCTGGAGCCGATGATGGTCGTTGCCGGTGACCATGCCAACAACGACATGGCCGGCGATGAGGAAGATTCCTGGAAGAGCCAGTTCGAAGCAGCCGGTTACGAAGTGACCTGCCTGCTGAGAGGCCTTGGCGAACTGCCGGAGATCCAGCAGATCTACGTCGAGCACTGCCAGAAGGCAGTTGACTCCCTGAGCTGATCCAACCAGCGGATACGAAAACCATAAAACGATCATGAGGGGCCGGGCATGTCCCGGCCCCTCTGCCTGTTAAAAACCACATTTGAACGAAAGCAGAAAGAAAAGAATCGGGAAAATCATGAAAAGAAAAACTTGGATCGCGTTATTATTGATCGCGCTTCTGGTCCTGGCAGGATGCGGAGCAGGAAGCAATGAGAAACCGGCGGAAGAAGCCGCGGAAGAAGTCGAAGAAGCCACGGAAGAAGCCGCTGCGGAGACGGAAGCGGCTGCTGAGGAAACAGCGGAAGAAGCCCCGGCTGAGGAGACAGCCGAAAAAGCGACGGAAGAAACTCCGGCCGAAGAAACAGCGGAAGAAGCTACGGAAGAAGCTACGTCCCAGGTGGCGACGGCAGAAGAGATGACGACGGTCGATGAAGTCGTGGAAGACTGGATGGTGCCGATCACGGCGGACAGCCTGAATGATGGGACCTATGACGTGGTTTGCGAAAGCAGTTCTTCGATGTTTAAGATCGCCGGTTGCACGCTGACCGTCGAAAACGGAGAGATGACCGCCGTCCTGACCATGGGTGGCAAGGGATACACCTACGTCTATCCGGGAACCGGCGAAGAAGCGGCAGCTGCTGATGAATCGGCTTATATCCAACGCGAAGAGAATGCCGAAGGAGCCCATACCTTCACCGTTCCGGTAGAAGCGCTGGATAAGGGCTTGGATCTCGCGGCCTTCAGCACCAAGAAGGAAAAATGGTATGAACGGACCATCGTGTTCCGCAGCGATTCCCTGCCTCTGGACGCCTTCCGGGAAGGTTTCTTCACGACGGCGGAGAGCCTCGGCTTGGCGGATGGGGAATACCAGGTAGAGATCGAGCTCACCGGTGGTTCCGGTAAAGCCTCTCTCGAATCGCCGACGAAACTGGTCGTGAGCGGTGGTGTCTGCACGGCGACCCTGACGTGGAGCAGTCCTAATTATGACTATATGATCGTGGACGGTGAGAAATATCTGCCGGTCAATACCGAAGGCAATTCCGTATTTGAAGTCCCGGTCAGCATTTTTGACCGCTTTGTTCCGGTAGCCGCCGATACGACCGCGATGAGCACGCCGCACGAGATCGACTATCTGATCCGTCTGGATTCCGCCTCGGTCACACAGTAAAACGGTGATGCGGAAGATCTACGCATTGCGAAAGACAGATCCATGATGAAAAAAGCCTTTTCATTCTTAACCCTAATCTTGCTGGTCATCCTCCTCTGCGCGTCCCTCCCGGGCTGCGGGGGAGGATTTGCCGCAAATAATGGCAGTAGTGATAGTGCCAGGGATGGCAGTAGTGAAAGCGCCGGAAATGCCGGGAGCAGTGAGGCGGCACCCGCGCCGACCGGCAGCGACGGCACTGGCGATATGGCAACCGAAGCCGTACCGATCCCGCTCGCCTATGCCGACCAGTTCACGATGGAACGTTACCCGGATGGCTGTACAGCAATCCATATCGGGGACGGATTTTCTTATCTCGTGATCCCGGAAGGTGTAGAAGTACCGGCCTGGCTCCAGACCGGAGATAAGGGAAGCGCGACGACCGGAAAAGCCGCTGACGGAACGGAATACGTCCTGATCCGCCAACCGCAGGACTCCGTCTATATGGCGGCGTCTTCGGCCATGGACCTTGTTGCCGCCCTGGACTCGTTAGACCGGGTCACGATGACCTCCACAAAGGCGAACGACTGGAGCATTGAGCAGATCCGCGAGCTCGTAGACGCGGAAGAAATCGTTTACGTCGGGAAATACAGCGCGCCGGATTATGAAGCCCTGCTGGAATGCGAATGCAGCCTGGCGGTCGAATCGACCATGATCTACCACAATCCGGAGACGAAGGAAGCAATTGAAGCCCTGGGTATTCCGGTGTTGGTAGAACGGTCCAGTTACGAGCGCGACCCGCGCGGCCGTTTGGAATGGATCAAACTCTACGGTGTCCTCTTCGGTGAGGAAGAAGCGGCGGAGACCTTCTTCGCGGATCGCGAAGCGCGGCTGCAGAAGATCTTAGCTGAGACCGAAAACGTAAATACGGAGGACCGTCCGCGCGTAGCCTTCTTCTCCATCAGCGCCAATGGTTACGCGACCGTTCGCAAGCCCGGCGACTACATCTGCCGCATGATCGAAATGGCCGGCGGCGAATATGCTTTGAACGGGCTGGAACTGGCGGATGACAACGCGCTCTCCACGACGAACATCCAATTGGAGAGCTTCTATGACGCGGCCGTGGACGCGGATATCCTGATCTACAACAGCGCGATCCAGCAGGAACTTTTCAGCCTGGACGAGCTGTTCGATAAATTCGCCGAATTGAGATCCTGCCGCGCGGTGCAGGAAGGAAACGTCTGGTGCACGGGAAAGGGCGTCTTCCAGAAATCAGCCGGGATCTGTGAGATGACGGAGGAACTTTATCTGATCATTTCCGGACAGGCAGACGGGGCGGAACTGGAATCCTTCCGCAAGCTGGAATAGGGCCGGGTCCGGTACGATCCCGCCCGGACGGCAACGGAGCCGAAAAACGATGAAAAAACGAACGATCACCATTTATCTGCTGCTGGGCCTGGCGCTGCTGGCGCTGGCAGTCCTGAACATCCATACGGGGAGCGTCGCGCTCTCGCCGGGAGAGATCCTCCGGATCATCTTTACCGGGGACCGCTCCCAGCAAAGCGGCGTCATCATTTGGAATCTGCGCGTGCCCAGGGTCGCAGCCGCGATCCTGCTTGGCGGCGCTCTTTCTATATCCGGCTTCCTTTTACAAACCTTCTTTTCCAACCCGATCGCCGGCCCTTATATCCTGGGCGTCTCCTCTGGAGCCAAGCTTGTCGTCGCCTGTGTGATGATCATCATGCTCGGGCACGGGATGGTCATCGGTTCGCTGGGCATGATCGCCAGCGCCTTCGTGGGTTCGCTCGCGGTCATGGGTTTTGTACTGGCCATTGCCACCCGGGTGAAGACGATGTCGATCCTCATCGTCTGCGGCGTCATGGTCGGCTACATCTGTTCGGCGGTCACGGAATTCATGATCACCTTTGCCGACGATTCCAATATCATCAACCTGCATAACTGGTCGATGGGCAGTTTTTCCGGCATCACCTGGAGCAACGTGCGGGCCATCGCCATCGTGGTACTGGCCGGGGCGGTGCTGGCCTTCCTCATGTCCAAATCGATGTCCGCTTTCCAGCTCGGCGAGAATTACGCCAAGAGCGTCGGCGTCAATATGCGCGCTTTCCGCATCAAACTGATCCTGCTCTCCAGCGTACTCTCGGCGACGGTAACGGCCTTCGCCGGACCGGTCTCTTTCGTTGGCATCGCGGTGCCGCATTTGGCGCGCATGGTCTTTAAGACCTCCAAACCGATCATCCTGATCCCGGGCGCCTTCCTGGGCGGGGCCGTCTTCTGCCTGCTTTGCGACCTGCTGGCGCGGAACCTCTTCGCGCCGACCGAGATGAGCATCAGTACCATTACCGCGGTCTTCGGGGCGCCGATCGTGATCGCCATGCTGATCAGGAGGAAGAAATGAGCCAAGCCATACTGAAAACCGAAGCGCTGGCGGCAGGTTATGCCGGCCGGATCATTGCGGAACAGGTGGGGATCCAGGTTTGCCCGGGGGAGATCGTGGCTTTGATCGGCCCCAACGGCTCCGGCAAGACGACGCTCCTGAAGACGGTTGCCGGTTTTCTGGAACCGATCGGCGGGGCGGTCTACCTGGATGGCCGTGACCTCTCCGCTTTCCCGCGCAGCGAGATGGCGCGGATCATGTCGGTCATGATGACCGAACGCATGGCGACGGACCAGATGACGGTGCGCGACGTCGTTTCCCTGGGCCGCTATCCCTATACGGGCATGCTCGGACGTTTGACCGAGAAGGACCAGGGCATCGTGGACCGGGCGCTCACCCGCGTCGGCATGACGGAGTTCAGCGAACGGATCTTCAACGACCTCTCCGACGGGCAGAAGCAGCGGGCGCTGCTCGCGCGTTCGATTGCCCAGGAGCCGAAGATCCTGCTGCTGGACGAGCCGACTTCCTATCTGGACATCTATCACAAATTACGTTTTATCGATATTTTAAAAGACCTAGTGAGCGGCGAAGAAATGGGCGTGCTCATGTCGGTGCACGAACTGGAGATCGCCTACGAGATCTCCAGCCGCGTCGTCTGCCTGAGCGCCGACGGCCACATTAAAGCGTTCGGCACGCCGCAGGAAGTCTTTTCCGAACAGGTCATCAACGACCTCTATCAGTTGGAAGCGGGACGTCTTCGCTCCATGTACGGTGGCTTCTTGAGCGCCATCAAAGCAGAACCGTCCGCGCCTGGCCAAGAGGAATAGCGGCACGCCGCGAAAGGAGTAGAGCGATGGCAAAAGTGATCATGATCCAGGGCACGATGTCCAATGCCGGTAAAAGCCTGACCTGTGCCGGCCTTTGCCGGGTCTTCAGTCAGGACGGTTACCGCGTCCGGCCCTTTAAATCGCAGAATATGGCCTTGAATTCCTTCGTGACGCCGGAAGGACTGGAGATCGGGCGCGCCCAGGCCATGCAGGCGGAAGCCTGCGGGGTGGAGCCTTCCTTTGCCATGAATCCGATCCTCTTGAAACCGACGGCGGATGCCAGCTCGCAGGTCATCGTCAACGGCCGTTCGATCGGCAATATGACGGCCCGCGAGTATTTTGCTTTTAAGGAAAGCCTGATCCCGGAGATCGAGAAGGCGTTCCGGAAACTCGCCGCCGAATGCGATATCATCGTCATCGAAGGCGCCGGTTCCCCGGCGGAGATCAATCTCCGGCATAAGGATATCGTCAATATGGGCCTGGCCGAGATGGTCGACGCGCCGGTCCTCCTGGTCGGCGATATTGACCGCGGCGGCGTCTTCGCCCAGCTGCTTGGCACCTATCTCCTTCTGTCTGAAAGTGAGAAAGAGCGCCTGACCGGCGTGATCATCAATAAATTCCGCGGCGATAAGACGCTGCTCGATCCGGGTATCGAGATGATGAAGGATAAGATGCCGGTGCCTTTCGTCGGCGTCATTCCTTATACCAAACTGCGGTTGGAGGACGAGGATTCCCTTTCGGAACGCTTCCTGAAACAGCGGCCGGAAGAAGCGGCGGCCATCGATATCTGTGCCATCCGCCTGCCCTGGCTGTCCAATTTCACCGATCTCGACGTCTTTGAACAGTTTGCCGGCGTTTCCGTCCGCTACGTTTCTGACGTGCGGGACTTCGGCGACCCGGACCTGGTCGTCATTCCCGGCTCCAAAAATACCATCGCCGACCTGCGCTGGCTGCGCTCCTCCGGCATGGGGGAAGCCCTGCGGGCCTATAAAGAAACCGGTAAACCGCTCTTTGGGATCTGCGGCGGTTTCCAGATGCTCGGAGAAGAAGTCCGCGATCCCCTGGGTGTGGAAGAGGGCGGCACGGAAAAGGGGCTCGGACTCCTGCCGATCAGTACGGTCATGGCCGGGGAAAAGACGACCCGCCAGTACCGGGGCACTGTCGCGGACGGCGGTCCGCTGTTCCCGGCGCTCACCGGGATGGCCGTGACCGGCTATGAGATCCATATGGGGCAGACGGAGATCAGCGAAGCGGGCAACCGTCCTGTCGTGAAAGCCTTCACTTCCGGCGGTACCGGCTATCGCTGCGGGAACGTTTACGGGACCTATGTGCACGGTTTCTTTGATGAAGCGGGCATTGCCGGTGCCATCGTCGCGGCGCTCGCGGCACGGAAAGGCGTTCAGGTCGAGACGACCGGCGCGCTCAGCCGCCGCGCTTATAAGGAACGCGAATACGATCATCTGGCGGACGTGATCCGGCAGAATATGGATATGGAAGCAGTCTACGCGATGCTGCGGGAAGCGCGCCTGGACTTTGCGTCCGGCACCTCGTCCACGGCGGCTTCGCAACCGGAATCCGGGCAAGGAGAAGCGCGATGAAGATGCACGCGCACGGCGGTACCGGCTGGCAGGATGGCCTCGCGATCGATCTTTCCGCTTCCGTGAACGCTTACCCGCTCCCGGACCGCATCCGGACCGCCGCGCGGGAAGCGGCGGCTGAGATGTGGAAATATCCCGATCCCGCTTATACCAAACTGCGGGACGCGGTTGCCCGGGCGGAAGGCGTGCCGATGGCGCGCGTCGTCTGTGGTAACGGGGCTTCCGAACTCTTTACGGCCATCGTAAGGGCTTTCCGCCCGCAGCGGGTGGCTTTGACGGAACCCTGCTATTCCGGTTACGAGTACGCGCTTGGCGGCTATGGGACGGAAGCGCTGGCGGTGCGGCGTTATCCCTTGCGGGAGGAAACCGGTTTCACCCTGGGAGAAGATTTCCTGCGTTTTTTGGAGCGCGAAGAGCCGGAGCTGCTCTTCCTGGCCGACCCGAATAATCCGAACGGCAGCCTGATCCCGGCGGCTTTAAAGGAAAACGTGATCCGTTATTGTCAGGAGCATGGCATCCTGCTGGTGCTGGATGAATGCTATCTGGAACTGACGGCCCGCGGCGTAGAAGCGCTCCGGGGCCGGCAAAGAGACCGGAGCCGGGCAGTAGCCGGACCGGAAGCCTTTGACGTGGCGGCGGAGCCGGGCGTCCTGCGGGTGAAAGCCTTTACCAAGACTTTTGCCGTGCCGGGGGCTCGCGTTGGCTATCTGCTCGCCGGGACGGAGGAACTGGCGGAACGGGTGATGCGCGAGCTGCCGGAGTGGAATCTTTCCGTTTTCGCGGAGGCGGTCGGCGTTGCCTGCGCGCGCGAGCTTCTGGAAACCTCTTTCGCGGCAGACGCGCTTTCCTATAACGCGGATGAGCGGGAGCGCCTGGCGGCAGCTTTAGCGGAGCTTGGTTTTAAAGTCTATCCGAGCGATGCCAATTTCCTGCTTGTGCGGGCGCCATGGCCGGGCCTGGCCGGGCGCCTGGCGGCGGTAGCGGGGATCCTGGTGCGCGATTGCGCGAATTTCCATGGCCTGGGAACGGACTATTTCCGCTTTGCCGTTGGCAGCCGGCAGGAAAACGAAGCGCTGCTTAGCGCCCTGCGGACGTTCGCCCGCCAGGCGGAGGGAGGTGCCCGATGAGCGAAAAACAGGAATTGCGACACGGCTTTACGACCGGAAGCTGCGCCGCCGCCGCCGCGAAAGCAGCGGCCATCATGCTCCTCACGGGCCAGCGGAAGGAGCGGATCACCATCCAGACACCGAAAGGCGTCGTCTTCCCGGCGGAGATCCTGGATATCAGCAGGACGCCGGACTCCGTGAAATGCGCGGTGCGGAAGGACGGTGGGGACGACCCGGACGTGACGACGGGTTTGCTGGTCTACGCGGAAGTGAAGCGGAGCGACCGGGAAGGTGTGCGCATCCGCGGCGGGAAAGGGGTCGGCCTGGTGACCAAGCCGGGTCTGGACCAGCCGGTCGGCAACCACGCCATCAATTCCGTGCCGCGGCAGATGATCACGCGGGAGGTCACGGAGGTTCTGGAACTCTATGACCCCGGCACCGGTATGGAAGTAGAGATCTCCGTTCCGGGCGGGGAGGAAACAGCCCAGAAGACCTTCAATCCCCGGCTGGGGATCGTCGGCGGCATCTCCATCATCGGCACCAGCGGCGTCGTGGAGCCGATGAGCAGTGAAGCTTTGATTGAAACGATCCGGGTGGAATTGCGGCAGCGGCGCGCGGTCGGAGACGAACTGGCATCGATCGCGCCTGGCAATTACGGCCTCGATTTCATGGCGGCCGCATATGGGTTCGATCTGGATAAGTCCGTAAAATGCAGTAATTTCATCGGGGTGACCTGTGATGAGGTCGCCCGCCTCGGTTTTCGCAAGATGCTGCTGGTCGGCCACGCCGGGAAGCTGGTGAAGATCGCCGGCGGCATCATGAATACCCATTCCCACGAAGCGGACTCCCGCATGGAGATCATCGCGGCGGCCGCGGTGCGGGAAGGCGCGGACCGGCAGACGGTCCTGGAGATCCTGGACGCTTATACGACGGAGGAAGCCTTCGCGGTGCTGGATCGCTGCGGGCTGCTGGCCCCTGTCGGGCAACGGCTCACAGAGCGTGTCCGTTATTATCTGGATAAGCGGCTCGGCGGCGACGTCGGGGTCGAATGCATCATGTTTGTGAAAGAGCTGGGGCGTCTCGGCGAGACGGCCGGTGCCGCGGCTTTGGTAAAGGAGATCAAAGAGCAATGGCAGAAGCAAAGGTAGTATTCGTCGGCGCGGGACCCGGGGCGCCGGACCTCATCACGGTGCGCGGCCGCGACCTGATTGCCGCCGCCGACATGGTCATCTACGCGGGATCGCTCGTCAATCCGCAGTTGCTGGACTATGCGAAAGCGGGCTGCGAGATCTATAACAGCGCCCATATGACGCTGGAAGATGTGGTGGAAAAATATCGCGAGGCACAGACCCGCGGCCTGCTGGTCGTCCGCCTGCACACGGGTGACCCGAGCATTTACGGCGCTATTAAAGAACAGATGGATGCCCTGGACGAGCTGGGCATCGCTTATGAATCCTGTCCCGGCGTCAGCGCCTGTTTCGGCGCGGCTTCCGCTTTGGACCTGGAGTTCACCCTGCCCGGCCTTTCCCAGTCGCTCATCATCACTCGCATGGCCGGCAAGACCGGTGTGCCGGAGAAGGAGAGCATCGAACAGTTTGCGGCTCATGACAGCACGATGGCCATCTACCTCAGCGCCGGCAGCCTCGGCGAGCTTTCCGCGCGGCTGATCGCGGGCGGCTACCGTCCGGATACACCGGCAGCGCTGGTCTACAAGGCGACCTGGGAAGACGAAATGAAATTCGTCTGCACGGTCGCTGAGTTGGAAGAGACGGCGCGCGCGCACGGCATCCGCAAGACCGCGCTCGTCCTGGTGGGGAAGGTCATCGGCGCCAACAATTATGAAAAATCAAAGCTTTACGACCCCCCGTTTTCCACGGAATACCGCCATGCGCATACGGATCGTTAGCTTTACGGAGAAAGGGCGGGAAACGGCCGCCCGGGTCATCGTTGCCTTAGGAGAGAGCGGCACGATTTCTGCTGGGGAAGCGTTGGCTTATGATAAAGCGGCGGGGACGCTGGCGGCCTTTACGGAAGCTGCCTTCCGGGAAGGGACGCCGCTTGTCTTCGTCAGTGCCCTGGGAATCGCCGTGCGGACGATCGCGCCTTTCGTGAAGGATAAGCTCACCGATCCGCCGGTGCTGGTCCTGGACGAGCAGGCACTGCATGTTATCCCGGTGCTTTCCGGCCATTACGGCGGCGCCAACGAATTGGCCGCGCGGATCGCGGCTGCGTTGGGCGCGGAGCCGGTCATCACCACGGCTACGGACGTGAACGGGGCCTTTTCCGTCGACGTCTTTGCCCGCGAGAACGGGCTGAAGATCGGAAACCGGGAAGGGATCGCCCGCGTTTCCACGAAAGCGCTGGCCGGGAAGCCGGTCTCGATCGCGATCCAGGACTATCCGCCGACAAAGCCGGTGGACGTCCTCATTCGAAAGGAGCCGGGGACGGCTGCTAAAGGAACGGCAGCCGGGAGCGCGGAAACGGCAGCGCTGTCGGCGGACGGGCCGGTCGACGCGGCGGTCACCCTCTGCTTAAACGGAACGGATGAAGCGCTACGGGATCTGCGCCTGGCGCCGCCGGGCTTCGTCCTGGGCATCGGTTGCCGGCGCGGCAAGGGGAAAGAGGAAATTCGCGCCTTTGTCAGCGCCTGCCTGGCAGAAGCCGGGATCTCGCTTGGGGAAGTGAGCGCGCTGGCCAGCATCGACCTGAAGGCGGAAGAAGAAGGACTCCTGGCACTGGCGAGGGAACTCGGCGTGCCGTTCTTCACCTTTACCGCCAGCCTGCTGGCGAAAGCGGAAGGAGAATTTACGCCTTCGGAATTCGTCCGGCAGACCGCCGGCGTCGATAACGTCTGCGAGCGGGCGGCGGTCCTGGCCGCCGGTTCCGGCGGGGAACTGATCATGAAAAAACATGCGGCGGGCGGCGTGACCTGCGCCTGCGCGCGTGCTTACGGGAGGTAGAAAATGAAGAAAAATCCCACCATTTATGTCGTCGGGCTGGGACCCGGCACGGAGGCGATGACGACGCCGCAGGCGGAGCGCGCGATGGCAGAAGCGGACGTCATCATTGGCTATACCGTCTATCTCGACCTGATCCGGGACCGCTTCCCGGAAAAGGAAATGCTGAGCACGCCCATGAAGCAGGAGACCGAACGCTGCCGGATGTGCTTTGATGAGGCCGGCAAAGGAAAAGACGTCGCAATGGTTTGCAGCGGCGATCCCGGCGTCTATGGGATGGCGTCTATCATGCTGGAGATGGCAGAACAGTATCGGGAAAGCGTCCCGGCGGAAGTCGTGGTCATTCCGGGCATTACCGCAGCCATGAGCGGCGCGGCGGTGCTGGGGGCCCCGCTTTCGCACGATTTCTGCGTGATCAGCCTCAGCGATCTGCTGACGCCCTGGGAGCTCATTGAGAAGCGCCTGCGCGCGGCGGCGGCCGGCGATTTCTGCGTCGCGCTTTACAATCCGTCCAGCCACAAGCGGGCGGACTACCTGCGTAAAGCCTGCGCCATCCTGATGGAAGAAAAGAGCCCGGAAACGGCTTGCGGCTGGGTGCGCAATATCGGCCGCGAAGGTGAAGAATACCGCGTCATGACGCTGGCGGAACTGGCGGAGGAAAAGGTGGATATGTTCACCACCTGCTTCATCGGCAATTCCCAGACCCGCATCAGCGGGGACCGGCTGGTGACGCCGCGAGGATACCGCTTATGAAACGAATCGTAATATTTGCGGGAACGACAGAGGGACGGACGCTTTCCGAAGGCCTGGCGGCGCGCGGGATCGCGCATACCGTCTGTGTGGCGACGGATTACGGCCAGCTGATGATGACGGAAGATCCTCTGGTGACCGTCCACAGCGGCCGTCTGGATGAAGGCGAAATGGAAGACTTCCTTCGGGAGCAGGCGGATCGTGTCTATGACGCGACACATCCCTTCGCGTTGGTCGTGACCGAAAACCTGCGGGAGGCTTGCCGGAAAACGGGAAAGGAATATATCCGCGTCCTGCGGGAAGAAGAAAGCGGCGCGGATCTGGTTGCCGGCGCCGACCTTCGCTATTTCCCTGACGCGGAAGCCTGCGCGGCAGCCCTCGGCGAGACGACAGGGAATATCCTGCTCACCACGGGCAGTAAGGAGTTGCACGTCTTTACGAAAGAGGGCTCGCTGACGGGCCGTCTCTATGCCCGCGTCCTGCCCTCGATAGAGAGCATCGGGCTGGCTAATGAAGCCGGCCTGACCGGCAAACACGTGATCGCCATGCACGGACCCTTTACGCTGGAAATGAACCGCGCGCTGATCCGCCAGTACGACGCCCGTGTCCTGGTGACGAAGGAAACAGGCGTGAGCGGCGGCTACCCGGAAAAGATCCGGGCCTGCGCGGAAACGGGGACGAAAGCCTTTGTGATTGGGCGGCCGCGGGAAGAAAGGGGTATTTCCGTCGCCGAGGCGCTCCGCGACTTTGGCGCAGAGGCCAATTGTGAGGGGACTGCCGGGACGGAAATCACCGGCGTGCCCGACGCGGAGGGAAGCACAGCGGAACCGCAGCGGATGGAGATCGCTTTGATCGGCATCGGGCCGGGTTCCCGGGACCTGCTGACCGGTGAGGCCGCGCAGGCCATCGCGGCGGCAGATATTCTGTGCGGAGCGAAACGCATGCTGGCCGGTTATGAGGAGAAAACCTGCTACCCCTGCTATCTGGCAAAAGACGTGCTGCCGGTCCTGCTGCGGGAACGCCCGGCGCGGGCAGCCGTCCTGTTCAGCGGCGACAGCGGTTTCTTCAGCGGCGCCAAGAAAATGCGGACTGGCCTCGCAGCCGGTCTGGAAGAAGCCGGGCTCACGGCAGAGATCCGCATCCTGCCCGGCATCTCGTCGCTTTCCTATCTGGCGGCGCGCACCGGTACCGATTATTCCGACGCCCGTCTGCTGAGCCTGCATGGCCGCGCCGGCGACGCCGGGGCCCTGGGTGAGCTCCTGCGGGAACTGAAGCGCGCCGGCAAAGTCTTCACGCTGCTTTCCGGGCGCGCGGATATCGATGCGCTCTGTCAAAGCTTACGCGCGGCCGGATTGGCGGACACCCGGATGACCCTGGGCTATAATCTGTCCTATCCGGACGAACGGATCTTTACGGTCGACGTGGCGACTGGCCTTGCGACGGACCAGCTGCCGGACGGATCCTACGTAGCGCTGCTGGAAACTGGCGTGCCGCGGAAGCGCGTCCTCTTCCCCTTGCTCGCGGATGAAGAGTTCGAGCGCAGCCGCGTGCCCATGACGAAAGAGGCCATCCGTCATCTTTCCCTGGCGCGGTTGAAACTGACGGAGAACGCGGTCCTCTATGACGTCGGCAGTGGCACCGGCTCCATCGCGGTACAGGCGGCGGCCCTGGATGAAACCATCCGGGTCTACGCCATCGAGAAAAAAGAGGAAGCGGCGGATCTGATCGGCATGAACAGCCGGAAACACCGGACGCCGAACCTGAAGGTCATCCGGGGTGAAGCTCCGGAAGCACTGGCGGAACTGGAGACACCGACCCACGTCTTCATCGGCGGTTCGAGCGGCAATCTAAAGGAGATCCTGGCCTGTATCCGGGAAAAGAATCCATCGGCGCGCGTGGTGATCAACGCCGTCAGCCTGGAAACCATCGCGGAGATCAATGGCCTCCTTTCCGCTTGGGAACGGGAGGACCTGGTTTACGATCTCACGGTCGAGCAGGTGCAGGTCGCGCGGAGCCGCGCGCTCGGCAATTATCATCTGATGATGGCGGAAAACCCGGTGCTCATCGCTTCCTTCACCATGCAGGTAAGCGAAAACTCCTGAGGAATGATAAGGGAAGAAGGCCCTCTCATGAGACAAATCCTGATCGCCGCGCCGAAGAGTGGTAGCGGTAAGACGATCTTCACCTGTGGTCTGTTGAATCTCCTGAAACGGCAGGGACCGACGGCCTCCTATAAATGCGGACCGGATTTTATCGATCCGATGTTCCACCGCACCGTCATCGGCGTGGATAGCGAAAACCTCGATCCTTTCTTCAGTGACGCGGAAGAAGTGCGTGGAATCCTGACGGCATCCGACGC
Organism: Bacillota bacterium; assembly: GCA_017437565.1. Classification (GTDB taxonomy): domain Bacteria; phylum Bacillota; class Clostridia; order Peptostreptococcales; family Anaerovoracaceae; genus Eubacterium_B. Next base: position 19,305 of record JAFRYQ010000133.1, read on the forward strand.
CGAGTACGCGGTGCTGGAAGGGGTCATGGGCATCTATGACGGGATCAGTGGCCAAGGGAAACGCGGTTCCTGCTATGAGATCGCGCGGATGACCGGCGTGCCGATCCTTTTGGTCGTGGACGCGAAGGGCATGGGCTATACCCTGCTCTCCCTGATCAAAGGTATTCTGACTGACGACGAGGACGGGCTGATCCGCGGCCTGGTCCTGAACCGAATCTCGGAAAACTATTACGCGCAATTGGCTCCGCAGATCGAAACGATGCTGGCGGAGATGGCTGTCATGCGTGGGAAGGCTGGCTCTGGGCGGGCGGAACCGGTGCGTCTCCTCGGGTTCATTCCCAATGAGAAGCGCATCCGTCTGGAAAGCCGGCACCTGGGGCTGAAGATGCCCGGTGAGATCGGCGATTTGAAGAGGCAGGTCGATCTGTTTTCAGCTTTGCTTGCGGAGCATTGCGACGTGGCGGGGATTCTGGACCTGATGGCGGAACCGCCGACGCGGTCGGAGCGCGCCGCCCGGAGCGAGGATGGGCAGATATCCTTACAAAAATCCGCATCTGCCCGGATTTTGACAAAAACGCGGGCAGATGAACCTGAAAATCACGAAATCTGCCCGGATCCAAGCGGAGCATGTCGGCAAAAGAGGGCGGAAGGAACGCCCCTGCGGCCTTTGACGCTGGCGGTTGCCCGGGATGAAGCCTTTTGTTTCTATTACGCGGAGAATCTGCGGGCCTTTACACGGCGCGGCGTACAGATCCGGGAATTCTCACCCCTGCGTGATGAGAAGCTGCCGGAAGGAACGGACGGCCTGCTGCTCGGCGGCGGCTATCCGGAGCTTTACGCGGCCGAACTGAGCGGGAATTTGAAAATGCGGGAAGCAATCGCTGGCGCGCTTGCGGCCGGTCTTCCCAGCCTGGCGGAATGCGGTGGTTTTATGTATTTGCTGGAGGAGATGGAGACGGAAACCGGTGTCTTCCCGATGCTTGGTGTCTTGCCGGGCCGCGCGGCGAATACCGGGAAACTCTCCCGTTTCGGCTATATTACAGTCCAAGCGGAGCGCGACGGCCTGCTGCCGGCCGGCGCCGTGATCAAAGGACACGAATTCCATTATTTCGATACCACGAATAACGGGCGGGACGCCCAGGCAGAAAAGGCGAGCGGGGCTGCTTCCTGGCCCTGTCTGCATCTGGGCGATGACCATGCGTGGGGCTATCCGCATCTCTGGTACGATTCCCAGCCGGAACTGGTGGAACGGATGATTGCGGCTATGCGCCGGCATCGCGGGATCTGAACAAGACGAAAATCGATTTTACAGTTTCAGGAGCGACCGGAAAAATCTTGATTTGGTGAAAATGGATCTGTTAAAAAATCTTGATTTGGTGTATATGGCGTGTTAAACTCAAAAAGCCTTGATATAGTGCGAATCGACGGATTTAGAATTCTTGATTTAGTGCGTAGGGGAGCTTATGAGACGTAAAATAGAGGAAAAGATCTTAAATTGGAAGATAAAGAGCGATGGGAAAACTGCTTTGCTTATTGACGGAGCCAGACGTGTGGGCAAGAGCTTTATCGTTGAGGATTTTGCCCGGAAGAACTATCGGTCATATATTCTGATCGATTTTAATGAGGTCGGTAAAGAAATAACCGATCTATTTGATATGAATCTGAGAGATCTGGAAAGCTTTTTTATGTATCTGTCAGCGGCATTTAACGTGAAACTGTACGACAGAGAGTCCCTGATCATCCTGGATGAAGTCCAACTCTGTCCCCGCGCCAGGGCGGCAATCAAATTCCTTGTGGCGGATGGGAGGTTCGATTATATCGAGACGGGTTCCCTGATGTCGATAAAGAAAAATGTAAAAGATATTGTTATCCCGTCCGAGGAACGACATATTAAAATGTACCCGATGGATTTTGAAGAGTTTCTCTGGGCTAGGGGCGAAGATGCGGTTATCCCAGTGATAAAGGACTGCTTCGCGAAACGAAAAGCGATGGGGCAGGCGATGCACCGTAAGGTCATGACCTTGTTCCGTGAATATGTTATTATTGGCGGTATGCCCCAGGCTGTCAGGGAATACATAGAAACGAAAGACTTTGAAGCGGTAGATCAGATAAAACGGGACATCCTGACCCTGTACCGGGAAGACATCCGGAAGCACGCAGAAGGTTACACAGGAAAAGTAGAGAGCATCTTTGATGAGATCCCGTCGCAATTATCTAAGCATGAGAAGAAATTCGCTCTTTCTTCTTTGGGAAAAGGGGCAAGGTTCAGAGATTATAAGAGTGCATTTCTGTGGCTCCGGGATTCCATGTTTACCAATATTTGTTTCAACTCCACAGAACCTAACATAGGGCTGAAACTCAACAGAGATAATGCTTCCTTCAAACTGTATATGGGAGATACCGGACTTCTGATCAGCCATTCTTTTGATGAAAACGGAATCGTCTCAGAAGAACTATATAAAAAACTCCTGTTTGGGAAACTGGAAGTAAACGAAGGCATGATCTTTGAGAACATAGTTGCTCAGATGCTGGCTGCAAACGACAGAACTCTGTACTTTTACTCGAATTCTTCGCGCACGGATAAGAATAGCAGAATGGAAATAGATTTTCTGCTGGCTAAAAGCAAGATCACAAACCGGCATAATATCTCGCCCTTGGAAGTCAAATCCGGAAAGAATTATACCCTGTCCTCGCTGAAAAAATTCAGGAAGAAGTACACGGAGCAGTTAAGCGAGGCTTTTGTGTTGCATACGGATGACTTACGTAAAAAGGATGGTATAATATATCTTCCGGTATATATGGCAGGATATCTGTAATATCTCAGATCGTACAAACCGGGCGGCGACGCCCGCGGAAGAAAGGATAGGAAAATGGAACTGGAACAAGCGAGAAAAGAACTGCTGGCACTGCAGGAAAAGATGAGCGCTTACGAACACGCGACGGCGCTTCTTCAGTATGACGGGGATACGTCGGCTCCGGAAGGAACGGCGGCGAACCGCGCCCATACGATGGCGATCCTGGGGGAAGAACTGTATAAACTGGCGATCGGCGCGGAGACCGTGCAGCTCCTGGAATATCTGGACGGACAGCAGGAGGCTTTGACGGAAAAAGAGCAGCGCATGGTCTATCTGCTGCTGAAGGAAATCCGCCACATGCAGAAAATCCCCATGGAGGAATATATCGCTTTTGAGAAGCTGACGGTCGAGGCCGGCGCGGTCTGGCACCGCGCGAAAGAAGAAAACGATTACGCGTCGTTCCGGCCTTATCTGGACCGGCTGATCGCGGCGACGACCCGCATTGCCGGTTACTGCGCGCCGGAGAAAGAGCCCTATGATTACTGGTTGGACGAATATGAAGAGGGTATGGATCAGAAAAAGCTCGACGCCTTCTTTGACGGGCTGCGCACGCATCTCGTGCCGCTCATCCAGAAGATCGGGGCGGCGGAGCAGGTCGATGAAACACCGGTCCGGGGAGAAGCCCCGGAAGAGGCCCAGGCCAAACTCGTCCCCTACCTCATGGATCTGCTGGGGCTGGACCGCGCGCACGTAGGATTCACGACGACCTTGCACCCCTTCACGACTTCTCTCGGTTCGCATTACGATGAGCGTATCACCACAAATTATAAGCTGGATAACTACGCCGATTCGCTCTTCAGCGTCGTGCATGAGGGCGGGCACGCGCTCTACGATACCGGATCGGCTGACGAACTGGCCTATACGGCCTTAGACGGCGGCGGTTCCATGGGCCTGCACGAGAGCCAGAGCCGTTTCTACGAGAACCTGATCGGGCGGAGCCGCGCCTTTGTGAACCATATCTTCCCGAAACTGCAGGAACTCTTCCCGGAGCGGGTAAAAGGCTTTACGGCGGAAGACGTCTACCGGGCGGTGAACCGCGTCACGCCTTCGCTCATCCGTACGGAGTCGGACGAGGTGACCTACTGCCTGCACATCATGATTCGCTATGAACTGGAGAAACGTTTGTTTAACGGCACGCTCTCAACGGAAGACCTGCCGGCGGAATGGAACCGCTTGTACCGGGAATACCTCGGCGTCGAGGTCCCCGATGACGCGCACGGCGTCCTGCAGGATGTGCACTGGTCAGGCGGCGGTTTCGGCTACTTCCCGTCTTACGCGCTCGGGAACGTCTACGGAGCGGCCCTTCTGGAGAAAATGAAGGAGACGGTCGATGTCGAGGCGGCGGTGGCAGCCGGAGACCTCAGCCTGGTCAACGCCTGGAACCGGGAGCACATCTGGCAGTACGGGAAACTCTACCCGACGCAGAAGATCCTGCGGGACGCGCTCGGGCAGGAACCGACGGCGGAGGCCTATATCCGCTATCTGGAGACGAAATACAGTGAGATCTACGGACTGTAAATAGACAGAAAGGAAGCATGACATGAGTGATTGCATCATCCGCGCCACGGCTGCGGGTCAAAGCATCCGGGCGTTTGCCTGTGATCTGACGGAAACGGCGGAAGAAGCACGCCGGCGGCATGGAACGAGCCCGGTCGTGACGGCGGCGTTAGGGAGGCTTTTGGCAGCCTGTGCCATGATGGGTTCCGGCATGAAGGGAGAGGATGACCTGCTGACCCTGATGATCCGCTCCAATGGTCCCATCCAGGGCTTGACAGTCACTGCCGACAGTCACGGCAACATCAAAGGTTATCCGCTCGTCCCGGACGTGGAGATCCCGCGGAAAGGGCCCGGCAAGCTGGACGTCGGATCCGCGGTCGGATCGGGAACGCTGACGGTGATCCAGGATCTGGGGCTGAAAGAACCCTATTCCGGACAGATCGAGTTGCAGACCGGTGAGATCGCGGAAGACCTGGCTTATTACTTCACGGTTTCCGAACAGACGCCTTCCGCGGTCGGCTTGGGCGTGATGGTCGATACCGATTGCACCGTGAAGCACGCCGGCGGCTTTATCCTGCAGCTGATGCCGGATACGCCGGAAGAGGTGATCGCTGCCTTGGAGAAGAAACTGGCGGACCTGCCGCAGGTGACTTCCCTCATGGAACAGGGCCTGGGACCGGAAGAGATCCTCACGGAACTCGTCGGCGACCTTGGCTTTGAGATCACGGAGCGGCTCCCCGTGCGTTTCTTCTGCAACTGCAGCGAAGAACGGATCGCGGCGGCCCTGGCCACTTTAAAGGACAGCGATCTGCAGGAGATGATCGATGACGGCGAGACGATCGAAGTGAAATGCCACTTCTGCAATTCCGCCTACCACTTTACGGTGGAACAGCTTAAGGAGATCCTGGCGGCCAGGAAATAGGCCGGACATGATCAAAGCAAACGAAGCGCTTTCCGATTTCCGGGCCCGGACAGGGCCCGGTTTTCTTGCTTAGCGGGAAATAAAAAAATAATTTATTTTGGTGCCGAAATAACTTGACAACAGGGAAACCACATACTATATTATGTTCGGTACCGAACTAAATGAAAGTATTGCCCTGTGTAGTGGGGAAACCCATAGAAAGGAAAGTGTAGGATGGATAAAACGGTTAACGAAAGATTATTGGAACAATTGATCAGAGCGCCGCGGGCAGTCCGTAAAGCGGCGATGGAAGCCGGCTTCGGGGAGGGAAGACCGGAAGGCCATCGTCACGGTCATGAAGGCGGACATCACGGCTGTCACAGAAGGGGATGCGGCATGGAAGAAGGTGGCCGCGGTCCGATGCACGGGCATGGCCCGGAAGACGGCAATGGTCATATGCAGAAACAGCATCGGGCCTTTGGCCGGGAACGGCTGCTCAACCTCATCGGCAGCTTTGAGGGTGGCGTCAGACAGAAGACCCTGACGGAGCGGTTGCGGATCAATCCCTCTTCGGTGTCGGAGCTCATCTCCAAGCTGGAGAACGACGGTTACGTTCGCAGAACGGTAGATCCGAGTGACAAGCGGGCGACGCTGATCACGCTGACGGAATTAGGCGAAGCGCGGACGGCAGAGCTCGCTGACGAGAGGAACGAACGTCTGGACCGGGCTTTTGCCGCTTTGACCGATGCGGAAAAGGAACAACTCATCGGCTTGCTGCGGAAGCTCAACGAAGCTGCCTGGGGAAACGACGCGGAAGAGTAGCGCGAGAGGAAAAACACGCAGATCCATTATGGGTCTGCGTGTTTTTTGGAAAATCTTTATTGCAAAGCGCGGCGGCTGAGTACGCGGGCGATCAGTTCCTGTTGTGAGGAGACGCCGGCTTTACGGTAGATGTGGGCGATGTGTTTGTGGGTGGTCGCTTCGGCGATGAAGAGGGTAGCGCTGATGCGGGCGGCTTTCATGCCCTGACAGAGCATGTCGGCGATCTCCGCTTCCCGCTTGGTCAGACGGTATGCTTCCCACAGAGAAGCCGTCTCCACGTTCTCCACGTCCTTGTAGAAGAAATTTCGGTGCATGTTCGTGAGAACAGGTAGCGACCATTCCAGCAATTCCAGCTCTTCCGGACGGAAGGGCTTTTTGGTGCAGCGATCCAGACAGATGGCAGCCCGTATGCCTCCGCTCATATCAAAAAAGGAGAATGAAAGTGTGTATTTCAGATTGACGGGATCAATATAGTCCCGTTTAAACTCCGAAACCGGGAGACGATCCCATTCGGTTATATCGAAGGGCTCCTGCTTCTCGTTCTCTGAGGTAGGCCGCATGTCCATACCGATGGCGGCAACGTCCGCTGTCTCGATGTAGTAGTTCAGATAAGTTTCCAACCAGCCCGGCCGGGTGCCGAGCGTATAGACGTCGGAAATCTTCCCGTTTCGGTCAAAAAAGAAGGCGATGGCCTGATCGTAGGGGCATTTTTCAGCGAGCTGGGCAAACAGAGCCTGGATGAATTCCTTTGGCGTACGAGCCTGGCTGCAGGCGCATAACAAATCGTAGATCCGAGTAAGGGCTACCGGGTTCGTTCGAAAGGTAGTGAAAGCGGATTGCAGGTTCTTTTTCATATTGATGCACCTCCGAACAGAAAAAGGCCATTTTTACATCTACCATTATACAGAAAACGCAGAAAATTAAGATACCCATCCATGAGTATTTTCTGTTTCTATCCCTTCCGTTATATTTAGAACAGGATCTCCGGCCGGGACCCTTTTCGGTATCATGGATCGATCATATCGATCATACAGATTGCCCATGCGGGCAGGAACAGAAAGGAAGAGATAAAATGGCAGATCGTTTACAGGGTAAAGCTGCCGTAGTAACCGGGGCGGCCTCCGGAATGGGAAAGCAGATCGCGCTGGCGTTTCTCGCGGAAGGCGCGAAAGTAGCGGCGATCGATCTGAACGAAGCAAGGCTGGCGGAACTCACACAGGAAGCAGCCGAAAAGGGTTTCGTGGACAGTCTTGTGATAATGAAAGGAAACGTAACGTGCGATGAGGATTGCGCCGCGGCGGTCAAGCTTTGCGTGGATACCTTCGGTACCTGCAACGTCCTCTCCCATAACGCGGGCGTGATCGATGATTTCACACCTGCTGAACATATGACGAATGAGGGCTGGAACCGCGTCATCGACATCAACCTGACAGGCACGATGAAGATTTGCCGTGCAGCCCTGCAGTATTTCGTACCGAACGAGATCAAAGCGTCCCTGGTCCTGATCACCAGTAACGCCGCCTTCGAGAGCGCGACCGGCGGCCCTGCTTACTGCGCCTCCAAGGCCGGGGCGAATGCCTTTATGAAATCGATCGCGTTTGAATACGGCGCCAAGGGTATCCGGGCCAATTCCATCTGCCCGGGTCCGATCGCGAGCAATATTCAGGAATCCGCGCCGATGGATAAATGGAATCCGGAAGGGATCCAAATGCATCATACCCGCGGTTATAACGCGCACCAGGCCGATTGGACCGGCTATCAGTTCGTGATGCCGGACGCGATCGCGCCGTTGGCTGTCTATCTGGCTTCCGATGAATCTTACTTCATGAACGCGAATTCCTGTGTCATTGATGGCGGCGTCTGCCTGAGCAGATAGCGCGGAAAGGAGTAAGAAAATGGACGGAGTTCCCTTCAAGAGAAAAGGACGTTGGTTCCAGGAAGTCCTGATCTGTTCGATCGTGGTCTGCGCGATGCTTCCCTATCTCGCGGCGACCATGATCATGGGCGACATCATGCAGACCTTTAACGCGGATATCTCCGTAGTCGGGCTTTCCATTACGGTCCAGCTCGTCGCGGCGGGTGTCTGCATGTTCATCGGCAGCGCCATCGGTGACCGGATCGGCGCTCTGAAGACCGTAAAACTTGGCATCTGCTGCCTGGCAGCCGGAGCTTTGATCCAGGCTTTTGCCCCGAACGTGGGCATCTTCATCGCTGGACGCGCGATCGCCGGTTTCGGCCAGGGCCTCGGCACCGTCATGGCGACGCCGATCATTTCCACCTGGTTCGAGGGCAAGGAAAGAAGTTATGCGATGACCATCAACTCCATCTGCAGCGCGCTCGCGATTGCCGCGACGGTAGCCATCATCGGGCCGCTCTCCGCCGCGCTCGGCGGTTGGCAGAAAGCATTCCTGGTCTATGCGGTTATCAACATTATTTTCGCTGTCCTTTGGCTCGTGGCTGGTAAGACCAGCCCGGAGTTGGAGGCACAGGAGAAGGCACAGAAAGAGCAAGCGGCAGCCATCGGCAAGAGCCAGAGTTCGCTGGGGTTGGCCCTGAAGGATGCCCAGTGCTGGAAGATCATGATCTTCTTCGGCATTTTCATCATCGTCGATACAGCGAGAGCGACCTTCCTGCCGACTTTCCTGGGTACGGTCGGCATTCCGGCTGGCACCATCACGACGGCGGTCAGCTTGTTCTCGATCGCCGGCATGATCGGTTCCCTGATCGGTGGTATCCTGGTCGCGCAGGTGCCGATGCGTAAGCCGATCCTATTGGTCGCAGCGGTTGTCTACCTGATCTGCGGCGTGCTGACGACAACGATCACCAGCCCGGTTCCGATCACTTTACTGATCATCCTGCTCGGTTTCTTCTATAACGTCCCGGTCACGGCGAGCAGCATGCTCTTGATCGAGTATGCCATGGGCAAGAACCCGATGATGATCTCCGGCGGCGTGGCCATGATGAGCGGTGTCGGCATGCTGCTGACGATCGCGGTCTCCCCGCTCTTTACCTCCTTTGCTGGCGGTATGGGCATGGGTGGCGCCTTCCGCGTCTTCTACATCGCTTTGGTCA
>JAFRYQ010000134.1 GCA_017437565.1 Bacillota bacterium
ATATATCGTCCTTCAGCTCCATGCCGCCCTCGATAAACCTCTGATCGATCAAAGCGGGATCAACGCCCATGACGCCGGCTGTTTCCTCCGCCCCGCCGTGGCCGCCGGCCCAGGCGGGATCCAGTTCCCCGGCCATCTTCCACCAGTTCAGGCAGGCTAACAGAGCACCCTTTTTATACAGATCGCGGCCGACCTGTTCGATCGCGGCGTTGTTGCCACCGTGCCCGTTCAGGATCACGAAGCGCCGGAACCCGTAGCGGTAGAGAGAATCCGTCACCCGGGAGAGCAGCATGATCAGGCCGTCGGTACCGATGGTCACCGTGCCGGGAAACCCGTACAGGCTGTCCGTAGCGCCATAGGGGATCGTCGGGGCGACCAGGATCTCACAGCGCTCTTCCACCAGTTCCGTGATCCGTTCCGGAATCAGCGTATCGGTTCCCAGCGGCATATGTCGGCCGTGGTTTTCCAGGCTACCCACGGGGATCAGCACCGTCTGTGATCTTTTCAGATATTCCTCGACCCGTGGTCCATTGATCCGTTCCAGTCTCATTTTTCATGCTCCTTTCGCGTCTGCCGGCGCTTCTCCTTACCATTCCGCGCTTTGGGCAAGGATGCCCATTTCCCGCAACTTCCCGTAAACCGCTTCCGCCAGTTGCCGGTGCCCGGTTTCGTTCATATGTTCTTCATCACGGGGATCTGGCTCCGCGTAATCGGAAGCCGCCAGGAAAGCGCAGCCCCGCGCTGTCGCGATCTCCGTATAAACCGTTTTTAAGTCGCCGGCGACCGTAACGGATCGTCGGTCATAGTCTGGATCCTTCTCCGGTTTCCAGACGTCCTCCCCGAGCAGGATCGGTGACATGAGCAGGATCCGCCGCGGCGGCAGTACTCTTTCCAGCTCATCCAGACAAGTTTGGATCCCTTCCCCAATCTCTTTCGCGCTGACGCCGAAACACGACTTGCAGTCGTTTGTCCCCAGCATGAGGATAGCCGCGTCCGGCACCGGGCTCCCCATGAAAAAAGCCCGGAGTCCCGCGACACCTGTCCGGTCCGGATAGCCTGTTTCCTGAAATACGGTCGTCCGCCCGCACAAGCCCTCTTCCCAGACGCTGATCTCCGGATCCAGTTCTTCCAGGATCGTTGTCCAACGCGTTCCGGCCGGATATCTGCCGTCACCGCCCGGGATATAGCCCCAGGTATTGGAATCACCAAAAGCAAGAATTCTGATCTGCCCGGTCTTGTTTCTGTTTATTTTATCCACACCTGTTTGCTTCCTGTCCGCTTTGCTCATACCTGCTCTGCCCTGTCGCTTCTGGCCCCCAGCTTCGCATAGAGCGAGGAGAGGGAGATCCCCAATCGTTTCGCCGCTTCTCGTTTCGCCTCAGTCCCGGAACCGAATTCCTCCAGCGTGCGTTCGATTTCCCGGCGTTCAAAAGCGCGTACCCGCTCGGTGAGAGGCAAGGGCTCCATCGTGCTTCTTTCTTTTACGAAACGCTGCGTTGCGCCAGCCTCCTTATCGACTGCCCGGATCAGGCTGGGGGGCAGCGTGTCCGCGTCGATGATGCCGTCCGCGGACATCATAGCCGCGTATTCGATGGCATTCTTCAGTTCGCGGATATTTCCCGGCCAGGTATAATTCATGACCAGCTCTTTCGCCTTTTCCGTCATGCGGTAGGCCCGTTTGTTCTGGATGCCCGCGCTCTGGAGAAAGGTCCTGGCCAGATCCGGGATATCCTCCCGTCGCTCCCGGAGCGGCGGTACGCTGATCGGCGCCACGGAGATCCGGTAGTAGAGGTCCGAGCGGAATTTCTTATCGCTGATATACTGCCTGAGGTCAACGTTACAGGCACAAATCACGCGCACGTTCACTTTGGTTTCCCGGATACCGCCGATCCTCCGCAATTTCTTTTCCTGCAAGACTCGCAGCAACTTCGCCTGCAAATCGTAATCCATCTCTGAGATCTCGTCCAGGAAGATCGTTCCGCCTTCTGCCGCTTCAAAGAGTCCGGGCTTTCCCCCTTTACGGGCACCGGTAAAGGCGCCCTCTTCATAGCCGAAGAGCTCGCTTTCCAGCATGGACTTGCTGATCGCCGCGCAATTGATAGCCACGAAGGGTTGGGCATGCCGGGAGCTGGCGTTATGAATGGCCTGCGCGAACAGTTCTTTACCAGCCCCGCTTTCACCTTGCAGCAGGATATTGCCATCAAACTCCGCAATTCTCTTCGCCAACGCAATGGTATTCTGAATCGCCAGGCTGTTACCGACAATGCTCTCAAAGGTGTAGTGGGTTCCATTGGTCAGATTCATCCGCACCTTCAGCTTCTCTTCTTCCCGCTCTAATTCCTCCACCCGTTGGCGGATATGCTGCGCGCGATCTACATACGTGACGACGGAGACCGTGCCTACAGTCCGCTCTCCTTCTTTGATCGGGTAGATGTCGGCAAAATAAGCCTTGTCATTCTCCCGACGGTAGAGGGACTGGATCGCCTTCCCGGTTTCCAATACGCGGGGCGCTGCCGCTCCGGGACGCACGTCTAACAGGGGCATCCCTCGCACCTGCTCCAGTTCCCGCCCGATAAAAGCTCCGTAACTGGCGTTGAAGTATTCAATACGCCCCTTCTGATCGCAGATCAAGATCCCCTGCTCGATGGTATCAAGGAGCTTCTTCAGATCGTACATAACGCGCACCTCTCTGTTATCCGAGATTCGGCTCTTACGGTCTATCTTCGCAGCACATTCTGATTATATATCCTGGGCCGGGAAAATTCCACCATTCTGGAAAAGGATGGGGAAACTCCGCCGTCTTTTCTTACGAAAATGCAAAAAAGGCGGGTCACCCCCGCCTTTTGCTTTGATTTTAAATACTCCCGCGTTTAGATGTCCATATCCAGGAGATAGGAGGAAAAGCCTTTCCCGTGCATGTCCACGGAGAGCGAACGGGTCACGCCGCCGCCCAGGGCTGCCTGCATCACGAAGTTCAGCGCGTAGATATTAGGTAGTTCATAGCGCACGACGTCGCCCTTTACCATACCTTTAAAGTGTTCTTTGACCCGCTCGGCGGTGACCTTCTCCTTCAGCATCTCGAAATCCTTAGGATCATAGCAGATCAGGGAGACGTTGGAGATATTGCCTTTGTCACCGGTCCGGGAGTGCGCGATATCATATAATTTCATTTTCTTACCTCCTCCGTTATACGGTGAATACTTCTACCTGTGGCGTAACGTCATTCCGGTCGACCAGGATCGAGGCCACGGAAACGATGTCTCTCGTTCTCTTCACAGCCCCGCAGCCGCCGGCCGGTCCATTGGTGTAGAGCGCTTCGACCTCATTGGGCACCAGATCAGCGATCGCTTTCGTGGCAGCGCGCCCGGCGATACGGACGCGGACTTCGGAAGGCTCCTCGTTATACTTGTAGTCCGGGTTCCAATACAGGCTGTTGCAGCCGATGAGATCATACTTGAACTCTTCAAACTGCCCCGGCGCGACCAGTTCCAGGCGTTCCTTCACGATTTCGATCGCCTGTTTGGCCCGCTCCAGGCAGCCCGGCCCGCCGTAACTGATCTCGCCGTCGCCGATGAAACAGTCTTTATAGCCGATCGAGCATTTCAGGGTATCGGTCTTGGGACGGCCGGTAGCGCCTTCCACGCGGCAGACGTCTTTCCCGATCTCGGTGAACTTCACCATCTTGAAGTCGGCGGTGACGTCCGGGGTGAGATAAGTCTCCGGATCGTGGATCTCATAAATGATCTGTTCCGAAAGCGTGGAGGGGGTTACGATACCGCCGGAACCTTCAACCTTGGTGATGATGAAGGAGGCGTCTTCCGCGATCTCGACGAGGGGGAAGCCCAGATGGCCCATACCCGGAACGTCTTTCTTGCCCGGCTCGGCATAATAACCGCCGGTCGCCTGTCCGCCGCATTCCAGCAGATGTCCCATCATCGTGCCCTTGCCGAGCTTATCCCAATCGTCCATCGCCCAGCCGAACTCATAAATAGCCGGGGCCATGAAGATCGCCGGGTCGGCGACGCGTCCGGTAATGACGACGTCCGCTCCCTGCTCCAAGGCTTTCACGATTCCCTCAACACCCAGATAAGCGTTGGCGGAAACGATGCGGCCGGGAAGCTTGCTCAGCGGTTCATGGGTCTCCCAGACTTCCGTATCCATATACTTATCGATGACCGGCAACAGGTCGTCGCCCGTTACGCAGGCGATCTTCATGCCGGTGAGGCCGTGCTTTTCCGCGATCTCGACGCACTTTCTGGCCGCGGCCTGCGGGTTGGCGCTGCCCATATTGGTGATCAGTTTCACCTTATGTTCCCAACAAAGCGGCAGGGCCTTTTCCATACGGTATTCCAAAAGGCCGTTGTAGCCCTTATTCGGGTCCTTCAGCTTGGCTTCCTGACCGATGGCGATGGTCCGCTCCGCCAGGCACTCATAGCTGATATAATCCAGATTTCCTTTTTCGATGAGCTCCAGCGAAGGTTCCAGGCGGTCGCCGGCGTATCCGGCGCCGGAGCCGATTCGGATTGTTCTCATATTGCATTCCTTTCCGGTTCTGGCCGCGCTCTCCGGCGCGGCCGTTACACATTTTATTCAGAGTCGGCAACCCATCCCGGCTGCCGACTGCTTTGATGAGGTGATCAGATAGCGACTGCGCCGGTGATGATGGCGACGACCAGCATGACGATGGAGACCAGCCAAGCCAGCGGCAGCGTTCTCTTCTGATGGTCGCCCAGTTCCACACCGGAGAGACCGATCAGCAGGAAGGTCGAAGCGGTCAGCGGAGAGATCGGGAAACCGAGCGTCATCTGGCCCAGGATAGCCGCTCTGCCGACATCGGCGGCCGCTACGCCGAAGCCCTGCGCGGTCTCCGCCAGGACCGGCAGCACGCCGTAGTAGAAGGAATCCGGGTCAAAGAGCAGGGAGGCAGGCGTGGAGATCACACCGACGATGAGCGGGAAGAATCTGCCCAGCGCCGCCGGGATGATAGAAACCAGGGCTTCCGACATGGCGGTGATCATGCCCGTTCCCTTCATGATGCCGGTGAAGCAGCCGGCTGCGAAGAGCACGGAGCACATCATCAGGCAGCTCTTGGCATGCGCGTCGACGCGGGCTTTGGAATCGGCAACCTTCGGGTAGTTGATCAGCGTGGCCAGTACGTAGAATACCATGAAGACGACGGCCGGCGCAAATCCGGAGAAGAGCAGGCAGAGGATCGCGGCAATGATCAGGATGACGTTGATCACGAAATTCTGCGGTCTCAGCAGTTTCTTTTCATCTTCGCTCAGTTCCGGCTCCACATAGGTTGCGAGCGCGCCGGTGGCGGTGGACAGACGCTTTTTCTCAGCGCGGCCCAGCATGACGGCAATGACGAAGACGCAGACCAGGCCGGCGATGACCGCGGGCAGGTCCGGCATGAAGAAGCTGGCCGCGTTGGTCTCACCAAGGGCGGTAGCCGCGCGGATGGTGGGGCCGCCCCAGGGCAGGATGTTCATGGTACCGGCGGAGAGCGCAACGATACAGGCCAGCGTGGTCCTTCTCATACCGAGCGCGTCATAGAGGGGCAGGAGTGCCGGGATGCAGATCAGGAAGGTGACCGCGCCGGAGCCGTCCAGGTGGACGATCGCGGCGAGGAGCGCGGTGCCGACGGCGATCTTGACCGGGTCCGTACCGACGGCGGAGAGGATCTTCTTGATGATGGGGCGGAAGGTGCCGGCATCGGTCAGGATCCCGAAGAACAGGATCGAGAAGATGAACATGACGCCGGTCGCGGCGACGGAGCCAATACCGGAAGCACCGGTGATAAATCCGCCAAGCTTCTTGAAGTTGGCCAGGAAATTGATCACGCCGGGGGCGTTCTCCGGATCCGTGACAAAGAAGCCGCAGGAGATGATGCCGGTAACGATGGGGACCGCGATCAAAGCGACCAGCGGGGACAGTTTCTTGGTCATGATCAGCGCTAACATCAGCACGACCGTTAAGAAACCTAAGAATGCTAACATACGTATTCCTCCTTTTATGATAGGGATTAGGGATAATGACTTCTTGCCTATTGTCAAAGGCAAACAGTGTGCCAAAATTTTAACGATTTTCTGATTCGTTCCCCATTCCCTGTCTCTCAAGTAACGAAACGCTGTAATTGCAAGGAGTTTACGCAATTCACCATTCTTGAATTATTCCTTTGTCGTGCCTGCTCTTTCTTGGACAAGGGGAGCTGCTGCCATTCTATTCCGAAATTCTGGAAATCAACGCCTCCCGGAAGTGGATCTGCCGTCTCATTGTTTACCGTCCATGCCCTATAAGCGGCATAAAACCCAGCTTTTTTGATTTCCGAGATTTTGGAATAGAATTCCGAAATTTTGGAAATCGTAAGGGAAAGATATTCTTTGCGATTCACCGCTTGGGTATCCTGCCGCCAGGACCGCGCCGCGTCAGGGACCACATCATAAAAAAACAGCCCGTTTCCGGACTGTTTTGGTTGGTGACCCATATTGGACTTGAACCAATGACCTTCTGGTTGTCACCCAGACGCTCTCCCAGCTGAGCTAATGGATCAATTCACGTGCTTGATTAGTATAGCACAGAAGCTTTCCTAATACAAACATTATTTTTGTTTTGCGCGAGATTTTTTGCAGGGCAGGCCGGAGCTGTCCAACCCCGGTCGGAGTCTGCTGAGAATTGGCCGTGATCGCTCCGCCGGACCCGCCAGTCTGGCGCTTACCGTTCCTCTTGACTTTTTTCGGTTCCTGTTTTACGCTTTGGTGGGAACCCTGTTCTCTCATATTTATTATTTATTTTTTATCACTATTGTTTAGGAGGTATTATCATGAACGAAACCATTCCTAAAAAGGGCGGCATCCTACAGGCCTACCTGAACTTTAACGTTCTTTACAAGATCCTGATCGGCCTGGTCATTGGTGCCATCGCCGGCGTGATCCTCGCGGCTTCCGGCGTCACTGCCCTGCCGGCCTGGATCAGCATGTTCGGGACGATCTTCACCAGACTGCTGAAAATGATCATCATCCCGATGGTCGTCGGTTCTCTGGTCGTCGGCGCGTCTTCCGTATCCCCGGCTAATGTCGGCCGGGTCGGTATCCGCGTCGTCATCATCTATCTGCTCACCTCTGCCTGCGGCGTCATCATCGGCCTGATCATGGGCAATATCTTCCAGCCCCATGCCGAGCTCGCTGCCGTCGAAGAAATGATGGTCGATGCCGCCGGCAAGACGGCCGACGTCAGCGTCTGGACCGTTATCGCGGAAATCATCCCGACCAGCGTCCTCACTTCCCTGGTCAATGAGACAGTCCTGCAGGTGATCTTCTTCTCGCTGGTCTTCGGGCTCTGCCTGTCCTTCATGAAGGTCTCCGATGACGAGCGCATCCGCACCATCTCCACCACCATGTATAACGTATTCGACTGCCTGGCGGAGATCATGATGCGCATCGTTAAGGGCATCATGCAGTATGCCCCGATCGGCGTTGCCGTCCTGATCTGTGAAGTATTCGCCAAGAATGGCGCGAAAGTCGCCGGCGCGCTCCTGACCGTGACCATCGCCTGCTTCCTCGGCTATGCGATCCACATCGTCCTGATCTACGGCGGCCTGCTGAAGATCTTCCGCATCAAGATCGGCACCTTCTTCAAAGAAGCCAGAACCCCTTTCATCACGGCTTTCGTTACCCGTTCTTCCAACGGTACGCTGCCGACGACCATGACCGCAGCCGAAAACCTCGGCGTCGAAAAAGAAGTCTACGCGTTCTCGCTCCCGCTCGGCGCCACCATCAATATGGACGGTACCGCCATCTATCAGGGCGTCTGCGCGTTCTTCCTGGTCATGTCCTGCTTCGGCCGCGGCCTGACCTTCGGTGAGATGGCCATGATCGTTCTGCTGGCCACCCTGGCCTCCATCGGCACCGCGGGCGTTCCCGGCGCCGGCGCCATCATGCTGGCCATGGTCATGCAGGGCATCAACCTGCCGATCGCAGAGGGCACGGTCCTGGCCGGCGCCTACGCG
>JAFRYQ010000135.1 GCA_017437565.1 Bacillota bacterium
AGAATACCGCACGAAAGACGCGGATTATATCATGCTGATCATGGGTTCCGCTGCCGGTACCGCGAAAGAGGCGGTTGACCAGCTGCGCGAAGCCGGCGTGAAGGCCGGCGTGCTGAAATTACGCGTCTTCCGGCCTTTCCCGGAGAAGGAGCTCGCGGAAGCACTGAAGAACTGTAAAGTCTGCGCCATCATGGACCGTTGCGAAAGTTATAACGGCAATTCCGGCCCGCTCGGGCAGGAAGTCCTGGCCGGGCTCTACCGCCACGACGTGCGCATAAAAACGGTGAGTTACGTTTACGGCCTGGCCGGACGGGATTTTACGGTCGGGCACGTAAAAGAAGTCTTCAGCGCCCTGCAGGCCTGGGACGAAAAGGGCGTAGCGCCGGCCCAGCATCAGTACATCAACCTGAGACAATAAAGGGGATAAACGGGGAAAGAAAATGAGCGATTATAATCTGAGAACCATGATGCAAAAGCCGGAGCGCCTGGCGCCCGGCCACCGGATGTGTGCCGGTTGCGGCGCGACCATCGCGGTGCGGGCCGTGTTGCGCGGCTTGAAAGAAGAAGATCAGGCGGTCATCGGCAACGCCACCGGCTGTCTGGAAGTCTCTTCCTATATGTACCCCTATACGTCCTATGAAGACAGTTATATCCATAACGCCTTCGAGAATGCCGGCGCTACCTTAAGCGGCGTGGAAACAGCGTATAATGCGCTGAAAAAGCGCGGGAAACTGAAAGACTCCGACCGCTTTAAATTCATCACTTTCGGCGGTGACGGCGGAACCTACGACATCGGCTTCCAGTCGCTGTCCGGAGCCATGGAACGCGGGCATGACCTGGTCTACGTCTGCTATGATAACGGCGCGTATATGAACACCGGGATCCAGCGTTCATCGGCGACACCGCGCTTTGCGGATACCACTACCTCACCGGTCGGGAGCCATTCCAACGGCAAGATGCAGTCGCGGAAAGACCTGACGGCCATTATTGCCGAGCATAAGGTACCTTATGTAGCGCAGACGACGCTGACCCGCGATTTCCGCGACATCCACCGCAAGGCCACGAAAGCCATCTATACGGAAGGTCCGGCGTTCCTGAACGTCCTGACGCCCTGTCCGCGCGGCTGGCGTTACGAGACCTCTGACATCATGGAGATCTGCCGTTTGGCCGTAGATACCTGTTACTGGCCGCTCTTTGAGGTGAAGTACGGAAAGTGGAAACTGAATTACGAGCCGAAGAAAAAACTGCCGATCGAAGATTTCCTGCGTCCGCAGGGCCGTTTCAAGCACCTGTTCAAACCCGGCAACGAGTATCTGATCGAGCAGTTCCAGGAAGAAGTCGACCGTCGTTGGGAAGATCTGCTCTTCCGCTGCTCGCGCCGCGATTAAAGAACCGGAAAGGGGAGAGATACCATGACGCTTCTCTCATATCAGATCTTTAAAACCGTCGCCGAAGCGGGCAGTTTCCACAAGGCCGCCGATATCCTCGGCCTGACGCCATCCGCGATCAGCCACGCTATCGCCACGCTGGAGAAGGAACTCGGTTTCAGCGTGCTGATCCGCAGCAAAGCCGGCGTCTCGCTGACCAGCCACGGAGAGCACATCATGCCCTATGTGAGCGCCATCCTCGCCAGCGATGAAAGCCTGCGCCAGGTCGTCTCCGAATTCAACGGGCTGACTCGCGGTAAAGTGCGGATCGGCAGCTTTTCCAGCGCTTGCATCGCTTTTGTGCGACCTCTCATCAAAGCGTTCGGTGAGCTCTATCCGGCGATCGATATCGAGGTCTACGAAGGTACCTATGCTGAAGTCTCGGCCTGGATCAAAAATGGTACCGTCGATTTCGGATTCCTGTCTTCATCAAGTACCGGTGATATACCAATCGAGATCTTCTACCGTGACCCGCTCCTGGCGATCACGCCGGCGGATTTCCGGAAGGAAGGGGAAGTAGCTGATGGCAAGCTGCTGGGCCTGACCGACGGGGAAGCGCCGAGACCGGGACAAGCCGTGGAGCTCCCTTGTCTGACTGCGGCGGAGATGAAAGACTGGCCTTTCGTCGTCCAGCGCGGGCCGACCGACGCTGACGTACAGAATTTCCTGAAAGAAAACGGATTGGCAGTGCGGTCGCTTTATCACGTGGTGGACGACCTTTCCACCGTCGCCCTGGTAGCCAGCGGTTTCGGCCTCGGTATCATGCCGGAACTCACCATGCAGGATATCCCGTATCCGATCCGCCGTTTCCGCCTGCAGCCTGCCAGCTATCGCATGATCGGGCTTGCCGCCCTGAACCGGGAACGGATGGCGCCGGCTGTACGCACGATGTACCGCTACATCCTGGATCATTACGGGAATTTGGACGCCTAGGAAATACGAAAACGATTATCTGATCAAAATGGTGCGTTCCGCGCCATTTTTGTTAGAATTGCTATATAATAAAGGCAGAAGGCGCCTGGTAAAGCGCGGCGCCGGGAAGGAAATCATATGAAGCTGATCACTTATCGATATGGAGAAAGGGAATCTGTCGGGGCTTTGTTGGGAAATGAAGTCGCGCCTATCCCACAGTACGCGTCTATGCTGGACCTGGTCCGCAATTGCCCGCTGGCGGATCTCCCGAAAAAGATGGCTAAGACGCGTTTACCGCTGGCACAGGTCCAGGTCTGCGCGCCGATCCCACACCCCACACAGGACGTCATCTGCCTGGGTATGAATTTTGCGGATCACACGGTGGAAGCCGCCCGTTTCCATCCCAATATGGTGAGAGAAGATTATCCCGTCTATTTCGCCAAACGCGTAAACCGCGCGCCGGGGGATGGGGAAGAGATCAACGGCCATTTCGACGTCACCGCGAAAGCGGATTATGAGGTAGAAGTAGCTTTCGTGATCAGGCGTGACGCCTATCAGGTCAAGCCGGAAGAAGCGGAAGACTATGTGTTCGGCTATATGATCCTGAACGATCTTTCCGCGCGCGATCTGCAGAACCGCCATAAACAGTTCTATCTTGGCAAGAGCCTGGACGGCTATACGCCGATGGGACCCTGCCTGGTCACGAAAGATGAGTTTACTTATCCGCCGGAGATTCAGCTGAAGAGCTACGTAAACGGAGAACTCCGGCAGAACGGCAATACGCGCAATTGGATCTACGGCATCGATTACGTGATCGCGGACCTTTCCCAGGTCATGACCCTGCAGGCCGGTACGATCATTACGATGGGAACGCCTGCCGGCGTCGGCATGGGCTTTGAGCCGCCGAAATTCCTGAAATCAGGCGACGTCGTCCGCTGCGAAGCGGAAGGCCTCGGCAGCCTGACCAATACGCTTGTTTAGGAACCTGCCCGGAGGAAGCCTGAGATGAAACGGAAACCGCATTCGCCGCTTTTCTGGATCCTGCTCATCGTGGCGCAGCTGATCACAACGGTCGCCCTGATCGTGGTCGGCGCCATGATCGATGCCGAGATTTTCAACATACAGGACGCCGAGACCCTGGGGCATGGGGTCCCGTTCCTGACGATCCTCTTGCCGATGATATCGCTTTTCATCCTGATCATCCTGATCATTCTGGGCATCATCGGTATCCTGCGTTGGATCATATGGAAACGCACCGGAAGTGAGACGATCACAGGCATGGGAAATGGTCACCCGCAGGACCGCCGGGTTCAGGATGAGCCGGCAAGAGACTGGCAGACCGGCCCGACAGCCGGCTGGCAGGATCACGCGTCCGGAAACGACTGGTCACTCGATCCATCTTCCAGTTTTGAAAGCCCCGGCAAAAAACGGCACCAAAGCAAGGGGTTTGACGTGCGGTAAGCAGGGAAACCTGCCGCGAGATCCCACATCCGGATCAAAAATACAAGAAGCCACGTATTCGTTGCGTAAAGCGCGGAAGTACGTGGCTTTTTCTTTGGCGATTTGTACCTTACGGACTGCTTACAGGATGGTCTGTTTGGCAGCGGAAGCGGCGTAATCGTTGATGAATTTATCCGTATTCTTTTTATTGACCAGGGTGCCGTTCCCCTTAATGCAACCGCCGGGGCAGCACATGCCTTCGATGATATTGGCATCCAGCCGTCCGGCTTTTGCCTTTAGGAGCGCCTGGCGGCATTCGTCGATGCCGTTGGCGACGACGGCCTTTACCTGGAAATCCTCGCGGCCCATCTCTTTGATGGCTTCAACGACGGAGGCTGCGACACCGCCGCTGCGGCAGTAAGCGCGTCCGAAACTGCTGCCGTCCTGCAGATCGGTAGGCGGCAGTTCGCTTAAGACGAGATCCTTGGAGTCAAACAGCGCCTGCAGCTCAAAGAAGGTGAGGACATGATCGATATAAGCGCGGGCTTTATCCTGTTTACGCTCGTATTTCTTGGCCATACAAGGCCCGATAAAGACGACGACCGCGTCCGGATCCTTCTCTTTGATGGCTTTGCCGGTATAGGCCATCGGCGAGAGCGTATGGCTGACGTACTGCTCCAGCATCGGGAATTCGATATGGATGTACTCGACGAAAGCCGGGCAGCAGGAGGTGGTCAGGAAGCCTTTCTCCAGCAGTTCCGCGGCTTCGGTGCGGGCGGTCTCGTCCGCGCCCATGGCGACTTCCACGACTTCATCAAAGCCGACGCGTTTGATCGCCGTATAGACCTGTTCGGTGGTGCCGTCCGGGAATTGTGCGGCGACGGAAGGAGCGACGACGGCGTAGACCTTGCGGCCATCGTCTGCTTTGATCTGGTGAATGACCTTGACGATGGCCGAAATATCGTTCGGCGCGCCAAAGGGGCATTCGTAGACGCAGAGACCGCAGACGATGCATTTATCCTGGTCGACGGTAGCCGCGCCGTCTTCCGCCATATGGATGGCGCCGGTCGGGCAGACGCGTTCACAGGGACGATTCAGGTTGACGATGGCGCCGTATTTACAGGCCTGGGCACAACGTCCGCATTCGACGCAACGGTTCTTATCGATGTGGCTATGGCCTTTGCCGTCGATGGCGATGGCGTCGCGCGGGCAGGCTTCGCGGCAGCTGTGGGCCAGGCAGCCGCGGCAGATATCGGTGACCATATAGCCGGAACGCGGGCATTCGTCGCAGGCGATGTCCACGACCTGGATGGTATCATTATGCCCATAGTATTCGCCGAGACCCATGCGCATGCGGTCAGCGACGATAGCCCGGTCTTTATAGACGCAGCAGCTCATCGGCGGTTCGCCTTTTTTGATCACTGAACTGGCGATATCGTTGAAAGCCATAAAGGGGTCGCGGCCGGCCCAGGTGGCGCGCGCCAATTCCCTCAGTACTTTATATTTCACGACTTCCGTGCGGTTTTCAAATTTCTTCTGCATTCTTTTTTCCTTCCAATTATTGAATATTGAGCTGTTGGATCAAGCCGCTGCAATATAAGCGGTGAAAAGAAAAAGCGGACCGGCCGGGGACGTGAACGTCGGACCGATCCGCTTATAAACGGTTGTAGGGCAGGGGATCAGCCGTCGCTTTCGCCTTCGCCCTCGCCGGAGTCGCTGCCTTCGTCACCTTGCTCTTCCTGCTGCTGGGCTTCTTCCTCTTGACGGCGAGCCTCTTCTTCCTCAGCCTGGCGGCGGGCTTCTTCTTCTTCAGCTTGACGCTGGGCTTCTTCCTCTTCCTGCTGACGGCGCGCTTCTTCTTCGGCCTGACGTTGGGCTTCTTCCTCTTCCTGACGTTTCTGTTCTTCTTCTTCCTGACGTTTCCGTTCTTCTTCTTCCTGACGTATGCGCTCTTCTTCTTCCTGACGCATGCGTTCTTCTTCTTCGGCCTGTTTACGCGCTTCTTCCTCAGCCTGGCGTTGGGCTTCTTCCGCTTCCTGCTGACGGCGCGCTTCTTCTTCAGCCTGCTTCTTTTCTTCTTCTTCGGCTTGTTTCTTTTCTTCTTCTTCCTTTTCCGCGGCTTCTTTCTTCAGCTCTTCCAGCTTGGCTTCGGCAGCAGTGAGGGCGCTCAGGTTCTTCACCAGTTCCTGCTGCTCCTCATCCAACGCGTTGTAAGCGGCGCGGGCTTCGAGGATCGCGCTTTCGCTGTCCAGGGAGACCGGACCGATGGCAGCGATCATCTCGTCCACGGCGTCGGCGCCGTCGGCTTTCTCCTTCCAGGATTCGTCATGCTTATCGCAGTATCTGGTCGGTACCGCGTAGTCCTTGGAGTCGCTGTTGTCGCCGTCCTTATCGTAGTCGAATCCGGTCTTATCGCTGAATTTATTGAAGACGAGCTCTTCCGTTTCCGGACAGTACTCGGTCGCCAGCAGGCCGGTTTCCTTACAGATCTTAACGCGCTGGGTCAGGCTGGCGTCGTTGACGAGGCCGGTCTGGGTGCCGTCGGTATAGTATTCGCCGTTCGTGTAAACGACGTTGTCCGGCATTTCCGCGCGCTCGCCGAGGTAGGAGCCGTCGATCTGGCGCATGATGGTGCCCCACATGGAAGTAGCGGCAAAGCTGTAGCTGTCCAGCGGGATCAGCTTGTCATTGCCGATCCAGAGCGAAGCCGTATAGTTCATGGTGAAACCGTCGTACCAGATGTCGCAGTATTCATCCGCGGCACCGGTCGCGGTACCGGTCTTACCGCCGACGTAAACGCCGTCGATCCAGGCGCTTTCGGCGGAATAGACCATGGCGTCGTGAAGGAGATCGGTCATGATCCAGGCGACGCCGGCATCCAGGACGCGATGCGGTTCGTGCGTATTCTCAAGCAGAATATTACCGTTGCGGTCCTTGACCATCGTATAGGCCTTCGGTTCGTAGCGGACGCCGTTATTGGGGAAGGTGGTATAGGCACTGGCCATTTCCAACGTCGTGACGCCCTTCGTCATACCGCCGAGCGCGAGCGCTGCCGGGTTGATATCGTTGACGTCACCTTCGTCGACCAGCGTCGTAATACCGAAATTCTTGATGTTTTGGGCGGAATACTCGTAACCGACCTGCATGACGATCTTCACCGCGCAGGTATTGATGGAATCGCGCAGGGCGGTACGCAGGGTCTGCTTACCGGAGTAGGTGCGGCTGAAGTTCTTCGGCCATTCCTCGCCGTCCACGGTGCACTTTTCATCCAGGACGATGGAAGAGGCGGTGATGTAGTCGCCCCAGAACTTGTCGCCCTGTTTATCGATACCGTAGTCGTAGAAATCGTGCGTGTAGCCTTCTTCCGCTTCCTCAAAGCTTTGTTGCAAAGCAGCCGAGTAGACGCCGAGCGGTTTGATGGAGGAGCCTGGCTGACGCGGCTGGATGGCGCGGTTGTAGATCATACGGCCCGTAGCGTCCCGGCCGCCGATCATGGCTTTAATATGTCCCGTCGAGTTTTCGACGATGGTCATCGCGGCCTGCGGCTGTACCGTACGCTTGTTCAGCGTGAAGATACCCGGGTGGATGGTGACGGAACCGTCTTCGTTGAACTTGAAGTACTGATTGTAGATCTCATTCTGGAAGAACTCGGCGGAGATCACCACTCCGTCATCGCCGGCCGACGATTTATAATCCATCGGCACGTTCAGGTAACCGCCGGAGATGGAGTAGAGCTGCCAGTCTTCGTCGTGGATGTAATAATCCTTAAACTCGATGCTGTAATCCGTGGCGTTGCCGACTTCCGTCTCATAGATGTTCAAGGCACCGCCGTAATGGACGACGGCACTGCCGTCCGCGCGGCGGTCGATGGTGCCCGGAGGCGCCACGAAACTGCCATCGTCGTTAAAGAAATTCCGGTAGTCGTAGAGCAGGACCTGGCCGTCGGAATTGACGATGTCGCCATTCTCATCATAGGTCGGGTTGATATCCGGATAGTTGCCGGGATTGGCAAATTCGGCATCCAGGACAGCCTGCGCCTGCGGGTCCAGGGTGGAGTAGATCTCCAAGCCGCCCTGATAGACGGTCGTCCAGGCCTTATTGTAATCGTAGCCCTTGATGGAGATCAGGTCGTTGATGACTTCCTGAACGACGTAGTCGCCGAAGTAGGAAGCCGTATTATCCAGGCTCGTGAAGTCCGGTTTCAGCATACTGAGCAGGGTGGTATTACGGGCCTGTTCGTATTCGGCATCCGTGATATAACCCTGGTTCTTCATGAGGGAGAGACAGACGTCACGCCGTTCTTTACTCAGGTCGTTAGCCACGAAGACGCCCGTGGAGGTCTGGGCGAGCAGGGTGGAAGCATAGACGGTCGGCGAACCGCCTTCCACGAATTTTACCAGCTGGTAGGCGTCCGGGGCCTGTGGCAGTGCTGCCAGGGCCGCGCATTCGGCGATGGTCAACTGAGACACGTCTTTCCCGAAATAGTTCTGAGCAGCTTTCTGGACACCGTAACTGCCATAGCCGAAATAGATGGTGTTCAGATAGGCTTCCAGGATCTCGTCCTTGGTCAGCTCTTTTTCGATCTGTACCGCGTAATAAGCTTCGACGATTTTACGCCGGTAGCTGTGCGTATACATCTCGTCCTGGATCCAAAGGTTACGGGCGATCTGCTGGGTGATGGTACTGGTACCGCTGATCTCACTGCCTCCGCGCAGGGATTCCAGGATCGCGCCCACCATACGGATATAGTTGAAGCCGTGGTGCGTGCGGAAGGTCTTGTCTTCCAAAGCGATAAAGGCGTTCTCCAGGGTATCCGGAATCTGCTCGATGGTCACGTATTCGCGGTTACTGTCCGCGGCGTAGAGCATGTCGATCTCTTTGCCGTTCTGGTCATAGATGACCGTAGATTCGGAAAGCAGGGAATAGAACTCGGTCGGATCGATCGGATCCGCTTTCCCGACGATGGAGTAGACCATGATGAAAGCGGCCGTAGCGCCGATCAGGCCCAGTCCCAGGATGGCGCAGATGAAGACCAGGAAGGGATGGCTCTTTTTCTTTTTCTTCTTCTTCGGCGGTTCCTGATTGCCGTTGTCATCGTAGCCGGCGTTCTTACCTTTCGCGCCTTTCTTTCCTTTCCCGTTCTTGCCTCTGGCATTTTTCCCGGAGGCGCTTTCGCTTTCCGCATACTCGTCCGCCTGGATTCCACGGCGACCGGCAGTGGAGCTGCCAGCCTGGCCTCTCCGGCGGGCGGCACGGGAATAGACCGGAGTATTGGATACGGCTTCACCCTTTGGCCGTTCAAAGGAGGTCAGCGGCCGATTCTCAAAATCGGGAGCGCTCTCCATGACGTTCTTGCGGCGACGGGAAGCGGCATCCGCGTTGTTTACCGCCGCGGCAGCACCGGCGGCGACCGCTGTCCTTCCGGTTACTATGTCATCCGCCCCAGTGGCGGAAGCTGTGTTATAGGCCGGGCCGGGTTCCTCCGCGTAAGTTTCGCTTGGATAAGTCTCGCTCGGATAGGTCATCGTTTCGGCACCCCAACTGCTGATGCCACGGCTCTCATTGCCGTAAGATTCATAAGCATCATAACGATCCGGGGTATAGGAGCCGGAAGCATACGCTTCTTCCGCAAAGGCGTTCTCGCGCGGCTCTGCCTGAATGGCTCCAGTCGCCAGCAGCGCGCTGGCAAGGGCTTCCTTGCTGGCCAGAGGGATATCCTTGGCCATGCCTGACGAGTCTTCTTCCGTAAGGCCGGTGCCTTTCGGCGTGATGAAGGTGGGCTCACTGCGAAAATCATCAAAATCATTGCTGGCTTCGATGAAAGAGGCCCCTTTGCTGTTATCATAGTCCGAAATCCGGTAGATCATCGTCTTATCGGAGACTCGTTTTTCGTTTTTATCTGTGAATTCGTTGCTCATAAGCTGTCCTGTCTGATACAGTTCCTTTCTCCTAAGTTGAATTTTCACAATCTCTGATATTATATCATATGTTTTTAATAAAGTATAGATGTATCCGAATTGTAAGAGCTTTGTGTGATCATTGTAAGAGTTTCGTAAAGAATTCAGCCCAGGGCCCCGTGGCTTGCCGGGATCAAGGGCGAAAAAGTTTCTATGGGGAAATTGTGGAGACGCTTGGCAGGGGTGGGGAGAGATGCTATGATGGACAGGACTTGGAGACAGATGCCTCGATTAAGAGGCAATGAGACGCATTCTTTTAGCTGCCGTATTATTCTTTGCGGCGGGTATTTTCTTATCTGACCAGATCCCGCTTTACTTCACACTCGCGCTTCTCGGCGCCGGGTTTGTTATCATGCCGCCGCTCGGACTCGACCGGCGGCTTTTACTCGTACTGGTATTGGGCTGGGTGCTGATGAATGCGCGGACCGGGATGTATGAAGCGATAGGCCGGGCAGTTTCATATGATAGCGCGGAAGCAGAAGCTGTACCAGAACCGGAAACCGAAACAAGGAAATCATCCGAGAACGTACAGAAGGATGAACGCGCGGAGCAATACCGGCAGGGGATCGTGTTGGATGCGGAACCGCAGGAGGAAGGCATCGCGCTGGTGATCCTTACGGAGGTAGGGGGATCGAAAGCCCAGGTCTATCTGCGTGCCTACGGGAGAGTGGCGAAGATCGATCGCGACGATTCCGGAAAAGGGAATGTTTATGATTGGATCGGGACCCGGGTGCGCTTTCGGGCGGAGCTCAATCTGCCATCCCCAGCCCGGAACCCCCGCTGCTTTGATTACCGGAGACAACTCCGCACCAAGGGAATCGCTTTGACCGGGACCGCGGAATATCTGCGAGAAGCCCATGTGGAAGAAAAGACGGAAATAACGGCAGAAGGGACTCGGGAAAAGGAAGGAGAGAAAGGGCTTGGCGAACGCATTCTCATCAGCAGCCTTCGCCTGAAGCGGAAGATCATCTTGCTGCGGGAAGCCTTTTTGGACAGCCTGAACTGCAGCGAGAAAGCGCGGGCGATGACGAGGGCCTTGCTATTCGGATCCGAAGAGAGGCTGACAGAGGAAACCCGGCAGAATTTCCGTGACGTTGGCATTGCCCATATTCTGGCGGTGAGCGGTTTCCACATCGGCATCGTACACCTGGCTTACCGCCGGTTGCGGGAGCGCCTTGGCGAGTTGGTGGACTGGGTGTATTATCCCTTCCTGATCCTTTATGGTACAGCCGCGCTCTGGGCACCATCGGTCACCCGGGCGATCCTGATGATCGGCCTGAGGCTGCTCGCGGATCGCTGTAACCGGCCTTACGACGCTATGACGGCGCTGTCCTTTGTGGCGCTGGTGACCCTGATCCGGGAGCCGTATATGCTGTTTTCATCCGGGCTGCGGATGTCTGTTCTGGCTGCGGCAGGGATAATCCAGGCGGCGCCGCTCCTGAAACGCTATGTGGCGGAGGGGCTGGCAGCGGCTTTGAGCGTACAACTGGTGATGGCGCCATATCTGGCATACGCTTATAACACCTATTCGCTCGTCGTTATGCTGGCCAACCTGCCGGCCTTGTTCCTCGCCGCGCCGTTTATGGTGATCGGCGTGTCGTCGTTTTGCGGATTCTGCAGTGCCTGCCTGATCGGAAGGGGCTTCTACCAAAGCCTGGTCTTCCGGCTCCTCTCGGCCTGCGGCCCGGCGCTGACCGGCCTTACCGCCCTGTTGGAGGCCGTCAGCGCGCTGTTCGCCAGCGCGCGGGCACTTCACGGCGATCTGTGCCCGCCGCCGGGCCCTCTGCTGGCCGGATACTATTCTGTCCTGGCTATCACCACTTCCGAAGCGTTCCAGATCCATATCGTCAGCCGCCGCAACCGGCAGAAACTGGCGGCGATGACCGCTCTAACGGGATTGATCGTCCTGACCGCCGTCGTGAGCTGCGCTTCGCCCTTTGACCGTGCTTCGCTCATTTTCGTAGACGTCGGACAGGGGGACTGCCTGCACGTGAAATGGCGGCAGGGGACCGATATCCTAATCGACGGCGGCGGACGCGAGACCTATAACGTCGGAGAAAAGATCCTGAAGCCCTATCTCCTGAAGAACGGGGCGCGCGACGTCGAGCTGGCCTGCGCGACCCATCTCCATACCGATCATTACCGGGGGCTAGCCGAGCTCGCCGCGTGCTATCCGGTGGAGCAACTGAAATTCTCCGGGCACGCTGGCGAGCGGATCACCTTTACGGAAGAATGCTATCTGGAGATCCTTTGGCCACCAACGGCGATGTTGGAAAATCGAGAAGAAACGGCCAGCGATGAACTGAAAACAGATAAAGCCACTGGCATTCCCGCGCCTTCCTCCTTGCCGTCGGATGAAGAGAACGACCGCTCAATGGTCTTCCGCATTTACGATCACGGTGTCATTACCCTGGTGACCGGCGACATCACCGAGAACGCGGAGAGGGAGATCCTGGACTATTACGAGGGGCGCTTTACGGAGATCCTGCGCTGCGATATCCTGAAGATCGCCCATCACGGCAGCCGCTACAGCACGAGCGAAGCTTTCTTAAATGCCTGCCGGCCGCGCCTTGCCGTGATCTCCGTCGGGAAAAACAACTATGGTCAGCCGGCGGATGAAGTGATTGAAAAATTGGCTTCCCGCGGTATAATTGTTTACAGGACCGACCGCGACGGAGCAGTCGGCATCCGGATCACGAAGGAGAAGATCATGATATGCAGCCAAGTCAGCATGCGTTCCGACAATTTGCCCAGGACTTGAAAAACGGGAATATAAAGGGGACGATCCTGCTTTACGGCAGTGAGCCCTTTCTCTTTAAATGGGCGGTCGACGAACTGACGAAGAAATTCGTCGAGCCTTCTTTCCGTGCCTTTGACCGGGCCGTGATCTACGATGACGAACTAAATGGAAAATCAGCGGCGGACGTGATCATCGAAGCCTGCGAGACGATGCCCATGCTCTCGGAACGCCGCGTCGTCTGGGTAAGGGAACCGAAATTCCTGGCGGCTGACGACGCGAAATCCCTGCCGGCAGCCGACGTTGAGCGCCTGGCTACTTATCTTGAGAAGGGAAGCTTTGTAAACGACGCCATCCTGATCTTCACGTCGACGTCCTTAAACAAAACACGCAAATTCTCCCGGCGCCTGGTAAAAGCCGCGAAATGCTACGAATTCGGGAAACTCGACCGCCGGGAGCTGACAGCTTTCGCCAATAAGCGTTTCCGCGAAGCCCGCATTCTCTGCCACGACCGGGAAATGAATGAACTGCTCGACGAGACCGGCTATTTCAACCGGGAATCCTGCTATGACCTGTACGCGTTCGAAAACGATCTCGCTAAACTCATCGCGCTCACGGATAACGGCCGCCTGGAAGGCCGGACGATCGCCGATGCCATCAGCGGTGACCGCGATACCTACGTCTTCGACCTGATCGACAGCGTTTCCTCCGGCCGCAAGGACCGGGCGCTCGATCTTCTGCATAATAAAATGACTATGGGGGACGACGGGTTCGGCCTGATCGGACTCCTGACCGGCCAGTTTGAACTGATGCTTACCGTCCGTCAGATGCGGCGTGATAATCTGAACGCGGCAGCCATCGCCCGCCGCCTTTCGGCCAATGAGTACCGCATTAAAAAGATGATTCCCTATGCGGAGCGCTTTGACGACGACCGGTTGAAACGGATCCTGTTGCGTCTTTACGACGCCGACCGCGACATCAAGACCGGCGTGATGGACGCCCGTCTCGCGTTAGAACTGTTTATTGCTTCCATCTGAACGAGGAGAAAGGGAAACCATGTCCAAACAGATCCGGGCTGATCTTCTGCTTCTCGTGATCGTCGCGAGCTGGGGCTCGTCGTATTACATGACGGATCTGGCGATGACCGAAGTCACGCCGCTGGCCTTGAACGCCATCCGTTTTCTCAGCGCCTTTACGGTGGCCGCGGTTTTTTCGTTGCCCAGGTTGAAAAAGATCAGCAGCGCGACCCTGCGGCGCAGTCTCTTGAACGGGGTGACGCTGACCCTGACCTATCTCATGTTCACGCTTGGCATCCAGCGAACGACGCTCTCCAAATCCGCTTTTTTCTGTTCACTCGCCGTGATCATGATCCCCATCATCGAATTCATCTGCTACCGCCGCCGACCTTCGCGCGTCATGGGCGCGGCGCTTCTTCTCAGCGTCCTGGGCATCGCTCTGATGACGATCAAAGCAGGCTTCACCCTGAATCTGAGTGAATTCGCCGGCGACTTATTCTGCATGGCCTGTTCGTTTTTCTACGCGGTGAACGTACTGCTTACGGAACGCGCCGTGCGGAAAGAAGACGTTGATCCATTTCAGCTCGGGCTCCTGCAGCTCGGCATCACCGGTTTACTCATGCTGATCTTCACGCTTTGTCTGGAACAGCCGACCCTGCCGCACACGCCGCGTGCCTGGCTCTGCGTTATCTTTCTGGCCGTCTTCTGCACGGGTCTGGCTTTTATCGCGCAGCCCATCGCCCAGCAGTATACGACGGCCCAGCATGCCGGCATCATCTTCACGCTGGAACCCGTCTTCGCGGCCGTCGTCGCGTATTTCCTGGCCGGCGAACTGCTGTCGGGCAGGGAACTCGCCGGCGCCGGCCTCATGCTCGCGGCCTTTTTACTCGCCGAGCTCGGTCCCACCGATCAAAGCTGACCCGTCCGGGGGCATCTTTCATTACGATCCCTGTTATGCAAAATACGATGAATGATTATGCGTGATCGTCATTAATTTGTCAATCTACAAATTGCAGAGCTGATATAAACGTAGTATAATATGACTAACTATTGGCAAAATGGAAATGGAGGTTTTCGTATGTGCGCAAAAAAACGCGCGTCCGAGAGCGGGAAGCCCGGTTTTGCTGAACTTGAACCGGTTCTCGCCGAGTACGCAAAAGTGCCTGGCAGTCTGATTACCATTTTACAGAAGGCACAGGCAATTTACGGGTATTTGTCCCTGGACGCCATTAATTACATTTCGGAAAGAACGGGCATCGAGCCGGCCAAGATCTATGGCGTGGCTACTTTCTATGCCCAGTTCCGTCTGCAGCCGATCGGGAAATATCTGATCATGATGTGCCAGGGCACCGCCTGCCACGTCAACGGATCCGAAGCCATCGGCGAAGCGGTGAGCGAACACTTGGGCATCCAGAACGGGGAAACGACGGCTGACGGCCTGTTTACTCTGAATTATGTGGCCTGCCTGGGTTGCTGTTCGCTGGCACCGGTCATGATGATCCAGACGACCGAAGGGAACGAGACCTACGGCAGCCTCACTAAGGATAAGGCGATCGCCATCCTGGACGATCTGGCCAAACAGGCTAAGGCTTAGGAGGTGGAAGGGAATGAGAGTAGTCATCGGACAAGGCAGCTGCGGTATCGCTTCCGGCGCTAAGAAGACGGAAGCCGAATTCCGCGCCCAACTGAAAAAAGCGAAACTGAACAAAGTCTCCGTCGAGACTACCGGCTGCGTCGGTACCTGCTATCTGGAGCCGATCGTCGACGTCTACGAGGATGACGGTGCGGTTACGCGCTACGTTCACGTCCAGCCGGATAAGGTCGAACAGATCATCACGGATCATATCAAGGGCGGTAAACCGGTCGAAGCCCTGGCCATCAGCAAAGAAGATCAGGAATTTCTCGATAAGCAGATGCGCGTCGTGCTCCGCCACTGCGGCCTGATCGATCCGGAATCCATCGACGATTATATCGCCGTTGGCGGCTATGAAGCGACCAAGAAGGTCGTCACTTCCATGAAACCGGAAGAAGTCATCGAGGAGATCAAGGTCTCCGGCCTCCGCGGCCGCGGCGGCGCCGGCTTCCCGACCTGGTTTAAATGGAATGCTGCCAAACAGAAC
>JAFRYQ010000136.1 GCA_017437565.1 Bacillota bacterium
ATTTATTGCTCTTCCAGAGTTTCAGTTTCACCGTAGTGAAAATCAGGACAACGATCGCGACCAGATCCAGGATGCCGAACACCCGGATCAGCATATCCGGCAGGTCGATCCCGACAAAATTGCAGATAACGGAAATCGCGACGACACAGGTAATGACCAACAGACTGATGATCCATGCGGTTTTATAAGCTGTCATATTATATACTCCTATTAATCCCTATTACTTTACTCATCCTCGGGTTCCTGTTCCAGTTTGGCCTGCCGGTCTTTTACTTCTTTTCCAGCGGCCAGGAGAAGCAGGAAGCAAATTACAAAGACCACTACCGCACTGAACACGCCGGCGGCAATAGATCCGACCGGTTTATCCGGGAACCGGCGGAAAACCATCAGGAACATCACGGTTCCGCTCACCAGTCCCGCTACCAGGGACACCAGAGCGCTCGTCTTCGGGTCGTTTTTCAGCCGGCGGTCCCAGATTCCGTTGCGGGCACAGGCAAAGCCCAGATAGCAGGCCAGGATCATGAAGACAACCCACTCCCCGACGACGTGGGCATCCGCCGGACCATCTTTGATCACCTGGATGATCATCACAGCCAGGAGACCCCAGAATGCCAGCCAGCAGCCTTTATGTTCGATCTGCAGCAGGATCTGTTCCTGCCGTTCATCCAGATTACTTTTTCTCGTTTCCATCGTCCTCATCCTCCCAGAACAACTGATCTAACGTAGTTTCCAAAGCCTTACAAATCGCGATACAGAGTTTGATCGACGGGTTGAATTCCCCCGCTTCGATCAGCCCGATCGTCTGCCGGGTCACACCCGCCCGCTGCGCGAGCTCTGTCTGTGACATATTGAGCTCGATCCGGCGGAATTTCATTTTCAGGTTGCGCACTCATTCACCTTCTTTCACCGTTTGGCCGCGGCCCTTACCAGCGCTTTTACGATCGCTTTTCCAGCGCTTCTCGCAGGTCCGGCGCGCTGCGTCCGGTTTTCTTACTTGTCATCTTTATCTTGACAATGCAAATTATATATTACACCGCGCGCGATGTCAAGTATATTTTACATTTTTTAATTATATTTTTCATTTGCCTAGTATTCCGGGGATTCGGATTAGAAAACCTTTTTCGTTTCAATGGATAATTCGTGGCTTATGACGCGCTTTTGGTTTACAAAACGGATAATTTATGGTATTATTACGGTAAATATGCGGATCAAGGATTGCTGACAGGCGATAAGCCGATCCGGCACGACCGACGGTATCTGAGGAGTGGAGGCTTTCAGAATGACGATCGAACAGATGAAAGAACGGAAACGGGAACTCGGTTACACGACCGAGAAATTAGCGGAGCTTTCCGGCGTTCCGGTCAGTACGGTACGTAAGATCTTCAGCGGTGCCACCAGAGCGCCGCGCCAGGATACCATAGAAGCGCTGACTAAAGTGCTGCGAAAGAAACAAGGAGACTATACGGTCGCGGATTTCGATCAGCTTCCGGAGGGGCGCTATATCGAGCTCCTGGATGGCTATTTCTACGGCCGGGAAGGCCGCGATCCGCTCCCCCAGAGCGTTGTGGACGCGCTTCTGATCGAAGAAGCTGTCGCCCCTTATCACGCGGAGAAGGCAGACGGCACTTCCGCGCTCTCTGACAACAAGGAATGGCTTTCCCCATCGCATAAAGGCAATAAAACATTAGCCGATTTTGACGCGATGCCGGAAGGCTGGCGCGGCGAACTGATCGATGGCGAACTCTATGGGCTGGCTGCTCCAACTACCAATCATCAGCGGATCATCCTTAAAATGGCTTTTCAGTTTGAAAAATACGCACTTGATACGGGTCATCCCTGTGAGGTCTTCCCCGCTCCGGTCGACGTGCAGCTGCGTGCTGATATTGAGGAAGTCCTGGCACCGGATCTGATCGTTCTCTGCGACCTGAAAAAGGACACCGGAAAACGAATTGTCGGTGCTCCGGATCTGGTCGCGGAAGTATTGTCCCCCTCGACCCGCTCCCGGGATATGGTGCTGAAGCTGAACCGCTTCATGATATACGGCGTGCGGGAATACTGGATCGTGGACGGCGACAAACGTGAGGTCCTGATCTACGATTTTGAACGGGGCCGGATCGCGGAACGCCACAGTTTTGACGAAAAGATCCCCGTGGGAATCTCTGAAGGCGGACTGACGATCGATCTTTCCCGTTTGTAAACAAAGAGGAGCGGCACGATTGCTGCTCCTCTTCTATTGGTTGAATTGCCGTATTTCCCCGTAGGGATCCTCTCCGGGCTTGCTTGCTGCCCCTATTTCAAGGCCAGGCCGTCGCTGAAGGCGTTACCGACCTTTTCGCCGATGACGTGATAGGTGTGGTTGAATGGATCAAAGGTGATCGGCGCCACTTTCGCGATGTCGACCTTTCCTTCCGCGTCCAGACAGGACTCGTCGACGCTGACGTTGACGATGCGGCCGGTCAGCCGCTGCTTGCCGTCTTTATCCACGTATTCCAGCAGCTCACATTCCAGGCAAACCGCCAGCTCATTGATGATCGGCGCGTTGACCCGCTCGCTCTTCGTAACCGTGAAACCCGCCTTGGCCAGCTTGTCAGGTTCCGTATTACCGGAGACGATCCCCACATAATCGCATTCCTTCACGTGCGCGGCATCACCCATGCTGACCGTAAAAGCGCCGGTCTTCAGCAGGTTCTTCACCGTCTTATGGCCGGGTGACAGGCACATGGAGATCTCGTCGCTCTCGCTGATGCCGCCCCAGGCGGCGTTCATGGCATCCGCCCGGCCCTCTTCATCATAAGTCGCGATGATCAATACCGGCTGCGGATAGGATAAGGGCTTGGCCCCGAAGTCTTTTCTTCCCATTTTCCACGTTCCTTCCTTACTCTACTCTGCAAAATGACCCGATCTGCGCCTTAAGCCCAGGTCCCGTTCCGGAAGACCGGGACCAGCGTGCCGTCGGCTTTGACGCCGTCGATGGACAGATCTTCGGAGCCCACCATAAAATCGACGTGGATGATAGAGTCGTTGACCCCATGGGCTAACGCCTCTTCGGGCGACAAGTCGTTGCCGTTCGGGAGCAGTTCCTTAAACCCGGCGCCCAGCGCGAGATGGCAGCAGGCATTCTCGTCGAACAGGGTGTTGTAGAAAAGGATACCGGTGCGATTTACCGGGCTCTCCTTGGGAACGAGGGCGACTTCGCCGAGTTTGGCGGCGTTTTCGTCCATGGCCACCATCTGCCCGATCAGCTCTTCGCCTTTACGGGCCTGCCAGGAAACGGCGCGGCCCTCCGCGAAAGTGATGGAGAAGTCCTCGATCAGCTGGCTTTGATAGGAAAGCGGCTTGGTGGCCACCAGCGTGCCTTCACAGGAACCGGCCAGCGGCGAGGTAAAGACTTCCTCGGTGGGCATATTGGGGATATAATAGGCGCCATTCACCGGGTTCACCTCCCTGGCCGCGCCCCATTTGGCTTCCGGATTCAGGGTCACGGTAAAATCGGTCCCGTTCGCGCTGGTATAGTGCAGCGCCTTGAATTTCTGTTGGTTCAGCCAGTTGGCCTTCGCGCCCATGAGATCCGTATGTTCTTTCCAATCCGCGACTGGATCGTTTTCTTCGTCCACGCGCACGGTCATCAGGATGGCGTCCCAAAGTTTTTGCATGGCTTCATCTTCCGAACAGTCCGGGAAGACCTTCTTCGCCCACACCGGGGAAGGCAGTGCCACGATGACCCACTGTTCCTTACCGTCCGTCGCGTCGCGATAAGGTTTGGCGACCTGGCGGCGCGCCCTGCCTACCGCCGTGAGTTTCTCGACCGCAATATCCGCTAAAGCATCCGGATCGCCGGACATGATGAGCATGCGCACCGGGAGGTCTTTCACGTTCTGCTCCATCTTGGCGATCTCCCAAGGCAGCGTTTCCGACATCACCTCGGTATCCTGATAGAGATAGTGGACCTTGCTGAGCGGATCACAGCTCCATTCCACGTTCACCTTTTTAGCACCGGCCCGATAGCATTCCTCCGCTACCAGGGTCGCGAACGCGTACTGATTGACGTTCGCTGCCAGATTCACGCACTGTCCGGGCTGTACGTTGGCACCCGTCTTTACGATCACGCGCGCGTATTTTTCTAAGATCTCCTTGGTGATTTGCATGTAATACCTCCGTTTCACCTCTGTTTTCCGATATTTTACCCACGCCTGTACCGGGCATCTGCCTCAGCCGGCGAGTTTTTGCGTATTGAAGAGTTTCGCGTAGCCGCCGTCCAGGGCCATAAGTTCCTCGTGCGTCCCCTCTTCCACGATGCGGCCATCCTCGATCAGGATGATGCGGTCGGCGTTGCGGACCGTGGCCAGACGGTGCGCGATCACCAGGCTAGTCCGCCCTTTCGCCAGTTCATCAAAGGATTTCTGGATCTCGCGCTCGGTGACCGTATCCAGCGCCGAAGTCGCTTCGTCCAGGATCAGGATCTTTGGATCCTTCAGGAAGATACGGGCGATGGAAATGCGCTGTTTTTGTCCACCGGAGAGCATGGTGCCGCGCTCCCCGACGTAGGTATCGAACTGATCCGGCATGGCCATGATATCGTCGTAGATCTTAGCCCGGCGCGCGGCTTCATAGACCTCGGCTGCCGTGGCCTCCGGCCGTCCGTACTGGATGTTGTTGAAGACCGTATCGGCGAAGATGAAGACTTCCTGCTGGACGATACCGATATTCTCAGCCAGCGACTGTTTGGTAACGTCCCGCACATCCTGTCCGTCGATCTTGATGGAACCGGCCGTCACGTCATAGAAACGCGGTACCAGCTGGCAAAGCGTCGTCTTGCCGCCGCCGGAATGACCGACCACGGCCAGGGTCTCGCCCGGCGCGACGTGCAGGGAGAGATCGTGCAGGACCTCCTCCCGGTCGTTATAGGAGAAATCCACGTGCTCCAGGTCGATCGCGCCTGCCGTCACCTGCAAGGCCGGCGCCCCTTCCTTCTCCACCACGGTCGGCTGAGTATCCATGATCTCCAGGAAGCGCTTGAGGCCAGCCGTGCCGCTGACGAAGACTTCCGCGAAATTAGCCATGCGCCGCACCGGCGTGATGAAGGAAGAAACAAACAGCGTAAAGGTGATCAGGTCCACATAATTCATACGCCCGTCCATGATCAGCTTGCCGCCGAAGGCGATCACCACCGCCGGCATGATGCTCATAAAGAACTCCTGTGAGGAGTTGAAGGTCGCCATCGCCTTATAGTGGTCGCTCTTGGCGGTGCGGAAACGCGCGTTGGAATGGCTGAAGCGCTCCCAATCCACCTCTTCATTGGCAAAGGCTTTCGAGGTCTTGATCCCGGAAATGCAGGATTCCGCCTGAGCGTTGATCTCCGCGGTCTTCTTCTTTACGTTCACAGCTGCCCGCGAGAAATTCCGGCGCGTGAGCATCACGATGGTCAGGAAGATCGGGATGAGGATCGCCACCACGATCGCCAGACGCCATTCGATGCGGAACATGAAATAGAGCGCTCCCAGGATGGTCAGACAAGCGATCAGGAAATCTTCCGGTCCGTGATGGGAAAGCTCGGTGATATCGAACAGATCGCTGGTCAGGCGGCTCATCAGCGTACCGGTCCGGTTATGATCATAGAATTCGAAGTCCAGTTTCTGCAGATGCCGGAAGAGCGAAGCGCGGATATCCGTCTCCACGCGTACGCCGAAGGTATGGCCCCAATAGGTCATGATGAAATAGAAGCAGGACCGCAGCACGAAGGCCAGGATCACGATCGTCATCACCACGAAGAGCGTCTGGTAGCGGCTTTCCGGGATGAGCTCATACATCGCGTAGCGCGAAACGAGCGGGAAGACGAGATCGATCACCGCGATGGAGATCGCGCAGCACATATCGGCAAAAAAGATTTTCTTATGCGGTCCAAAATAGCCAAACAGGGCTTTCAGCATTCTCAACATGGCACACCTTCTTAAACAACTTTCGCTAATAGCCATTTTAGCCGTTTCCGCGCCCGGTGGCAAGTACGTTATTGGCTGGTGGTGAACAGTCTCCCATCATACCAAATTTGCATGATGTGGACACCGGCTTGACGGTGGCGGCAGGCTTTGGTATAAGAAGTATGAGGAACACTACCGATCAAAGCAGCCAGAAAGCCGCTTATAAGAACCGATTGCGAGGTCATAAGATGCAGGAAAAACAATTTCAGGGAAGCCATGATTATCTGGCTTCACCGGAACTCATGAATACTGTTAATATCGCCGTAGCGCTTAAGAAACCGCTCCTGGTAAAGGGTGAACCCGGAACCGGCAAGACCATGCTGGCCCAGGCCATCGCCGACGCTTTTGGGGAAGACCTGCTCATCTGGAATATCAAGTCGACCACCAAAGCCCAGGAAGGCCTCTATACCTACGACGTGGTACAGCGGCTCTACGATTCCCAGTTCGGGAACGCCGACGTCGGCGACATTTCCCGCTACATCCATCCGGGGAAACTCGGCGAAGCATTTCTCTCGGAAAGACGCTCGGTGCTCCTAATCGACGAGATCGATAAGGCTGACCTGGAATTCCCCAACGACCTGCTCTGGGAGTTGGACCGCATGGAATTCTTCATTCCGGAAACGAAGGAACGGATCACCGCCAAACACCGGCCGGTCACCATCATCACCTCCAATGCCGAAAAGGAACTGCCGGACGCCTTCCTCCGCCGCTGCGTCTTCTACTATATCCCCTTCCCGGAGAAAGAAGAATTGGAGGCCATCGTGCGGCTGCATCTTCCCGACCTGGAGGATGCTTTGGTACAGCAGGCGCTGCACGCCTTTTACAAGCTGCGGGAACTGCCCGACGTGGAGAAGAAGCCCAGTACCTCCGAACTGATCGACTGGCTGCAGGCGCTCAGGATCGCCGGCATCCGGCCGGAAACGCTAGCCGACTCCATCCCCTTTGCCGGGCTGCTGCTGAAGAAGGACCGCGATATCGACCGGCTGAACCGCAAGCTCGCGAAGGATCCCGACTATGTTCGCTGAATTCCTTTTGCTCCTGAAAGCGCGCGGACTAGCCGTCACCCTGACCGAATGGCTGACCTTACAGCAGGGTCTGCGGGAAGGCCTGCACCAGCAAAGCCTGACCGGCTTCTATCACCTGGCGCGGGCGGTCCTGGTCAAATCGGAAAAGGATTTCGATCTTTTTGATCTCTGCTTTTCCGAGTTTTTCCGCGGCATCGAGGAAACAGATCCCGCCTTCACGGAAGAATTGCTCTCCTGGCTGGATAAACCTGAACTGGAGCCTTCCTGGCTGCTGCCGGAAACGGGAGAACTGACACCGGAAGCCCGGGCCAAGGTCCGCAAGGATCTGGAAGACCGGCTGGCCGAACAGGATGCCGAGCACAACCGGGGCCGCATCTGGATCGGTACCCAGGGCTACTCCGCCTTTGGCAATAACGGGCATGCCGCCAACGGCATCCGCGTCGGCGGTGAAGGCATCCACCGCCGAGCTTTCCAGGTGGCCGGGGAACGCACCTATCGCGACTTCCGCCGCGACCGGGTCCTGGATAACCGGCAGTTCCAGCTTGCTTTTCGCGCCTTGCGGCAGTTTTCCTCGCAGATCGACGGCGCGGAGCCGGAATTCGATGCCCTGGAAACCGTCAACGCCACCGCCAAGAAGGCTGGCCAACTCACCATCCGCTATCAGAACCCGCGGCGAAATTCCATCAAACTTCTCCTGCTCATGGATTCCGGCGGTTCCATGGAACCACACGCCCGGCTCTGCACGCAGCTCTTCCGGGCGGCGAAAGGCGCAACCCACTTTAAAGAACTGAAGATCTACTATTTTCATAACTGTCCCGGAAAATATCTGAACACCACACCGACCCTGGCCGGTGATTCCAATGTCTCTACGGACTGGATCCTGAATAATTACCGCCGCGATTACCGGGTCGTCTTCGTCGGGGATGCCATGATGGAATGGGAGGATCTCTACTCCCGGGTCCGGGACCGGGCCACCGGCAAAGACCTGCCTAGCGGCATGGAATGGCTCACGCGTTTCCAACGGACCTATCCGCATACCGTCTGGCTGAATCCGGTTCTTTCCCCGCCGTCCAACCCCTACTGGGGCGCCACGTACCGGCAGATCTCCGCTTTGATCGATATGTACCCGCTCACCGTGGAAGGCCTGCACCAGGCTCTGAAACAGCTCCTGGTACGCCGGTAGACAGTTCCATACAGTTCCATACGCAAACAAAAAAGAAAAAGGAAGCCGGCGCTTTAGCAGCAGCTTCCTTTTTCCGTAATCATCTCTCTATCATTTATATGGGAAAGGAATATTTCTCTTTTATGGGCAGGTCTTGCGGCTCAAGTGGCGGCAGACCCGCTTTCGAGCCTACAGGCAGGCCCGGTAGATGTTTTCGATGTCTTCCACGGACAGGTCGGTAATGCTGTGGAGCTTGCCGCCGCAGCGTTCCGTGGCTTTGACCGCCATGGCGTGCAGCATCTTTTCTTCCACGCCCATAGCTGCCAGATGGCTTTCCAGGCCCAACTTGTTGAAGAGCCAGTCGCTCAGGGCATCGATCGTCTTCTGCGCGCCATCCATGGCTGGCAGGCCGGCTTCGACTTCCAGGCATTCCACGCCGAAGCGGTAGAACATCGGCGCCGTCTTCTCATTCAGCACGTACTGCATCCAGCGCGGCATCATGATGCCGATGCCATGTCCGTGCGGGATCTCGTAGAACGCCGCGATGCCGTATTCCGCCATATGCAGGACCATATCGGTCATGCCGCCCTGATCCATGACGCCGCCGGTGATCATGGCCGCGATCCAGGACATATTCATGCGGGCTTCCTCATCTTCCGGATCCTGCATGGCGATCGGCGCGTATTTAATGATGTTGCGCGCCATGGCTTCCATCATCTCGTTGACGACCGCGATCTTATGCTCATTGATGAAATAGCGGATGTCCGTGATATGGGAGAGGATGTCAGCCGCCCCGACCGCGATCTGGTAATCGGGAACCGATTTCGTGAAAGCCGGATTGATAAAGGTCACCGTCGGCTGATATTTCACGTCCCAGGGATCGAGCTTTTCCTGCGTTTCCGGGTTGGAGATGACTGCCCAGGCGTCGTTCTCGGCACCGGCGGAAGCGATGGTCGGGATCGCGATGAGCGGAATGCCTCTTTCCTCTTCCACGCTCTTGGTGATCAGATCCCAGGAATCGCCTTCATAGAATTTCGCTTTGGTAACGACCTTGGCAGCGTCGATGACGGAGCCGCCGCCGAGCGCCACGACGACGTCGCAGTCGTTCTCACGGCAGACCTTAGCCGCTCTGTTGACCGAGGTGTAGAGCGGGTTCGGCTCCACGCCGCCGCATTCAAAGACCTGGATGCCGGCTGCCTTCAGGACGCCTTCTACCTCGTCAAAAACGCCGTTCTTCTTGACCGATCCGCCGCCGTAGAGGAGCAGGACCTTGTCGCCGTATTTCTTAACTTCTTCGGGGAGATTCGCCAATTGTTTATC
Source organism: Bacillota bacterium (assembly GCA_017437565.1). GTDB lineage: Bacteria > Bacillota > Clostridia > Peptostreptococcales > Anaerovoracaceae > Eubacterium_B. The sequence goes on from JAFRYQ010000136.1 coordinate 9,483, forward strand.
GCCGAAATAGATGCGGGTCGGGTTGTAATAGGTATAATTGATCATTTTTTCCTCCTTCATTCGATCCTTAGATCATCATCGCAACTTCGACCGATTCATGGGTCGCGGCATAGACCTTACCGGCTTTCTTCGCGTCCCCGATTACGTAGACTTCTTTTACTTTATCCTTCAACTCTTCCGAGAAGGGATCGTATTTGCGGGTGCCGAGGGCCAGCACGACGCTGTCAAAGCCGCTCAGCTCATAGACAGTTTCCTTCTTATCTGTCAGGTCCTTATACAGCACGCCGTCATCCAGGAATTCCTGGATCGCCGCGCTGGTGAGCATTTTCACGCCGCTTGCTTTCAGCGCGTCGATCAGCATCGGTTTGCCGTAAGGATCGAGATCCTCGGCGATCTCTTTCTTCATCTCGATGATGGTGACGTCCCGCTTCTGCTCCGCCAGGAAGTCCGCCGTCTCCGCGCCGATCAGGCCGCCGCCCGCCACCAGCACCTTATGGCCGGTGACCTGCTTGCCGAAGAGCACGTCGCAGGGATTCAGGAGCTTGGCCGGATCCAAGCCTTTGATCGGGGGCGTCAGGTTGGTGCTGCCGCTGGCTACGATGACCACGTCCGGAGCGAGCTCCGCGATCAAAGCAGTCGTCGCTTCCGTATTCAGGCGGATATTCACGCCATATTTCCTGCACTGTTTCTCCCAATAGCCGAGCGCTCTGGCGATCGGCTGTTTGGCCGGCGGATAAGCGGCGGCCAGGAAGGCGCCGCCCAGGCGGTCCGCTTTTTCGATCAGGTCGACCTGATGGCCGCGTCCGGCCGCGATCCAGGCTGCCTGCATGCCGCCCGGGCCGCCGCCGATAACGACGACGTGTTTCTTAACTGCCGCTTTGTTGGCGATGTATTCTTCTTCCGTGCCGTTAAACGGATTGACGACACAGCTGATCGGTTCGTCCGAGAAGAGGTGCATGATGCAGCCCTGGTTGCAGTGCATGCAACGGATGATGTCGTCTTCCCGCCCCTCCTGGATCTTCTTCGGGAAATGCGGATCGCAGATGGACTGACGGCCAAAGGCGACGAGATCAGCGCTGCCGTCGGTGATCACCGCTTCCGCAATCTCCGGATCCAGGTAACGGCCGACCGTGATGATCGGGATATTGACGATTTTCTTGATCGCTGCCGCCGCGGCGGTCTCATAACCGGGTTCCAGATAAGTGGAACCGATGCAGTATTTCAGGCTGCCGTAGGTAGAAATGCTGATATGCAGGAGCGCGGCGCCCTCTTCTTCACACATCATGGCAACGGCCTTTGTCTCCTGCAGGCCGCGGCCGCCGGTGATCATTTCGGTACCGCTCAGACGGATGAAGATCGGGAAATCATCGCCGACTTTCCGCTTGGTCTCGCGCAGGATCTCGCGCAGGAAGCGCATGCGGTTCGCCAGCGAGCCACCGAATTCATCGGTTCTCTTATTGGCGTGCTCAGAGAGGAACTGGGCGATCAGATAGCCATGGGAAGCATGGAATTCTACCGCGTCAAAGCCCGCTTTTTTCACGCGCAGCGCCGCGTCGGAGAAGGTTTGGATCAGTTCGTAGACTTCCTCGGTGCTGAGTTCCTTCGGCATCGACTGGCAGGCCGGGCACGGGATGGCAGATGGCGCGACGACGTCCCCGCCGCCGGTATACTTCGGTTCGGTTTCTCTTCCGCAATGCCGGAGCTGCATGGCGATCTTAGCGCCTTCCGCATGCACGGCAGCAGTCAGTTTCTGATAGCTCGGGATCAGGGAATCATCCCACATCCCGCACTCCTGGATCAGCGAGCGTCCGTTTTTACTGACCGCGGAACACTCGGTGATGATCAGGCCGAAGCCGCCTTTGGCGCGCTCGGTATAGTACTTCAACAGTTTTTCTCCGGCTGTGCCGTCCGGTTCCGCCAGGTTCGTGCCCATCGGCGGCATCACGAAACGGTTGCGCACTTCCATGTTCCCGATACGGAACGGTGAGAACAGGTTTTTCAAATTCGACATCTTGTTTCTCCTATCCTTTCATAACAGGTTTCTTACTTAAGAAAAAGTGGAGCACGGGACCTCACGGTGCCCCCCCATGCTTCACTTTCAAGCCGGTTTCCCGGAGGATTTGTCTTTATTTTTTATACTGATGGACCAGCTTCTGGGCGCTCCAGAACTCACCGCCGCCATCGATGTAGTTGGCTTCCCCGCTCATGGTATAGTCGACTCTCAGCTCCTCACCGGAGATATAAGAGGCCATATCGCTGTTGAGATAGATCGCCGCTTCCGCCTGCTGATGCGGGAGCGAACCGCCGAGTTCCGGATGCCCGCACCAGACGTGATAGTCGTGTTCGGTCTTGCCCGGGTTCAGGCGCAGGAAACGATCGAGGAATTCGCGGGTCAGGCCGGTGAGGCAGTTGCCCGGTTTTACGACGTTGACGCGGACCTGGCTGTCACGCATCTTCAGCGCGAACAGCAGGCCGTAGCAGGTGATGGCGCGCTTGGAGAACGTATAAGCCTGGCCGACCGGCAGATCCTCGGAGATGACGTCCAGGACCTTTTCCGCTTCTTCCCAGGTCTCGGCATCGATGAGCGGACGCAGTTCTTCCATGCTGCTCTTCATATACCACTGGTTGCCGCCAACGGAAGAGACGATGACCGCCGCACTTCCCTTCGGCATGCGCTTGGTCAGATATTCATCCATCATATAACGGTTGCCCAGATAATTGATCTCGATAACTTCTTTCGACGTATTTCTCTCACCGGAGACACCGGCAAAGGCAAAGAACTTATCGATCTTTTCCGGAAGCTGCGCGAAGCAGGCGTCGATGGATGCTTTATCGCCGACGTTGACCGGGATGTATTTTTCGATTCCTTCCACATCCGTCACGATCCAGTCCAGGCAATATACCTTGGCCCCCATCTCGACCAAACGGTCGACACAGGCGCGGCCCATGCCCGTCGCGGAACCGGTTACGACGCAAATCTTTCCTTCATAGTTTAAATAATCCTTCATACCTTTCCTCCTTGCGATTGTGATACTACTTAAGAGATGTTTATTAAAGAGATGTTTGCTCTATGTTTACAACCTTTTCACCTTATTCAGGATGCCGATCCGGCTGTTCACGCCGAGCTTGACGCGGATGTTTTCCAGATGTTTATGCACGGTGTGAGCGCTGATGAAAAGCTGATCGGCGATTTCCTGATTGGTCAGGCCGTCCGCCAGCAGATCCACGATCTCGCGTTCCCTTCTGGTCAGGCAAGCCGCTTCTTCCGCTTCCCGCTTCTTCTCAGTCGCGATGGCCGGGGCCGTTTCCGTTTCCGGTTCTACTTCCGGCCGTTTCCCGACCAGATCCCGGATGTGGACCAGGAAGCAGCTGATCTCATTGGCTCTGCCCATGGTCTTGGGATCGATGGAAACGCCGTAGACCTGTCCCGCGCTTTGGCCGTTCATCGAGAAGCCGTTGATGCGGCGGTTGAACTGGTCGCGCACCAGGTTCGCCATCTGGGTGCAGCTGAAAGCCAGACCCCCGGAGGACGGAAAAACGGAGCTGCAGATACGCTCTCCTTTCTTATTACCGGCAATATAGTTCAGGTCGCTGCCCAGGATCAACAAGCCTTCTTCCTCCCCGACGGACTGGAAGAACAGCTCCTGGAAAAGACGGATCAGAGAAAAATCTTCATGCGGGGTATCGAACGCATAGGGGCTCGTCCCGGTCATGAGATTCTTACCGCGGATCGAAGTTCTGTACATGGTAGGGTTGGTATACACAATTTCCATCGTTAACTCCTACTCTCCTTCTGCCCCTCTCAGGCTCGCGCCGGGATCAAGATATGCATTCCCGGCTGCCATAGCCTATACTTTTATCAGCTTCTGGTATGATTATATCTTTGCATGCCTATCAAAAACAAATTCATTGTGCGTATGATGCAGGGGCGTATCATGCAGCCATAAAAAACGGGATCCCCAAAAATGTCTGTTTTTTCAGCTTTTTACCTATACGCGTCGTGAATGACCGACGCCGGAGATATTCTTCCACTGAAAAAGGACTGTCTCCAAACGAATCTGTTTGGGAACAGTCCCTTTTTATTATTACATCGCTTGTCAGATTGTCAGATCATCAGATCTCGTAGAAGATCTTGATCGGTTCAGCGTGTGCCGCCAGGACCTGCAGCTTAGCAAAGATGGTCGTGAAGTGTTCGCTCTTGGAATGCTTGGCGACCGCTTCCTGGCTTCCCCAAATCTCGATAAAAGCAAAGGTATCGGGATCCTTAACGCTTTGATTCACCGAGTAGGAAACGTTCCCCTCCTCCGCCGAAGATTTGGCGACCAGCTCTTTCGCCAGGGCCAGGAACTCTTCTTTGCAACCTTCTTTTACTTTGATCTCAGCAAAGATCTTCAGCATAGTGAGGCTCCTTTCTTAACCGAACAGGAAGTTCTTCGCGTTGGCCTTTACGAACGCTTCCAACTGCGCCTCGGAGACGCCGTATTTGGCGAGTGCCGGGAAGGTCACGTTGTGGATCTGTCCCCAGGTGCGGTCCGAAGTCTTGTGGATCGGCGGATTGCCCCAGAGGCCTCTGCCGTAGACGTCGAGGTCGTGCGAGAAGAGGATCCGGTCACCGAATCCGCAGCCGAGCATGGCGAGGACGGCAGCATACTGCTCCTCGTCCGTCGTGCCGACGACTTCATAAGGCATACCGAAGCGGTCAAAGCCGGCATAGACGCCGTAGGAGAAGACCTTCAGCAGTTCCGGAATGCTGGTGCAGTTATTGAGGTGCCCGATCATCACGCGCTTGGGGTTTACGCCGGCTTCGATGAAGCGTTTCGCCTGCTCGCTGGCCATGGTGCCGCCCTGCGTATGGGTGATGATGTTGACGTCCAGTTCCTTGGATACGCGGGCTGCCGCCTGCAGGAACATATTCTCATAATCAGAGATTTTGCCGAGGCCGGTCGAGACCTTGATAATGCCGGGCTTCACGCCGGTATCGCCGATACCGTTCGTGAATTCGTCCATCATCATGTCATAGACTTCCTCTTCCCCGCAGCCCTGCGTCATACGATACTGGAAGTAATGCGAACCTTCCGCCTCATGATAGTAACCGGTGATGGCGATCACGTTCATGCCGGTCTTTTCCGCGACTTCCTGAAGGAGCAGCGGATCTCTGCCGCAGTCTCCCGGCGTCGCGTCGACGAAGGTATTGATGCCATAAGGCTTGACCATTTCGGCCGCCTTCACGGCTTCCGCCAGGCAATCCGCTTTATTGAAGCCACTCCGGATGTTCTGGCAACCGGCATAGCCGAAAGCCACGTGTTCGTGAATGAGTACTCCCGTAACCTGATCAGCAGTGATCGGGCCGTTCACGGTCATGATTTCTCTTGCCATGGTAGGATCTCCCTTTCTTAATTCTTATTGTGATTCTTATTTCGCGTCGTATTCAGCCTGGAGTCTCTTGTTTTCATCCTTAACGGCCTGCGCGTCGGCAATCATTTCCGGAGTCGGATGATAGTCGCTCTTGGTGACCTTCATGACGATCATGTGGAG
>JAFRYQ010000137.1 GCA_017437565.1 Bacillota bacterium
CGCTTAGCCGGTGGTAACCGATATGAAACTTCATTCAAAATTGCCGATGATCTGTACTGGTCGAACGGGAAATTCGACAGCGTGATCGTCGCTTACGGGCAGAACTTCCCGGATGCCTTGGCGGGTGGTTATTTGGCTTATGAGATGAATGCGCCGATCCTGCTTTCAGAGCCGGCGAAGGAGAGCTCCGTTTTATCCTATATCAAGAGCCATGCGGCAAAAGACGCGACTATTTTTATCTTAGGTGGAACTGGCGTAATCAGCAGTCAGTTTGAGGCAAATCTCTGGAATAATGGATATGAAGTTGAACGCCTTGGCGGCGCAGACCGCTTCGAAACAAACCTGCAGATTCTCAAAGCGGTTGAGGTTGAGGGACAGGAGCTGCTGGTATCTGACGGCTATGGATTTGCGGATTCTCTTTCAGGTTCTGCGGTAGGAAAGCCAATCCTCATCGTGAATAAGAATAAAGGTTTAAGCGCGGAACAGAAAGCTTGGCTCTATCAGTCGGGCATTTCAAGAATCTATATTCTTGGCGGGACGGGTTCTGTCAGCAATGCCATCCAGAACCAGCTGCAGTTTTATGCACCGGTGAAACGTCTCGGAGGAGCCAACCGGCACGAAACATCGGCTTTGATCGCGAAACAATTCTTCCCAAAGGCGAAGACGGTTACGATCGCTTTCAGCGGTAATTTCCCGGATGGTCTTTCCGGAGCCCCGATTGCGCTTCGAGCGAAGGCCCCGATGCTCCTAGTAAGCGAAACCGGATATAAAGACGCCCGCGGATACGTATCTAGTTGTGGCGCCAATGCCTGTTACGTCATCGGCGGTACCGGATCCATCTCTGACCAGACGGTTGGTTACGTTATGGGAGACGAGATCAAAGCGCCAAACACCGCCTATGTGAAAGGTCGCACCGACTTGCCGCAGGTCATCTATAACGGGAAATACGGCACCGTGAAGCTTAATAGTATTGTACACGGATGGGAATACGATTTCTATTTTGAAGATGGACCAGAACCGATCGGATACTGTTTTAATTTTACGTTTGAGAATAAGTCAAATCAAAATCTTGCTGCTTGTATCGGCAGTGTGTACCTGAACGGCCAAAGAATCGGATGCCATTATTGGTTGCCAGAATACGCAAATGCCGCTCCAAATAAAACCGAATCATTTAAGTCCTTCCTCTATAACGATGACATAACTGCGGAGATGCGGAATTTTGATAAGATTGAATGTGTCATATATATCATAGATATGGATACCAACAAAATAGATAACTATCACGTTGTTATAGACAGCTCCGCGATTATTTACAAGTAGGAAAGAAACGATCATTGCCGCAAATACGACAGCAGGCTGGTTAATATGAGTAGCCGACCTGCTGCTCTTTTGCCGGTAACCAGTTACTTGCCGATACCTGCCATGAGTCTAATTGATAATCGGCCGTGTTCTGCGGCATTATCATTGAAAATGCCGCAGATTACGACCAATTATCAATAGAACAAATCCCGTTATAGATAACAGACAACCTGGGAATTATTAAGATTAGGAATAAAGCGAGCCATTTGCGGCTCGCTTTTCTGTTATCACTAAGACTGTTTTTTGGCAAATTTACCGATTTCCCTGATGACAGAGCATTCCAGTATGCTCGTGCGAATAAGTTTGGTTAAATGCTACCGATAATATGAATAAGTTGCAATCGGTATCTTTAGTCTAGCTTGGTATAGATCGGGGACAGATTACACTGATCGCTATATGTCATCCACTTAACGGTTTGCTCTCCGATGAAAGTACCGTTTGCGTAATAGGAGACGATGGTCGTCCAGTCTCCAGTTGCGGTTTCACCTTTGGCAGTTTTCGTTGAGATCTGGCAATACGTTCCGCGAAGATTATAATAGAAACCCCCATTCATTACAGATCCGACTGTCGCGGTAACTTGCATATATTGTCCACTGCCAGCAGATGGTTGTTCGTACGGATCCTCAGACGATTCTGGATCATCTCCCGGATCAACCGGGTCATCGTTCTGGCCAGTAGGATCATCGCCCGGGTCAGCAGGATCATCACCCGGCTCATCGGGACCTGTACCAGGATCATCACCCGGCTCATCCGGATCTGTACCAGGATCACTGCCCGGCTCATCCGGGTTATCCGGATCTTCGTTCGTACCCGGATCATCTGGGTTCAGAATGTGATCCGCGGTCTCATCGGGAACCGAGCCAGGCCCGCCAACGATGCTGCCTTCTGTAATATCGGCAAGATCCGCATATTCCTTCGCGTAAGCCCAGGAGACGCTGTTCACGAGCAGGATCGGGGCAGAACTGGCCATCGCAATCGGAGCGCCGGAAAGGCCGTCCGGGAAATTATCCCCGTTTACGATCGTCATGGATTGCGGATTGGGGAAGAAGCGTTTGGCGATCAAAGCGGACGTTTCCCAGCGATTGACGCCTCCGATCCTTTCGACCGGCGCGAAACTGGATAAATGAGCGGAGATCGCCGGACTGACCGAGCCATTACCACCCAGAATATAGATCTTGCTGACCCGATACTGAGCAGTGCGTAAAAACTGCAGCTGATCAACGGTCAACTGGTCGCCGACCAGCAGCATCCAGATGCCGACTGAGGAACCGGAAAGCGAATCGGCAAAGCCCTTGCCGGAGGCTACCAGCAGTGAGTCTCCCTGTTTCACGACTTCTTTCAGGATCTGAAGATTGGTATCATAACGCGAAGGCCCGGCAAGGCGCTTGATCTGATAACCGAGGCTTTGCAGGTGCTGCTCAAAGTGCGGACGAATAGAGCCCTCACCACCGACCAAATAGACGGTTCCGTTCCTCTTCAGATAACTCATGACCAGACCGGTCACGTTTGCTTCATGTCCCGGATCGATGAGCAAGAGCGGCGCATTCTTTACTTTCGTCAGATAACCGGCTGACAGGGCATCCGGGAAGTTCTGTCCGGATGCGATAACGATATTCTCAAATTGGCCGTTCTTCTCATAGAGTGCTTTAGCGACCGCATAAGACGTACTGTAGCGGTCGTTCCCGGCATAGCGGGTGACCTTGCCACTAGCCGCTTCTACCGGCATAGCCCACACCAACGGCAGCATCGTCACCATCAAAGCCAGGACTATAGCTAACGATATTATTCTTTTCATCAGGAACCTCCTTCTTAACTAGACGACCGGAGAAGTACTGTGATCAGTATAAAAGAGGTTCATGAAAGAAAAATGAAGGGGAGATATAGCTGCCTTTAAAGAATCAGAATCCGCCTCAACGGAAGTCAGGGAAAACCCAGCCTTGGAAACAGCGCAAGTTTTTTATTTCTCCTGCGATAAAAACCTTCCTTTACGCATTATTAGGGTGAAAGGCAACGAAGAGAAGATTTAAAGTGCGAAAGAAGGAGGTAAGAATCTATGAAGAAACGTTTCTTGGCAGTTGTGCTCGCGGTGGTGGTCATGCTTTGCTCGGCGGTTCCTGCCCTAGCGGCGGCGCCGGATCTGGAAAAGGCGGATTATGAAGGCCGCGGCTATGTGGAAGTGGATTTCCGGACCCGGGTTCAGTATAAGAACGCCGAAGTGCAGGTAATGGATGCGGCGGGGAAGCCGCTGGCTGTCAGAATCACGGAGAAGGATGATGACGATATGACCTTCCATGTGAAAGGCTTGAAGCCGGGGAAGGCGTATACCTTCACCATTTCCGGTATCCGGAAGGGCAGAAGCGGTTCCTACGGTACGGTCACCGGCACGTTTAAAACGCCTAAGAATGAGCTGTCTGTCCGTAAAGCGGTCTATGACCGCCGGGATAAGGAATTGAATCTGGAATTCTATGGACGTGTCCAGTATAAAAACCCCAAGGTCGTCATCAAAGACGCTGCGGGTAAGACCTATCCTTGCCAGATCGAAGAGTTAGACCGGGATGAGATGGAACTGGCCGTAACGAGTCTTCCAAAGGGAAAGTATACCATAAAGATCAGCGGGATCCGGTTGCAGGGCGACCAGGCTTATACGTCGATCGTGAAAACGTTTTGGGTGAGATAGTCTGTTTTATCCGGAAACTGGTAGCCAGGGCAGAAACAGGTTGCAAAGCGACCGTTCCTCAGGCATGATGAATAGAAACAGCTGCCGCGCAGAAAAAGCTGCCCGGCAGCGAGAAACCGAGAAGAAAAGAGGTGCAGGAAGTGCTGATATGTCAGGCAGTAATTTACGAGATGCCCGCCCAGCAGGCTGAGATCCAGCTTGATGAGTCTCTGTTTTCGCGCATTGCTGCCGGGGATAAAGATGCCTTCCTCACCCTATACGAAAAGTGTTCGTCTGTCATTTTCGCCTATGCCCTCAGCATGTTACGCAGCCGTGCCGATGCCGAAGACGCCATGCAGGACGTGTTCCTGAAGATTCGCGGCGCGGCCCATCTGTATAAACCGCAGGGGAAGCCGCTGGCCTGGATCTTCACGATCACCCGCAACGTCTGTCTCATGATGTATCGTGAGCAAGCCCATACCGCGCAGTTGCCGGAAGAAGAGCAGGTCGAGGATCTGGGCCTGGACCGGATCAAAGACGCGGATGACAGGCTGACCTTGGAAAAAGCATTTACGATCCTGCCGCAGGATACCTGCCGGATCATCATGCTTCACGCAGTCGGCGGCATCAAGCACCGCGAGATCGCGAATCTCTTAAAAATGCCTTTATCGACTGTTTTATCGAGATATAACCGCGGCCTTAAAAAACTGCGGGCAGAATTGGAGGGGATGCTATGAAGCGCCTGAGCGAACAGCAGGTAAATGATCGGATCCGCCGGGCGGCAGATGCTTTGACCCCGAAGCGCGCGGAAAAGATTTGGAATATGCCGATCGAGAAAGCGGATAGCAGCGCCTGGTTCCTCGCCGAAAATGAGCAGAAACCGGTTAAACCACTTTTGTCTTACCGGAAGTGGGCGAGTCTCGCGGCAGCCTGCGTGGTGATCGTGGTCCTCGGCTGGTTTCAGCTGTACGGGACGCCGGACGTGACCGTTTATCTGGACGTCAATCCCAGTGTTTCCATCGAGGTCAACCGCATGGGCCGGGTAACGGCGGTCAAAGCGGAAAATGAAGACGGCCGGATCATTTTAGATAATATGGATCTTAAGCATACGGAGATCGACGTAGC
>JAFRYQ010000138.1 GCA_017437565.1 Bacillota bacterium
CCGTCCAAGGCATGAAGTACGGCATCATGCTCGCGGAAGGAACAGATGACGGTCTCCACGCCGGCCGCGGTGGCGATCAAAGCGCCCCGCAATTTGGTGATCATACCGCCGGTCCCGTTGGCAGAGCCGGCCCCGCCAGCCATCTGTAAGAGTTCCGGCGTGATGGTTTCCACCCGGTCGATGCGGGAGGCGTGGGGATCCGTATGCGGATTCCCGGTATAGAGGCCGTCGATATCGGTCAGCATGATGAGACGTTCCGCGTGCAGCATGGCCGCGACCTGGGCGGATAAGGTATCGTTATCGCCGATCTTGATCTCGTCGACGGCGACGGCATCGTTCTCGTTGATGATGGGAACGGCCCCGCGCGAAAGCAATACCTGGATGGAATTAAAGGCATTGTTATAGCGCTGGCGGTTGGCGAAATCATCCTTATTTAATAGCAGCTGCCCGCAGGCGAGCCCGTACTGCATCAGGGATTCCGCGTACTGCTCCATGAGCAGGCCCTGACCGACCGCAGCCGATGCCTGTTTATCGGGAATGGCGCGCGGGCGCTTGCGGAAGCCGAGCCGGCGGAAACCGGCGGCGATGGCGCCGGAAGTGACCAGGACCGGTTTCTTGCCGCGCCCCGTCAGCGCGGCGAGCTGGGCGGTGATGGTTTCGATCCGCTCCGGCAGGATGGCGCCGGAGCTGTCGGTGAGGGACGAGGTCCCGACTTTGACGACGATGATATTTCCACTGTTCATGGCTTGTGGATTTCCTTCTTCTTACTAATTAATATACAGATTGATAATCAGGGGTTATATTGGCGTATGCGATTCCGGTCGGAACGCATAGATAAAAGTAGTATACCACGAGAAAAGGGCGCGCGGAAAGCTTTTCAGAAGTGATTGGTATAAGAGAATACAGCTTCTTCTCTCGACAAATCCGTCGAAATAGGGTAGAATAAAATATCTAATTATGCGGACGATCCGATTACGTGAAGACTGATAACGACCGAAAGGGTGAATGAAACGATATGAGAAGTGACAGAAAGCAGCGGGAAAGAGAAGAGAGGAAGCGCACCAAGACGAAATTTGGCCACGTGACCAGGTTCTGGAGCTGGATCTTCCTGCTGGTGGCCGCGGCCTTCGCGGGATTGCTGGTCTATGCCAATATCCTGCCGAAAAAATACCTCTACGCCGCCTTGGGTGTGCTGGGCGTCATCGTCCTCATCCTCTTCCCGATCCTCTTCCTGTTCCGCGTCCGGAACGGCAAGAAGGGAGCCGCCTTTGTGATCTCGCTTCTGATCACCGCTTTGCTGGTGATCGGCGGGCGCTATCTGGTCGGCACCTTAAGCTTCATCGGCAATATCACGGACATCGGGTTGAAACTGGATAAGTATTACGTCGTCGTCCGGGACGACGGGCAGTATGAAGAGCTCTCTGATATCGGCGGCAGCGTCCTGGCCTATTACCGCAACGGCGCTGACTTTGAAGGCGCGATGAGCCAGTTGCAGAATAAGGTGACCATCACGCCGACGGACTACGATTCGCTGCCGGTGATGGTCGACGCACTGCTGGGGGGCGACGTGAACGCGACCTTCATGAGCTCCTCCAACTACGAGTCGACGAAAGAAGTGCGGGAGGGATTCGAGGATGACACCAAGATCCTGGATACGATCAGCATCCGGCTCTCCATCAGCAGCATCGCCAAACCGGTCGAAGTTTCCCGCGAACCCTTTAACGTCGTGATCAGCGGCTTGGACTTCGAAGGCAATTTCGACGCTTATACAAGCGGCCGCTCGGACGTCAATATGGTCGCGACGGTCAACCCGAAAACGCATCAGATCCTGCTCACCTCCATCCCGCGTGACTATTACGTTCCGCTGGCGATGAACGGGGAATACGATAAGCTTACCCACACCGGTGTCTACGGCGTAGATGAGACGGTCAATACCATCGCCAAGCTGACCGGCGTGGAGATCAACTATTATATGCGCGTGAACTTCTCGACGGTCGTCACCCTGGTGGATGCCATCGGGGGGATCGACATCACCCCGGAAATGAGCTTCACGACGGTGGACGGCGCCTATTCCTTTGAGGGGGGCGTCGAGACCCACGTCGACGGCACGCAGGCCCTGGCCTTCGCCCGGGAACGGAAAGCCTTCTCCGAAGGTGACTTCCAGCGCAACCGTGACCAGCAGATCGTCATGGCGGCTATCCTGAAGAAGGTCACCCAGAGCAGCACCCTGCTCCTGAACTATACGGATATCCTCGCCGCGGTGGAAGGGAATATGGCGACCAACCTCTCGGCAGCTGATATCAAAGAGCTGGTGCGGGCCCAGGCGGACGAGATGAGCGGCTGGAACATTGAAACGCAGAACATCCTCGGCGTCGGCTCGATGGAACCCTGCTATTCCGCCGGCTACGCTTATGCCTCCGTGGTCCTGCAGGACGCGGACAGCATCGCGACAGCGACCGCGCGTATCCGTGAAGTCATGGAAGCTGAGTAAGAAGACCGTCAAAGCAAACTCCGCCGGGACCGCTTAGCCGCTGCCAAGCCGGCTGAAGATCCCGGCAGAGATCGTTGAAAAAAGAATTGACAGGCAGGTTGCTTTGATGTATATTTAATAGGCACATTTATGATTTTGGGTTCAGAGCCGGCTAACGGCTCTGAATTTCGGTTCGATCGGAGACGGTCGGCATAGGAAATTAGAAAGGACGAGGCAAATGAGAGTCAGAGTTACGCTCGCGTGCACCGAATGCAAGCAGAGAAACTACGATACGATGAAGAACAAGAAGAACGATCCGGATCGTATCGAGCTGCGCAAGTATTGCAAATTCTGCAAAAAAGAAACTGTGCACAAGGAGACCAAATAAGGAGGACGCCCTATGGCGAATACGAATAACGGCGCTCCTGCCAAGCAGAGAGTCAGTTTCAGCGAATACGTGAAGAGCGTACGGAAAGAGCTGGGCAAAGTGGTATGGCCGAACCGTCAGGAACTTGGCGCGTATACGGTTGTCGTGCTCGCGACCTGCGCTGCTTTCGCGATCGGTTTCTGGCTGGTCGACACCGGAGTTCTGGCAGCTCTGAAGGGAATTCTGGGCATCACCCTGAATTAAGCGGAGAAGGCTATGGCAGAGGTCGAAAAAAGCAACGTTCTCTCGCCGTTGGAAGAAGAAGGATTGCGTGGCGACGGGCAGGCCCGTTGGTACGTGGTGCATACCTATTCCGGTTATGAGAACAAAGTAAAACTGAACATCGAGAAGATGGTCGAGAACCGCGGCATGCAGGATCTGATCAAACAGATCGTCGTGCCGATGGAAGACAGACTGGAGATCCGCGGCGGACAGCGCAAGATCGTTTCCCGCAAGCTCTTCCCCGGCTATGTCATCATCAAGATGATCGTCACCAACGAATCCTGGTACCTGGTCCGCAATACGGAAGGCGTTACCGGTTTCGTCGGTCACGGTTCGAACCCGGTCCCGCTCACGGATGAAGAAGTGAACCGGATGGGGATCGAAAAGGTCTATATCGATCTGGACGTTAAGGTGGGCGATTCGGTTCGTGTCATCAGCGGCCTCTTTGAGGGTTTCATCGGCGAAGTCCTGGAAATCAACAAAGAGAAGCAGGTGCTGACCGTAAGCGTACCGGCGTTCGGACGCGATACGCCTGTCGAACTGGAGTTCGGACAGGTAGACAGATTACTGTAGTCTCCCCGTAATACGGGACAGACTGTGGGGAAAGGAGAGAAGTATGGCAAAGAAGATTACTGGCTTCGTGAAACTGCAGATCGAAGCGGGTAAAGCGACTCCGGCACCTCCGGTTGGACCGGCCCTTGGTCAGCACGGCGTAAACATCATGGACTTCTGCAAGCAGTTCAACGCCAAGACGCAGGATCAGCCCGGCATGGTCATTCCGGTCGTCATCACGGTGTACGCTGACAGATCCTTCACCTTCATCACCAAGACGCCGCCGGCAGCAGTGCTGCTGAAGAAGGCCGCCGGTCTTGAACACGCCTCCGGAGAGCCGAACAAGAACAAAGTCGCGACGCTCACCATGGCCCAGGTCGAAGAAATCGCCAAACTCAAGATGCCGGATCTGAACGCGGCCAGCCTGGAAGCAGCTGCCGACATGATCAAAGGCACCGCCAGAAGCATGGGAATCGTTATCACCGAATAAGAAGCTGGGAGGCCGGACGCAGGAAAGAACCCTGCGTGAGCCCATGAGGCAGGCCGCAGGTACCAGCAAGGAGGTAAAAAATGCCGAAGAGAGGCAAAGCTTACAAAGAAGCAGCCGCCAAGATCGAAAAGGCGAAGCTGTACGAAGTCCCCGAAGCCATGACCAAGGTCATCGAGACGGGGCGCGCCAAATTTGATGAGACCGTTGAGATCCACATCAAACTGGGCGTTGACGGAAGACACGCCGACCAGCAGGTCAGAGGCGCGATCGTTCTTCCGAACGGAACCGGTAAGGAAGTCAGAGTCCTGGTCTTCGCCAAAGGCGATAAGGTCGCGGAAGCTGAAGCAGCCGGTGCCGATTATGTCGGCGGCCAGGAACTGGCCGAAAAGATCCAGAAAGAAAACTGGTTCGACTTTGACGCCGTCGTCGCTACCCCGGATATGATGGGTGTCGTCGGACGTCTGGGTCGTATCCTCGGCCCGAAAGGCCTGATGCCGAACCCGAAATCCGGAACCGTTACGATGGACCTCACGAGAGCCCTCGCTGACATCAAAGCCGGTAAAGTTGAATACAGACTGGACCGTCAGAACATCATCCACACCGTGATCGGTAAGAAGTCCTTCGGACCGCAGAAGCTGGAAGAGAACTTCCGCGCTCTGCTCGAAGCCGTGATCAAAGCCAAACCGGCTACCGCTAAGGGTCAGTACCTGAAGAGCGTTACCGTGGCCACCACCATGGGCCCCGGCGTGAAGGTCAACCCGGCGACGATCGGCTAATTCCGACCGGAAGGTCAGGCATTACGCTTTGACCCTAAATTAAATATCGCAAGCTGAACCGTAGACAGCGGGTGCCCCAAAGGCTTAATTTCCCGCCGAGGTACAATACATAGATATTGACCCTGTCCCGCGGTAAGCAGACGGGGTTATTTATTGAGTACCGAAAAAAGCATTCGCATGTGCAATCCCGCGCATGCAGAAAGGAGATACCAATGTCTGAAGAAGCCAAAAAGCAGAAACAAGTGATCATCGACGAGATCAAAGGAAAGCTTGACGGCGCCAAATCGGCTGTGCTGGTCGACTATATGGGCATTACGGTCGAACAGGCCGAGATTCTCAGAAAGAAACTTCGTGAAGCCAACATTGATTATACCGTTTACAAGAATACGCTGATGAAGCGTGCCATCGACGGAACCGAGTTCGCGCCGCTGGCTCAGGCCATGGAAGGCCCGAGCGCCATCGCCATCAGCAAGGAAGACGCGACGGCTCCGGCCCGCGTCCTGAGCGGTCTGATCAAAGATTTCCAGAAGATGTCCTTCAAAGGCGGTGTTGTAGAAGGAGATTTCTATGACCAGGACGGCATCGGCAAGATTGCGCTGATCCCGGGCAGAGAAGAACTCATCGCCAAATTTATGGGCAGCATCCAGTCGCCGCTCTCCAAGTTCGCGAGAACGCTGGTCGCTATCGCGGAAGCGAAGGATGGCGGAGCTGCTCCGGCTGTGGAAGCGGAATAATCCGTTTACCCCTGAAATAAGAAAAGAAGAAATCCTGAGATAAGAAAAAGGAGAAAGAAAATGGATAAAGCACAAATCATCGAAGCCATCAAGAACATGACCGTTCTGGAGCTGAATGAACTCGTTAAGGCTTGCGAAGAGGAATTCGGCGTTTCCGCCGCTGCTCCTGTCGCTGTTGCCGGCGCTGCCGCTGCTGCTGTTGAAGAAGAAGAGCAGACGGAATTCAACGTCATCCTGACCGACATCGGTGCCGAGAAGATCAAGGTCATCAAAGTCGTCCGCGAACTGACCGGACTTGGCCTGAAGGAAGCCAAGGCTGTCGTCGACGGAGCCCCGGGCCCTGTCAAGGAAGGCGTGGAAAAGGCGGAAGCCGAAGCCATGAAGGCCAAACTGGAAGAAGTCGGCGCCAAGGTCGAACTCAAATAAGCTTGTTGAGCCAGAGAAAAAGCTTGCTAACGGTCGGAATATTTCCGACCGTTTTTTTGATTTGGGGCCTTGACGGGTAGACAACACTGTGCTAACATATTATTTTGCCACACAAGTGCAAACTGTTGAAGACGAGAAGGAGTGATGAAAATGCCAACACCCGTCAAAGTAGGCAGAAAAGAACGAATGTCTTTCTCCAAGATTCACGAAGTAAGCGAGATGCCGAACCTGATCGACATCCAGACGAAGTCTTACAAGTGGTTCCTGGAAGAGGGGCTTCGCGAGGTTTTTGACGACATTTCGCCGATCAAGGATTATGCCAATAATCTAGTTTTGGAATTCGTCGATTATTACCTCAGCGATTCTCCGAAATACGACCAGGAAGAATGTAAAGAGAGAGACGTTACGTACGCTGCCCCGCTTAAGGTTAAGGTGCGGCTCATCAAGAACGAGAGCGGCAACGTCATGGAGCAGGAAGTCTTCATGGGCGACTTCCCCCTGATGACCGAAAAGGGTACCTTTATTTATAACGGTGCCGAGCGTGTCGTCGTTACGCAGCTCGTTCGTTCCCCTGGAACATATTTCAGTGTCGAGACCGATAAGAACGACCGGAAACTCTATTCCGCCCAGATCATCCCGAACCGTGGTGCCTGGCTGGAATATGAGACGGATTCTTATGAAGTCCTGAACGTCCGCGTCGACCGGACCCGGAAACTGCCTCTCACGACCCTGTTGAAGGCTTTCGGGTTTAAAAACCTGGTGACCGACGACGAGATCCGTGGGAAATTCGTGCCGGAAGGCGAGTATGACGCGCGACTGAACAATACGCTGGAAAAGGGTAAAGCGAAGGATCCCAACAGTGGGGAGACTTTTGAGGAAGCCAGAACGGAGCGCGAGATCGGTCCGGTAGAGGAATATGAACGCGCTTTGAAAGAGGTGTACAGCAAGCTGCGCCCGGGCGAACTGCCCACGGTGGACAGCGCGCGTGCCCACCTCAATTCGCTGTATTTCGATCCCAAGCGCTATGACATCGCCAAGGTAGGCCGCTATAAATTCAACAAGAAGCTGGGTCTGGCCGACCGGCTGGTTAACGTCGTCATCGCGGAAGACGTCATCGACCCGGGTACCGGCGAGATCCTGGCGGAGGCCAACCAGACCATCTCCCGCCCGCTGGCGCAGGCCATCGAGGATGCCGGCGTGGAATACGTCGTCGCTTATCCTTTGCATGACGACGCGCACGAGAAGCGCATCAAGATCATCGGCAACCGTTTCGTGGATATCACGAAATACATCTCCTTTGACGTATCGGATATCAAACTGTCGGAGAAGGTCTACTATCCGGCTTTGATGAGCGTGCTTGCCGAGAACGATAATGAAGAAGACATCCGCCGCGCCCTGAAAGCGCGTCGTGACGAGCTGTCGCCGCGCCATATCATCCAGGACGATATCGTCGCTTCCGTATCCTATCTTTTGAATATGCCTTACGGGATCGGCCATACGGATGACATCGACCATCTCGGCAACCGCCGTCTGAAATCCGTCGGTGAACTCCTGCAGAATCAGTTCCGCGTCGGCCTGTCCAGAATGGAACGGACCGTAAAGGAAAAGATGACCGCGCAGGACGCGGATACCGTCACGCCGCAGAACCTGATGAACATCCGCCCGGTGACCGGTGCGATCAAAGAGTTCTTCGGATCCTCTCAGCTCTCGCAGTTCATGGACCAGAACAACCCGCTGGCTGAGCTTACGCATAAGAGAAGACTCTCCGCGCTGGGCCCCGGCGGTCTGACCCGTGAAAGAGCCGGTTTCGAAGTCCGCGATATCCACCACTCCCACTATGGCAGAATGTGCCCGGTCGAGACGCCGGAAGGTCCGAACATCGGCCTGATCGGTTCGCTCACCAACTACGGCATCATCAACCAGTACGGTTTCATCGAGACGCCGTACCGGGTCGTTGATAAAGAAAAAGGCATCGTCACGGATGAGATCCGCTATATCGACGCCGACGAAGAAGAACTGTTGGTCATCGCGCAGGCGAACGAGCCCCTCGATGAAGAAGGGCATTTCGTTAACGCCATGATCGCGGCCCGTGGTGAAGGCGGCGCCATCGCCATGTACCCGCGTGAAGCCGTAGATATGATGGACGTTTCCCCGAAGCAGGTCGTTTCGGTAGCTACCGCGATGATCCCCTTCCTGGAGAACGACGACGCGAACCGCGCCCTGATGGGTTCCAACATGCAGCGCCAGGCGGTGCCGCTCCTCGTTTCGGAAGCGCCGATCGTCGGTACGGGCATCGAATATAAGGCGGCCCGTGACTCCGGCGTCGTCCTGATCGCGAGCAATGCCGGTACCGTAGAATTCGTCGACGCCGAGCGCATCAGCATCCGCCGGGATGCCGATAACGGTCTGGATGAATACAAACTGCTGAAATTCAAACGCTCCAACCAGGGAACCTGCATCAACCAGCGCCCGATCGTCTCGCATGGCGAGCACATCGAGGCCGGCGAAGTCATCGCCGACGGTCCGTCCACCGATATGGGTGAGATCTCGCTGGGCAAGAACCTGCTGATCGGGTTCATGACCTGGGAGGGTTATAACTACGAAGACGCCATCATCCTCAACGAGCGTCTGCTCATGGATGACGTGCTGACTTCGCTCCACATCGTGGAATACGAATCGGAAGCCAGAGACACCAAGCTCGGGCCCGAAGAAATCACCCGCGACATCCCGAACGTCGGTGACGACGCTCTGAAGAACCTGGACGACAACGGCATCATCCGTATCGGCGCTGAAGTCAACGCCACGGATATCCTGGTCGGCAAGGTCACCCCGAAGGGTGAGAACGAAGTCAGCAACGAAGAGAAGCTGCTCCGTGCCATCTTCGGCGAGAAGGCCAGAGACGTCCGCGATACCTCGCTGCGCGTTCCGCACGGTGAGACGGGTATCGTCGTCGACGTCAAGGAATTCACCCGTGAGAACGGGGATGAACTCTCCGCGGGCGTCAATAAGCTGATCCGCGTCTATATCGCTACCAAGAGAAAGATCAACGTCGGCGATAAGATGGCGGGACGCCACGGCAATAAGGGCGTTGTCTCCCGGATCCTGCCGGAAGAGGATATGCCGTTCATGGAGAACGGGCAGAGCCTGCAGGTCATGCTGAACCCGCTGGGCGTACCTTCCCGTATGAACGTCGGACAGGTCCTGGAAGTGCACCTGGGCCTGGCCGCCAAGTCTAAGGGCTGGTATATCTCCACGCCGGTCTTTGACGGCGCGACCGAAAAGGATATTCGCCGCCTGCTCGTGGAATGCGGCTATTCCGAGAGCGGCAAGCTCCGTCTCCGCGACGGCCGTACCGGCGAATACTTTGATCACCCGGTCACGGTGGGCTATATGTATATGCTGAAGCTCCACCACCTGGTCGACGATAAGATCCATGCCCGTTCGACGGGTCCGTACTCCCTGGTCACCCAGCAGCCGCTCGGTGGTAAAGCCCAGTTCGGCGGCCAGCGCTTTGGTGAGATGGAAGTATGGGCGCTCGAAGCTTACGGCGCTGCTTACACCCTGCAGGAGATTCTGACCGTGAAGTCCGACGATATCGTCGGCCGTGTCCAGACCTATGAAGCGATCGCCAAGGGCGAGAATATCCCCGAACCGGGCATTCCGGAATCCTTCAAGGTCCTGATCAAAGAACTGCAGTCGATGGCTCTCGACGTCCGCGTGCTGAATGAGAACAACGACGAAGTAGAGCTGCGCGAAGTATCCGAATACGAAGAGAAGACCGGCATCAGCCGCATTCTCGACGTGGACAACCGCCTCGGCGATGAGGGAACGCTGTTCCAGTCCGGATTCAGTGAAGAAGACGCGTCCGGTGAGCCTGTATACCAGAGCTACGGCTCCGGCATGGCCGATGACGAAGAGTAAAGAAAGGAGCGACGATCTTGGCTGAGATTTCCAATAAGAAAAAATTCTACAACGAATTGGACAACTTCGAGTCGCTGCAGATCAAGATGGCCTCGACCGAAAAGATCCTGGAGTGGTCGCACGGTGAGGTAACCAAGCCGGAGACCATCAACTACCGTTCGCTCAAACCGGAAAGAGACGGTCTGTTCTGCGAACGGATCTTCGGGTCGATCAAGGACTGGGAATGCAACTGCCGGAAGTATAAGAGCATCCGCTATAAGGGCATCGTCTGCGACCGCTGCGGCGTCGAAGTGACGAAAGCCAAAGTGCGCCGCGAGCGTATGGGCCACATCCAGCTGGCGACGCCGGTTTCCCACATCTGGTATTTCAAGGGCTCTCCCTCCCGCATCGGCGTGGTGCTGGAGCTGACCCCGCGTGATCTGGAACGGGTCCTCTATTTCGACAGCTATATCGTAACCGACCCCGGTGATACCGACCTCATCTACAAGCAGATCCTGCGTGAAGAGGAATACCGGGAAAAGAAAAAAGAATACGGCAACCGCTTCACCGCCGGCATCGGCGCGGAAGCGATCCGCAAGCTCCTCTGCGACATCGACCTGGACGATCTGTCCGCCGAACTGCGCAAGGCCATGCAGGAAAGCGACCAGAAGGCCGCTCCCAAGCGTCCCGGCCTGAAGAAGAGCATGATCAGCCAGAAGAAATCCAAGATCATCCGCCGGCTGGAAGTCGTAGAGGCGCTACGTCTCTCCGGCAACCGCCCCGAATGGATGGTCATGGAAGTCATTCCGGTCATCCCGCCTGATTTAAGACCGATGGTGCAGCTGGACGGCGGCCGTTTCGCGACCTCCGACCTCAACGATCTCTACCGCCGCGTCATCAACCGTAACAACCGTCTGAAGAGACTGTTGGAACTGGGCGCGCCGGACATCATCGTGCGCAATGAAAAGCGTATGCTACAGGAAGCCGTCGACTCCCTGATCGATAACGGCAAACGTGGCCGCGCCGTAACCGGCCCCGGCGGCAGACCCCTGAAGTCCCTCTCCGATATGCTGAAGGGCAAACAGGGCCGTTTCCGTCAGAACCTGCTCGGCAAACGTGTCGACTATTCGGGACGTTCGGTTATCGTCGTCGGTCCGGAACTGAAATTCTATCAGTGCGGCCTGCCGAAGAAGATGGCGCTGGAGCTGTTCAAGCCCTTCATCATGCGCGAACTCGTCGCCAAGAAGGACGCCCCGAACATCAAGAACGCCAAGCGTCTGGTGGAATCCGTCGATCCGAAGGTCTGGGACGCGCTCGATACCGTCATTAAGGATCACCCGGTGCTCCTGAACCGCGCCCCGACGCTGCACAGACTCGGCATCCAGGCCTTTGAGCCGGTGCTGGTAGAGGGCAAAGCGATCAAGCTCCATCCGCTCGTCTGCACCCCGTTCAACGCGGACTTCGACGGCGACCAGATGGCGGTGCACGTACCGCTTTCCGTAGAAGCGCAGGCGGAGGCCAGATTCCTGATGCTCTCCGTGAACAATATCCTGGCTCCGAAGGACGGCCTGCCGATCACGGCCCCGTCTCAGGACATGATCCTCGGCGCGTACTATCTGACCTATCCGGGCACCTGCCGCGGACCGAAGGTCGAGTATACCACCGACAGCCGCGGGCGTGAGAGAATGAAGAAGGTCCTCGACGCCAACGGCGAGCCGGTCATGATCTCCCGTCCGGACGAATTCGCCGATAAGAAGAAGGCGGAGAAGAATAAGAAGGAAGGCTTTGAACGCATTCCGGAGAAGGGCGACGGCAAGGCCTTCGCGGACCTGAACGAAATGCTGATGGCCTACCAGGCCGGCGTCGTGAGCATCCATGCCCGCGTCAAAGTCAGAAGATTTAAGGACGAAAAGGACGTCCGCGGCCATCTGGTCGAATCCACGGTCGGCCGGTTCATCTACAACCAGGGATTCCCGCAGGATCTCGGTTATGTGGACCGCAAGAAAGACCCGTATTCGCTGGAGATCGATTTCATCTGTGATAAGAACAGCTTGAAACAGATCATCAACCGCTGCTTCCACGTCCATGCCAATACCACGACCGTCATCATGATGGACTACATCAAGTCGATGGGCTACAAGTATTCCACCAAGGCCGCGGTCACCATCGGTGTCGACGACATGAAGATCCCCGACACCAAATGGGATATCATCAACCAGTCGCAGGCTCTCGTCGATCAGTACGAAGAAGCGTACCGCTCCGGTATGATCAGCAACAGCCGCCGTTACGAGAAGGTCATCGAGATCTGGGGCGAAACGACGGAAAAACTGGCCAATACCCTGATGGATACGCTGCCGCCGGAAAACAACCTGAACATCATGGCGGTCTCCGGTGCTCGTGGTAACAAGAACCAGATCGGCCAGATCGGCGGCATGCGCGGACTCATGGGTAACGCGCGTGGTGAAACGGTTGAGATCCCGATCAAAGCGAACTTCCGGGAAGGCCTGTCCGTACTGGAATACTTCATCTCTTCCAACGGTGCGCGTAAAGGTCTGACCGATACGGCGCTGCGTACCGCGGACTCCGGTTACCTGACCAGACGTCTGGTCGACGTATCCCATAACGTCATCGTCCGCGAATACGACTGCGGGACCGATGAAGGCGTGGAAGTCCGCGCTTTGAAAAATGAAGGCAGCGGCGACGATCTCCTCGGACTGGCCGAGCGGATCGCCGGACGTACCAGCCTCTATGAGATCAAGAACAGCAAGGGCAAGACGATCGTCGAGGCGAACGAAGAGATCTCCGACGAGCAGGCGAAAGCGATCGTGGATGAAGGCATCGAATCCGTCGTCATCCGTTCCGCGATCACCTGTCGCAGCCGTTCCGGTATTTGCGCGAAATGCTACGGGCGCAACCTGGCGACCGCCGAGCCGATCAATATCGGCGAATCGGTCGGCATCATCGCCGCCCAGTCCATCGGCGAGCCGGGTACCCAGCTGACCATGAGAACCTTCCACACGGGCGGCGTCGCCGGCGGCGATATCACCCAGGGTCTCCCCCGTGTAGAGGAACTGTTTGAAGCGCGTAACCCGAAGGGTCTCGCCCGCATCTGTGAAGCCAACGGTATCGTTACCGAGATGGACGTCGATTCTTCCCCGAAACGGATCGTGGTGAAGAGCACCGATGAAGATGATGAGCTTCCGGAACGCGTCTACGAGATTATGAGCGGCGACCGCTCCATCGTGAAATCGATCAAAGTCGGTTCTGAACTGCACGCCGGTGACAACATCACCGAAGGCCCGCTGAACCCGCATGACGTGATGCGCCTGCAGGGCGTCCAGGGTGTATATAAATATATCACCAAGGAAGTCCAGAAGGTTTATCGGCGTGAAGGCGTAGATATCAACGATAAGCATATCGAGATCATCATCAGCCAGATGCTCTCCAAGTTCGAGATCACCGATCCGGGTGATACTTGGCTCCTGCCGGGCGGCATGTACTCCCGCGTCGAGATCGAAGAAGCCAATGAAGCGGCAGAAGCGGAAGGGAAAGAACCGGCAAAGGCGGAGCACATCCTGCTCGGTATCACGAAGGCTTCGCTGGCTACCAGCTCCTTCCTGTCGGCGGCCTCCTTCCAGGAGACGACCAAGGTCCTCACCGATGCGGCGATCAAGGGCAAGAAGGACGACCTGCTTGGCCTGAAAGAAAACGTCATCATCGGTAAGCTGATCCCGGCCGGTACCGGCATGAAGGTCTACCGCGACATTAAGGTCGATTACGGCGCGAACCAGGCTTATATCGACGAGTATATGGAACGGTTGGCCCGTGAGCGTGCCGAGAAGGCGGATGCGGAACGCGCGGCGAAAGCTGCCGAGCGGGAAGCGGCGCAGAACGCGATGAACGGCGGTATGGTCCTGGATGAGATGGAACGCGCGGTCGCGGAAGAAGCGGCGGAGCAGACTATCCTCACGCCGGGCCTGGAGTCGATCATCACCGATCTGGACGATATGCCTTATGAAGACGTCGAAGCGGAAGAAATTGAGCTGAAAGATCCGGAAATTTAATATCCAAAGCTTGCAATTTCAAGCTTCCCGTGGTAAAATATTCTACGGTTTTTGGCCTTAAACGGCCCTGATGGATCCATTGGGGCCGCTTTGGCTGATTATAAATCTTAGAGGAAAGGAGAAATACATGCCTACCATTAACCAGTTAGTACGTCAGGGCAGAACCAGAACGATCAAGAAATCCGCTGCGCCGGCGCTTGGCAAAGGAATGAACGCGCTGAAGAGAGTCGCGACCGAGACCGAGTCCCCGCAGAAGAGAGGCGTTTGCACGTCCGTAAAGACGGTTACGCCGAAAAAGCCGAATTCGGCTATGCGTAAAGTCGCCAGGGTTCGTCTGACCAATGGTATCGAGGTAACCGCCTACATCCCGGGGATTGGCCACAATCTTCAGGAGCACAGCGTGGTACTGATCAGAGGCGGGAGAGTTAAGGACCTGCCTGGTGTCAGATATCACATCGTGCGCGGCACGCTGGACACTGCCGGTGTTGCCAACAGAAATAAGGCTCGTTCCAAATACGGTGCCAAAAAAGCAAAAGCCAAAAAGAAATAGGGCTTAAAATGTTTATCGTAATGCAAATACACGTAAACGGGAATACGGAGCCCTTGATATAGATATATATCCAGGCCTCACGGGGGTCGGCGCCGCTAACATCCGGCAGCGCAGGCCATCGAGTACCCCGTAAGAATTTGCATAGCAATGTGCAAAGGAGGAAGAGAAGTGCCAAGGAAAGGTAATACACCCAAACGAGAAGTTCTTCCGGATCCGGTTTACGGCAGCGTCGTGGTCGCCAAGCTGATCAACAGCATCATGCTTGACGGCAAGAAGGGAGTTGCCCAGAGCATCGTCTACGGTGCCTTCGACAAAATCCAGAACGCTACCGGAGAGGAACCTCTCGACGTCTTTGAGAAGGCCATGAACAACATCATGCCGGTTCTCGAAGTAAAAGCAAGAAGAATCGGCGGCGCCAACTATCAGGTGCCGATCGAAGTCAGACCCGCCCGTCGTCAGACGCTGGCTCTGAGATGGCTCACCAACGCGGTGAGATCCAGAGGCGAGCGCACGATGGCCGACCGTCTGGCGAAAGAACTGATGGATGCGGCGAACAACGCCGGTTCCGCAGTCAAGAAGAAAGAAGATACCCACAGAATGGCAGAAGCCAATAAGGCCTTCGCCCACTTCAGATGGTAGTGAAAACAGTGATCTACAGGAATTGAGAAGGAGAAGATAATGGCTGGCAGAGAATTCTCGCTTGAGAATACGAGAAACATAGGCATCATGGCACACATCGATGCCGGAAAAACTACCACGACCGAGCGTATCCTCTTCTACACCGGTAAGACCCATAAGATCGGCGAAACGCATGACGGCGCCGCTCAGATGGACTGGATGGTTCAGGAACAGGAACGTGGTATCACCATTACTTCTGCTGCGACTACGGCTCAATGGAAGGGTACCAGGATCAATATCATCGATACCCCGGGTCACGTAGATTTCACTGTTGAAGTGGAAAGATCCCTGCGGGTTCTGGACGGAGCGGTAACGGTCCTCTGCGCCAAAGGCGGCGTGGAACCCCAGTCCGAAACCGTGTGGAGACAGGCCGAGAAGTATGGCGTTCCCCGGATGATCTTCGTCAATAAGATGGACATCCTGGGAGCCAATTTCTTCCGGGTAGTAGATATGGTGAAGGACAGGCTGAAGGCGAATGCCGTGCCCGTCCAGCTGCCTATCGGAGCAGAAGACACCTTCATCGGCATCATCGATCTGATCATGATGAAGGCGGAAATTTATAAAGACGAGCTGGGCAAGGAATTCGAAATTACCGATATTCCTGCCGATATGCTCGACGAGGCCGAGGAATGGAGAGAGAAACTCGTCGAATCGGTTGCCGAATGCGATGAGGAGCTCATGATGAAGTTCCTGGAAGGTGAAGAACTGACCACCGAAGAGATCAAGAGCACCATCCGCAAGCAGACGATCGCCTGCGAGATGGTACCGGTCTTCTGCGGTTCGGCTTATCGGAACAAAGGCGTTCAGATGATGCTGGACGGCGTAGTTGATTACATGCCGTCTCCGCTCGATATTCCGGCGATCAAGGGTATCAACCCGGTAACCGGTCAGGAAGAGGAACGTCCGGCATCCGACAGCGCGCCGTTTGCGGCGCTGGCTTTCAAGATCGTCGCGGATCCCTTTGTCGGCAAGCTGGCTTATTTCAGAGTCTATTCGGGAACGGTTGACGCCGGTTCCTATATCTACAACTCCACCAAGGGGAAGAAAGGCAGACTCGGCCGCATCCTGCAGATGCACGCCAATAAGCGTAACGAGATCGAAAAGGTTTACTCCGGCGATATCGCCGCCGCGGTCGGTCTGAAGGACGTCACGACGGGCGACACGCTTTGCGATGAGAAGCACGAGATCATTCTGGAATCCATGGAATTCCCGGATCCGGTTATCGAAATCGCGATCGAGCCGAAGACGAAAGCCGGCCAGGAGAAGATGAGCATCGCGCTGGCCAAGCTGGCGGAAGAAGATCCCACCTTCAAGACCTATACGAACGCGGATACCGGTCAGACGATCATTGCCGGTATGGGCGAGCTCCATTTGGAGATCATCGTGGACAGACTCCTGCGTGAGTTCAAGGTCGAGGCGAACGTCGGTAAGCCGCAGGTATCCTATAAGGAGACCATTACGGCGAGAGCGGACGTCGATCACAAGTACGCCAAACAGTCCGGCGGACACGGCCAGTATGGTCACGTCAAGATCCAGGTATATCCTCGCGATCCGGGCTCCGGATTCGAGTTCGTGAACAGCATCGTCGGCGGCGCGATTCCGAAGGAATTCATCGGGCCGATCGAAGAAGGCATTAAAGCCGCGATGGAGAACGGACCGATTGCCGGTTACCAGGTAGTGGACGTCGGCGTCGAACTGTACGACGGCTCCTTCCACGAAGTCGACTCGTCCGAAATGGCGTTCAAGATCGCCGCTTCCATGGCTTTCCGTGAAGCGGTGCAGAAGGCGAAACCCGTCCTGCTGGAACCGATCTTCAAGGTAGAGGTCACGGTGCCTGATGAATACATGGGCGACGTGATCGGCGATTTGAGTTCGCGCCGCGGCCGCATCGAAGGCTCCGACATGAACAACGGCGCCGTCGCGATCCGCGGCCAGGTACCGCTTGCCGAGATGTTCGGCTATGCGACCGACCTGAGATCCAAGACGCAGGGCAGAGGCGTTTACGTCATGCAGTTCGATCATTTCGACAAACTGCCGGACAGCCTGCTCGATAAGATCAATACGAGTAAATAGCCAGAATGGCAAATAAGGAGAAATAAAGATGGCAAAGCAAAAGTATGAGCGGACCAAACCGCATATCAACATCGGCACCATCGGCCA
>JAFRYQ010000139.1 GCA_017437565.1 Bacillota bacterium
GAAGCCAGGAAATGGCCTTGTGATACCGCTACCGGTTCCGGACGAGGGGCCTTCGGTATTTTACCTGACAGCAAGAGGAAAATTCGGTATCACTTTGGTCGGAATGGCGTCAGTGAGCCCGACGCTAGATACGTTGCTTACTACTGCGGGACTTTCGGGGGTTATTCTTGCATTCAGCCGGGCGTAAAAGTACAATATAATTAACGGGAAGCGCGGCTGCGGAAAGCGCGGCAAAAGCGACCTGAAGTAGAAGCGAGGCGTAGCGCTATCGCCGGAAGAGCGGAAGAAAAGGAGCGGAACGGCATGGGAAGGGAAGACCGATCCAACGGACGAGGAAGACGGGGAGGACGAGGAACGTATAGGAAAAGCGCGAGGAACGCGTGGATCATCCTCGGCCTTGCCATGCTGATCCTGGCCGGCCTTTCGTTCCTGAAGGGCGGGGCGGAAAGCTGCCTGGCGAAGAGCGTCAGCCTGCAGTCAAATGTCGATCTGCATAAAGCCTATCACGTCAACTGGCAGGAATCCGATTACATCGGGAGCTTAAGCAGCGCTTACGGTAGCAATCCGCTGGTGGTGATCGTGGGCTCCTGTGACCCTTCGAGCGGCTCTTACTATAAGACGGAATACTGCCTGAAGATGATCAGGGAGCATTTCAACACCGACAATTACTCCAACGTCAAGTTTTTGATCCTTGATAACGATGGGAAGAACCCGGGCGGCCGCCCCTATGACGACATGCAGTCCTATTCCTATCCGATGATCGAGGTATTCGCGCGCGGCGGGTCATATGGCGCGGATTACTATAACTGGGGCAAGAAGAACTTCGTGCCGGGCAAGACCGATACCCGGCAGCTCTATAATTCCGGGAAGGAATTTACGGGCTTCGGCATCTATGTCGTTCGGAGCGGGTATCTCTATGCGGTCTCCGACAATATTTCCACTTTCCCCTATCTGGTCGCGGATATGATCGGCGATTTTAACGGATTCTCCGACGCCGAATACGGGCAGACCTGGGTCGGCCTGCGGGGGAATCTCGATCAGAACGAGGCCTACCGGATCCTGCCCCTGGTGAACCAGGAGCGGGCGCGGGTCGGCGCCGGCAGTCTGACCTGGGACCGGGATCTGGAAACGGTGGCTATCCTGAGAGCCTTTGAGCTCTGCGTACAGTGGTCCCACGACCGGCCGAACGGCGGCACCTGCTTCTCGGCGATCCCCCAATCCTACAGCCAGAACTACGCGGCGGAAAACATCGCCTACAGTTACGGCAGTGAGTCCGCGGAACAGGCCAATGCCCAGTGGACCGCTTCCTCCGGGCATTACGCCAATATGATCAATACCAATGTGTCTCGCTTTGCGGCGGCTTACGTGCGCGATAAGACGGGGAAGAGCTTCTGGGTCGAAGTCTTCAGCAATCATTCCGGTGGCAGCACCTCCGGCAGCGGCATTTCCGGGATGACCGGGCAGGTCGTGCCGCTCCGTAAAGCCCATACGGGCGGGGAAATAAAAGCCGAAACGGATAATCCGGCTACCATGCAGCCGGGGGAAACGCTGGATCTGGGGAGCAGCATCTACGTCAGCATCAGCAATTGGGATGATATCTATCTGATGCCGGGACGGCTTTCCTGGAGTTCCAGCAATACGGGCGTGGCCACGGTGGATGCCTATGGCTACGTCACGGCGCAGAGCCCCGGCCAGGCGGTCATCACCGCCCAGGTGCCCGGCGGCATTTTCACCAAAGCGACCTTCCAGATCAACGTGCCGGTCAGTTTAAACGGCGCTTCCGTCGCGACGATCGGCGCGAAAACCTATACGGGAAATGCTTTGCAACCGAGCCCGGCCGTTAGCTTGAACGGTAAGACGCTGAAGAAGGGGACCGACTATACGCTGTCGTATAAGAACAATGTGAACCCCGGTAAGGCGACGGTCACCATCCGCGGCATCGGCGCTTATAAGGGCAGCCTCTCCCGCACCTTTACCATCAAAGCCGGCAGCATCACCAAGGCCAAGGTGACCGGCCTGACCGACCTGACCTATACCGGACAGGCCCAGAAACCGTCACCCATCGTACAGATGGGCAATTCCATCCTGACCCAGGGCACGGATTATGCGATCACCTATAAGAATAACGTGAAGGCCGGCACGGCGACCCTGACGCTGAAGGGGACCGGTAAGAAAGTCACCGGGACGCTCAGCAAGACGTTCCGGATCAAACCGGTCGATATCAGCAGCGCCAGCATCAGCGGCGTTGCCGGAAAGGTCACGACCGGCCCGACGGAGCGACCGGTGCCTTCGGTGCAGATCTACGTAGGGCAGACCTGGAAGACGATCCGGAATAAGACGGATTATACCTATAGCTATAAAGAGAATACCGCGGACGGGACGGTGACGCTGACCATTAAAGGAAAGGGAAATTTCACCGGCACCCGGACACAGGAATATCAGGACCGCTGGGCGCAACGGCTGGCCGGCGCCAACCGTTACCAGACCGCTTACGCCATCGCTGACGCTCTCAAGAAAGAGCTGAAGCTGAGTAAATTCAACTGCGCGGTCATCGCCAGCGGCGCCAATTACCCGGACGCTTTGGCCGGCGCTTACCTGGCGAAGATCAAGAAAGCGCCGCTACTGGTCACCGCGGATGGGGAGATCGCCAATACGGTCGCCTATCTGAAGAAGAACCTGGCGGCGAAGAGCACGATCTATATCCTCGGCGGTACCGGCTCGGTCTCCGCGGGGATCGAAAACAAACTCCGCGGCATCAGCGGGGCTACCGTCAGAAGACTCGGCGGCAAGGACCGCTATGAGACGAATCTGCTGATCCTGAAAGAGGCCAACGTGAAGGCCGGGCAGCATTTCCTCGTCTGCACCGGCCTGGATTACCGGGACGCCCTCTCGGCGTCCGCGACCGGAAAACCGCTCCTGCTCGTGCACGGGAAGACGAACGGCCTGACCGGCGCCCAACGGGCTTATTTGATAAGCGTGAGCCCGAAAAAGCTGTGGGTCGTCGGCGACGGCAGCGTGATCTCCGGCGGTTTGGCCAGCGACCTGGCGCGCTGCGCGGCCGTGAGCCGGATCAATGGCGGCGACGCGGTGGCCAGATCGGTCGCTATCGCGGAAACCTTCTTCTCCGGCCGCCAGCGGCATATATCCCTGGCTCCGGAAGGAAATTATCCGGACGGGCTCTGCGGTGGCGCCCTGGCGGCAGTGCGGGGCGGCCCGCTGCTGCTAGGCGATAATTATTACAGCACGATGATCCGCGTCCGCAATTACGCGGTCGTGGCCGGTGCCCGCCATGTCACCGTTTTCGGCGGGGCGACCTGGATCGCGGACGGTAGCGTCAACTACGTCCTGAACTAAACGGCCGGCAGCCGGTGAAAAAAGAGTTGTATGGGGAAATCGATTTTTATGATGCAAACGGAAAGAAAAAGCGGTATCATAAAAAGGTTAAAGAGGCATACATCATATAAAGGAGAAATGTGAACGATATGACGGAAAAAAGGAATTTGGGAAAGAGACTGGCAGTCCTGATCATCCTGGCTTTGCTGCTGCTGACGGGATATCAGCTTCTGCAGACCGCGGGCGGGGGAAACGCGGTCTACGCGGCGGAGACCGTGAAAGCGACCGACGTCAAGCTGTACCAGGCTTTGACGAAGAGCAACAGCGCCAAAAACCTCGGCAGCCTGGTCACCATGTCCAAGTCGAAGGACCTGGTGGTCATCGTCGCTAACTGCGACGCCGCAGGGAAGACCTCCGGTTATAACGATCTGGTGCAGGCGGTCAAGACCATCAAGCAGGATATGTCCGGCGCTTCCTATATGGGCATCCGCTTCCTGATCCTGGACGCCAATGGCAAGAATACCAGCCGGGCTTACAGCTCCTGGCGTTCGGATGCCAAACCGGCGATCGAGATCTGCGCGGTCTCCGGCCAGACCTATTACAACTGGGCGAAGACGAATTTCCAGCCCGGTAAGATCACAAACAGCAAGTATTTCGTCAACAGCACGACCTTCGCGACGAAACCGGCGGAAACCTTCGCGGCTTTCGCGATCCGCAACGGCGTGGTGCAGGGCGTCTGCGACGACCCGGCTTATCTGCACGCGATGGTACTGAATTACCTGCCGAACAGCGAGAAGAAACAGATCGACAGCACGAACTATTTCATCGCCGTTACGACCAAGGGCAAAGCGGTCGCTATGCCGCGGGATTTGGCAAAAGCTAAGGTCACGGTGCAGGACCAGCTCTATACGGGGAGCGCGCTCCGTCCGGCGCCGACGGTCCTGGTGAACGGCATTAAGATCCCGGAATCGAATCAGAAGGACGGGAAGACCGTCGCCAATTACACCGTCTATTATTCCAATAACTTCAACGTCGGTACGGCGACTGTCACGATCTACGGGAAAGGCGAATTCCACGGCAAAGCGGAAGTGAACTTCCAGGTGCTGCCGCTGAATATCGCGGCGGCCAAGGTCAGCGGCGTGGAAGGAAACCGGAAAGAGGGGCAGGCACGCCGGGCCCCGACCCTGACCATGCAGATCGGCGGCAAAGACCGCCTGCTGGTGAAGGGGACCGATTATACGTATAAATACCAGGAGAATCCGCAGGAGAGCACGGTGACTTTGATCGCCACCGGCAAAGGGAATTTCACCGGCACCCTGAAGAAGACCTTCGCGGACGTCGGTATCCTGCGGCTTTACGGCGACAACCGCTATAAGACCTCCTATGCCATTGCCGAGCAGCTGCTGAAGGAGCTGGGCGTGAAACAGTTCTCCTGCGCGCTCATTGCCAGCGGGGAAAACGATAAATATCCGGATGCCCTCTCCGGGGCTTATCTGGCCAAGCTGAAAAAGGCTCCGATCCTGGCGACCCGGACCAGCGAGATCCCGACGACGATCAGCTTCCTGAAGCGGTATGTCAAGACGGGCAGCACGGTCTATATCCTGGGTGGCACCGGCTCGGTCGACGCGAGCCTGGAGCGACAGTTGCAGAATGCCGGCTTTAAAGCCAAGCGCCTGGGCGGCAAGAACCGCTACGAGACGAACCTCCTGATCCTGAAAGAGGCCAACGTGACGACGCAGGACGTGATCGTCTGCACCGGCGCCGCGCCCGGGGACAGTTTGTCCGCGTCCGCGACCGGGAAACCGATCTTCCTGGTGGATACGGTCAAACTGCGGGATGAGCAGGTGAAATACCTGAACCAGAGCACGGTGAGACCGCGCCGCTTCTATCTGGTCGGCGACCGCACCGTGATCCCGGCGGCAGCCCAGACGGAACTGAGCAAACACGCGCCCGTGCAGCGCATCGGGGGTAAGGACGTCTATGCCCGTTCCCTGAATATCGCCCGCCAGTTCTTCCGCGGCCGGCAGACTTACGTAGCGCTGGCGCCCGGCAATGAAACCGCTTATCCGGACGGACTTTGCGGCGGACCGCTGGCGGCAGCGCAGAACGCGCCGCTGATCCTCTGCGATAACAGCAGTACGGTGGCGACAAATATCCGCACCTATACGGAGCCGGCTTATACCTATCAGCTGACCGTTTTCGGTGGCGCGACCTGGATCAGCGAAGCCACCGCCCGCAAGATCATTGGTTGGAAATAATTGAGAATCATGCGTATCCGGACTGGCAACAGCCCGGATACTGTTTAAGGACAGGCTGAAACGAACTGAGAACAGAAACGGAGGCTTGTGATGAGAACCGCGATGAGAAAGGGAAAACGCTATTTAATCTTTTGGCTGGCGCTCCTGATCGTACTGGGTACGATCGGCAGCCCCCTGGCGGGCGAAGCCGGGGCAGAACCGGCTTACGCAGCAGGAAAGACCGTGATCGACCGGGTGGACGTGACCGTTCTGGCCCCGCTTTCCGGCGTCCAGTATGACCGGAACATCTGGGCGGACGTCAGCACCGATCAGGATGGTGAAGAAGGGCCTTGCGCGATGACAGCCGCGAACTCCGGCGCCTATATGGAGTACGTCGCGTCGACCGGTATGAAATGGCACGAAACGATGAACCCGGAGTATACCGCGTCTACAGACCGGATGGCGGTGATCCTTTACATCGTGCCCGTGGATAAAAACGCCTATCGCTTCAATACCTCATCGGCATCCACGACCAGGGTGTTCGTAAACAACCGGGAGATCCCGCTGACGGTAAAAACGGATACGGATGCGGTCAAGCCGGATGATGATTATCTCACCATCACGGAAGACCGGATCACGCTGCGTTACGAATTCAGCCGGGTGGAGCTCCTGCTGGCAGGAAATAATCTGGATGGCGCGGCGCGGACGATTCCCGCCTCCATGTTCTCGGTCCCGGCTCCGAAGGCCGGGAAAGAGGCTTACAACAACCGGGATAACGGGAGATACATCGGCGGTAAGATCGCAGAAGATAATCCCCGTTACCGGATCGTGGACCAGTATTGGAAATCCGGGAGTAAGGAAATTACCGGCCAGCGGTTCGAGGCGGGCAAGACCTATACCTGGCACGCGCTCGTCGCGCCGCTCCCCGGCTTCCGCTTTTTAGGCAACAACAATAGTAATTACAGCCCGGCGCTGGTGAACGAAAGCGCGGCGGACCGCACCTACCGGTACCAGGGCGCTTTAACGAAATACGGGATCAAAGACGCCACCGGTTATATCTGGGTGGAGAAAGATTTCACCATCGAGGAAGACGTTCCCGACCGGAAGGATCTGGCCGGGGCCAAGGTCGAACCGATCGCGGACCGCACCTATAATGGGACGGCGCAGGAACCGGCATTGACCGTGACCTTTGACAGCAAGACTTTAACGCGGGGCGTGGATTACACCGCCAGCTACACCAAGAATACCAACGCCGGCACCGCTTTGATCAAGATCACCGGCACCGGCGGCTATACCGGCACCCTTTACGCCGGCTTCCGCATCAAACCGCTGGCGCTGGCGGAAACGGCCGTGCCGCTCATCACCGCGCAGGATTATACCGGCAGCGAGATCAAGCCGGTGAAGAGCGTGACCATGATCGTCGGGACCAGCGTCAAGACACTGCAGGAGGGCACGGATTATACGGTCACCTATCGGGATAACATCGATCCGGGCACGGCGCAGGCGGTCGTGACCGGGAAGGGGAATTACACCGGGACCCTGAACCGCAGCTTCCTCATCAACCGCACGGAAGCGACGCCGGCAAGCTTCACGCGTTATTTCGGGAAGAACCGCTACGAGACCTCTTTCCAGATCGCCAACCAGCTGAAGAAGGAATACGGAGTCGAGAAATTCGACGCCATCTGCGTGGCGGACGGACGCAATTATCCGGACGCGCTGGCCGGCGTCTATCTGGCCAAGGTGAAAAAGGCGCCGATCCTGGTCACGCATCCGGACCGCTTCACGGAGACCGCTTCTTACATCAAAGCGAATCTGAAAGCCGGCGGCCGGGTCTATATCCTGGGCGGGCCGGCCTCGGTACCGGAGGGGCTTCCCAACATGCTGAAGGCGTCCGGCATCGCCGTCAAGCGGCTCGGCGGACTGAACCGTTACGAGACGAACCTCCTGATCCTGCAAGAAGCCAAACCGACAGAGACGGAGTTCATCGTTGCCACCGGTTACGATCCTTACGACGCGCTGGCGGCTTCCGCCGCTGGCCGGCCGATCCTGCTGGGACCGACCGACGCCATTCGCGACAGCCAGAAGGAATACCTGCAGGGCCTCAAGAATCCGCGTTTCTACATCATTGGCGGGCCGCAGGTCGTCAATACGCGCGTGGAATACGCCTTGCGCCAGTACGGGCAGACGAGCCGCCTGCTCGGCGCCGACTCCTACGAGCGGTCGCTGCGGATCGCGCAGGCCTTCTTTGGGACCAGCTGGCCGCATATCAATCTGGCCAGTGGTGAAAACTACGCCGACGCGCTCTGCGGCGGCCCGCTCGCCATCGTCCAGGGCGGCCCGCTGATCCTGGGGTCGAACGAAGATAAGGTCGTAACGGCGATCCAGGATCGAGCTACGGATAACAATACCTATCAGGCCAGCGTCTACGGCGGTCCGGTCTGGATCTCGGACGCCAACGTGAAGAAGATCATCGGACAGAAATAGGTTCCGGCGGGCATGGACTCAACGCGCCGGAAGCAGAACCGGGACACGCAAAAGCCCGCGCCGAAAAGGCGCGGGCTCTTTCTGTCCGGTAGGGAACCGATTTATTTTCTCTTGCAGTCCTTCGGGGTGACGCAGGTGCCGGTAGCACGGGCGACGACGATGGGTTCTTCCAGGAAATCGGCGGCGGAAGCGCTGATGTCCGGGCGGGCCGCGATGACCTTTCTGGCTTCAAAGCTCATCTTGCGGGAGGTGTTGCCGATCTTGGTGATCTCGCCGTAAGCTTCGATATAGTCGCCGGCATAGACCGGGGCCAGGAATTCGACGTTATCATAGGCGCAGAACAGACCTTCGTCTCCGTCATATTTAATCAGGAGTTCGGTCGCGACATCGCCGAAGAGGTGAACCATATGGGCACCGTCAACGAGGTTTCCACCGTAATGGGCATCTTTCGCGGACATTCTGAGTCTTAAGGTCGAAGTGATTTTCTCTTCCATGTCTTTCTCCTTTTCTTTCTAACACGGCAGGGCCGGATCCGCGCGGGGGAAGGCAGCTGCCGAAACAGATCTTACCGGTCGGCCGGGTGCCGACAGGTTAATTATACCGAAGGGGGCGGCTTTGTCCACCCCAAAAGCAGTTGCGGCGCGGCCGAAAATAGGATATATTGGGGGCGGGGAGAAATGAACCGATTTAGGTTCAGAGCGCGCAAGGTGAACACAAGACGGGAGAGCCGGTATGAAAAGCGAACCGAAAAATGAAAAAAAGAACGCCATGAATTATGGGTCGGAACGGGTGCTCGAGCCGAAGCATGTGTTGCCTACTTCCGCCTGGCGGGTCGATAACAACCGCCGGATCTACCCGCATGAGATGCGCCTGGACGTGAAGCGGATTCATATCGAGAGCACGAGTTTTAAGGAGATCTGCCTGGAAGCGAACGATAACGAGCAGCGCATCCGCCAGAAGATCCTCGATATCGTGATCCGCCGCGGCAAGCTCCATAACCCAGTGACCGATACGGGCGGGCTGCTTTACGGCACCGTCGCTGAGATCGGTGAAAGCTATGAGAACCGGAAGGGGTTCAGACCAGGCGACGAAGTGCTTTGCAACGCCTCGCTGGCTTCGATCCCCTTATATATTGAAAGGATCATTCGCATCGACCGGGCCTTCGGGCAGATCGAAGTGGAGGGCTACTGCATCGTCACCAGCGGGCTTCCGGTGATCTTCCGGCCGCGGGAGCTGCCGGTGAACCTGCTGCTGTTCACCTTCAACGAATCGGGCACGATCTACCGTATCTGCAGCGAAGCGGTGGGGAAACGGCGCTTCCTGGTCGTCGGCAATAATCTGCTCACCAATCTGCTCTTCGGGATCGCCATCAAGAAAGTAGCCCGGGAAGACGCGGAGATCGTCTGCCTTCTGGACCGCAAGACAGAAGCGGTATTGACCGGGGGGAAGATCAATGAACTGATGACCCAGGTCTTTACGGACGTGATTTACGTAGACATCCTGCGGCCGCTGGAATGCCTGGAAAAGATCGGTGGGGATTCGGCCTTTGACCTTTCCGTAAACTGCGCCGGTACGCAGGGCGCCGAGACGATCAATATCCTGGCGACCAAGAGCGGAGGTACCGTGATCTTCGCCAATATGATCAATAATTACAACATCGCGCTCTATATCACGGAAGCAATCTCCCGGCAGCTCGACATCCGCTGCGCGGACGGCTACCTGGAGGCCTACGACGAATTCGACCTGGAGATCGTGCGCGACCTCCTGCCCTATATCGAAGGCGCGGAGGAGACGACCGTGCTGGTGTCGGAGGATCCCAAGCACCATGCGTCCCTGAAGAGCCGCATGACCAAGAATCCCGCCCGCGGCGGCACCCTGATGGAGGATATGGTCTGCGAGAGCCACGCCATGAGCGTCGTCCTGAACGAAGTGATGACGGTCTCCAAATACGATTCCAACGTGCTCATCACCGGCGAGAGCGGTTCCGGGAAGGAGAAGCTGGCTGGCCTGATCCATAAGAACAGCAACCGCAATATGCAGCCTTTCATCAAAGCGAGCTGTGCGGCGATCCACGCTTCGCAGATGGAAAAAGCTTTCTTTGGGACCGACCAGGAACGCGGCTTGCTGGAGCAGGCGGATAACGCGACGCTGTTTCTGGACGAGATCAGCCTGATCCCGCCGGAGATCCAGGCCCGGCTCCTGCGCGCCGTCCAGGACGGGGAATTCCTGCGCGTCGGGGGACAGGAACCGGTAAAAGTAAGCGTTCGTATCATCTCGGCGACCAACCAGGACATCGAGGACCTGATCGACGCCGGACTATTCCGGAGGGATCTTTACTATCTTCTGAACGTGGTGCGTATCCGCGTGCCGGCCTTGCGCGACCGCACTGCGGATATCCCGCTGCTCATCCGGCATTTCCTGCGGGCGAACGGTGAGCGGTTGGGCATTAAGAGAAGCATCGCTGACGACGCGGTGGAATATCTCTGCCAGTGCGAGTGGCCGGGAAACGTCCGGGAACTGGAATCGCTGGTACAGCGGCTCATGGTCAGTGCCCGGAACCGGGAGATCGGCCTGATCGACGTCATGCGGGAACTCCATGCCGACGTTTTTGACAAGAACGTGGAACTGGGACTGGAGGAAGCGATCCGTGCCGAAGAGATCGACATGGAGACCATGGTCGAGAATTTCGAGAAGAACATCATCCGCCACGCCCTGGAGAAACACGGTTCGACCCGTAAGGCGGCTAAAGCGATCGGCATCAGCCAAACGCAGCTGGTCCGCAAGAAGAATAAATACGGTCTGTAAAGACTGGCGAGGGGATGCGCGGCTGAATCGGACTGTCCCGACAAGCGAACCGCTTTAGGTTCGCTTGTTATTTTTTTGTTGAGGGAAAAAAACAGCGGCGGTCGCGGATAGACAGCTGTCTGATGCTTGTCCTATAATAAAAACAAGCGGGAAGCAGTCATCCCGCTTAAGAAAGTATACGTTTTCAAATCTCATATTCTTAAAAAAGGGAGGAATTCATTATGAAACACGGAAATCCGTACGGAACCCACAGAGTCATCTCGCCCAAGGGAGTTCTGCCGCAGCCTGCAGACGTCATCGATAACGATATGGAGATCTATGACAACGAAGTCAAGATCAACGTTCAGACCCTGAACATCGACTCCGCGTCTTTCACTTCGGTTTGCGACCATGCCTGCGGCAAGAAGCCGGCGGACATCGTAACCGATGAAGATAAAAAAGCGGTTGCCGACACCATGCTCGGTATCGTGGCTAAAGCCGGTAAGCATAAAAACCCCTGGACCGGTTCCGGCGGCATGCTGATCGGTACGGTTGAAGAAATCGGACCCGAATGGAAGGGCGACTTGAAAGTCGGCGATAAGATCGCGACGCTCGTATCCCTGTCCCTGACCCCGCTCGTCATCGATGAGATCCTCGAGATGAGACCGGCGATCGACCAGGTCGACATCAAGGGTCACGCGATCCTCTTCCAGAGCGGCATCTATGCCAAGCTGCCCGATGATATGCCGGAAGGCCTGGCGCTCTCCGCTCTCGACGTAGCCGGTGCTCCGGCCCAGACCGCGAAGCTGGTAAAACCGGGCATGAAGGTCATGGTTATCGGCGGCGGCGGCAAGTCCGGACTGCTTTGTCTGTATGAAGCCAAGAAGAGAGCCGGTGTCACGGGCCAGGTCATCTGCGCGGCCGGTTCCCAGAGGTCGGAAGACAGAGCCCGCGCTCTGAATCTGGCGGACGACTATTTCCATCATGACGCGACGGATGCCGTCGGTATGTATGAGAAAGTCATGGAACTGACGGGCGGCGAGCTCTGCGACATCGTCATCAACTGCGTCAATATCGAGAACACCGAGATGGCTTCCGTCCTTTGCACCAAGGACAACGGCCTTGTTTACTTCTTCTCCATGGCTACCAGCTTCACCAAGGCAGCTCTGGGAGCGGAAGGTGTCGGCAAAGACGTCGACATGATCATAGGCAACGGCTACACCAAGGGCCATGCCGCGATCACCCTGCAGTGCCTGAGAGAGCATGAAGGACTCAGAAAGCTCTTCCAGGAGATGTACGCCTAACCCGTTTGATGAAACGCCAGATGAAATAATAGAGGAGATTAACATGGCAATCAGAAATTGGAAGGACATCCCCCTTTTCAAAGACGTCACCGATGAACAGTGGAACGACTGGCATTGGCAGGTCGCGCACCGTCTTTCGACGGTAGAAGACATCGCTCAGGTCGTCAACCTGACCGAACAGGAAAAAGCCGATATCGAGAAGGTTATGGGCGGATTCCGCGTTGGTATCACCCCGTACTATGCTTCCCTGATGGATCCCGATGATCCGCGTGATCCGGTCAGAATGCAGGCGGTTCCGACGCTGGCTGAAATGCACAGATCCGAAGCGGACGACGCAGACCCGCTTCATGAAGACGCCGACTCTCCGGCTCCGGGCCTGACCCACAGATATCCGGACCGCGTCCTGTTCCTGATCACGGACCAGTGCTCCATGTACTGCCGTCACTGCACGAGAAGAAGACTCGCCGGCGAGACCGACGGCGCCAGATCCCGTGAAGATATCGACGCGTGCATCGAATACATCCGCAAGACCCCGCAGGTCAGAGACGTCCTGCTCTCCGGCGGCGACGCGCTGCTCGTAGAAGACGATACCCTGGAATACATCATCAGCGAACTCCGCAAGATCGATCACGTAGAGATCGTCCGTATCGGTTCCAGAACGCCGGTCGTCATGCCGATGCGTATAACCGACAAGCTGGTCAATATGCTGAAGAAGTATCATCCGATCTGGCTGAACACGCACTTCAACCATCCGAAGGAAATGACTCCGGACGCGCAGGAAGCGCTGCGTAAACTGGCCGACGCCGGTATCCCGCTTGGCAACCAGAGCGTACTGCTCCGCGGCATCAACGACTGCAAGTTCATCATGATGGACCTCGTCCATGAACTCGTAAAGAACAGAGTCCGTCCGTACTACATCTACATCTGCGACCTCTCCGTCGGTATCGAGCACTTCCGCACGACCGTCGCCAAGGGTCTGGAGATCATGGAAGGCCTCCGCGGCCATACGTCCGGCTTCTGCGTTCCGACCTTCGTCATCGACGCCCCGGGCGGCGGCGGCAAGACCCCGGTCATGCCGCAGTACGTCATTTCCGAGACGCCGGACAAGGTCATCCTCAGAAACTACGAGGGCGTTATCACGACCTACACGCAGCCGCGTCTGCCGGATCTGCCCTGCACCTGCGACTACTGCACGGGCAAGAAGAAATCCTTCTATCAGGGCGTTTCCGCACTGGGCGAAGGCCTCAAGATCAAATCCATGGAACCGGCGAACCTCGCCAGACACCTCAGAAACGCGCATCACTAAGAAGCTTTTCCCGGGGCAGGCGGCAGCCTGAGCCGGACTGGGGAGGGTGCCCGGACCCGGGCGCCCGCTATGAAAATCAAAGGAGATATAGGGAGACTGTCACGGTCTCCCTATATCGGTAAATAATCCACAATAAAAAATCATGAGTCTGCTGTACGATCTGTCACAAAAATATAAAACGCTCTCCATCGTGGGCATGGCGAAGAATGCCGGCAAAACGACGGCGCTGAACTATCTCATCGAGGAAGGGGATGACGAAGGGATCCGATTGGGTATCACTTCGACCGGCCGTGACGGCGAAACGGTGGATCTCGTGACCAGTACGGAGAAACCCCGCATCTATCTCTACGAAGATACCCTCGTCTCGATCCCGACGCAGCTCTATGAGCTGGCGGAAGCCGGGCTGGAGATCCTGGAGATGTCCCGTTACCGGACGCCGCTCGGCGAATTGCTCTTATGCCGGGTCCGTGAAGCCGGCTATGTGCAGGTGGCCGGACCCATGGCTACCGCGGATACCAAGCGGCTCTGTGCCCGCATGTTCGATCACGGCGCCGAACTGGTGCTGATCGACGGCGCCATCGACCGGAAGTCGATCGCTTCGCCGGAAACGTCGGACGCGATCATCCTGTCCACGGGCGCGGTACTGTCCCGCAGCCTCAAGACGGTCGTGCAGGAAACCGCCCATATCGTGGGCCTCTACAACCTGCCGGAACTGGAGAAAGGGGAAGCACGGGATCTGATCGAAAAAGCGATCGCCGACCAGAAATTGATGTGTCTGGACCGGGATCCGGAAACCGGCTCCCTTTCCGCCTATCAGCTGGATCTGGCGACCGGGCTCGGAGCGGGACGTTATATCAATGAGGAGATCGGGGAGAAAGCCCGCTATATCTATCTGCCGGGAGCGCTCACCAAGAGCGTGATCGCCGACATCGATCCGGCGAAATTCCGGCGGATCACCTTTGTCCTGAAGGATCCGACGAAGATCTTCATCGATGCCCTGACCTGGCGGCAGCTCCTGAAACGGGGATTTGAAGTCAAGGTCCTGAAGAATATCGAAGTCGCGGCAATTACGGTCAACCCGACCGCGCCAGCCGGTTATGCCTTTGACAGTGACGCTTTGATCAGCGAGATGCGGAAGAGCATTCCGGACCTGCCGGTCATCGACGTGAGAAAGTAGCGGGAGAAGAGTTATGGCAGTTAGCAGAAGAGGCGGGAACCGCAGACTGGCGAACGTGAAGACCCGGACGGAAACCGGGTTCGAATATTGCCTTGGCAAGTTGGAGATCCAGACCGGTTTCGGCAAGAAAGCCCAGAAAGAAGCCCGGCCTTTCTATCCCGGCGAGGAAGCGGAACTCATCCGCGAACTGGACCTGGTAGAAGCGATGACCGGTTTCGTGCGGGAGCACGCGCGGGCCATGCAGCGACTCGATGAAGAAGTCTTCATGTGCATGAAGGATATCTCCGGGACCCTGGAGAGAAGCCGGCAGAACACGTTGACGGAAGTCGAGATCTTTGAAGTCAAGTCGCTCTTGCTGAATTTCCTGGACACCCGCAATATCCTGGCAGCGGCGCCGGAAGTGCCGCAAGAATTCATCCCGGAAGCCCAGGATGAACTTCTGGACCGGCTCGACCCCCGCGGGGACCGTACCAATACCTTCTACCTCTACGATGAATTCTCGGAGCAGTTAAAGGAACTGCGACGGACCAAGCGGCAGTTGGAGACCGACTTAAGGCGGAGCATGAAAGCGCGGCGGGATCTCGTCCTTAAACAGTACGGCATCGCGCTGACGCCGAAGTTCGATATCGTCATCCCGCGTTCTTCCGACGATCTGGCCAAAGCAAAGGCGGTGCCCGAGCTGGAGCAGGTAGCGGAAGACTATATGGCGGTGACCTTCGCCCTGA
Organism: Bacillota bacterium; assembly: GCA_017437565.1. Taxonomy (GTDB): domain Bacteria; phylum Bacillota; class Clostridia; order Peptostreptococcales; family Anaerovoracaceae; genus Eubacterium_B. Next base: position 15,351 of record JAFRYQ010000139.1, read on the forward strand.
CCCGGTCAGAGGAGCAGCACGCGCTAGCCCGGAAGGCAGAGGAACTGGAGACCGAGATCGAGGAAGAGGAGACCCGCGTCCGCGAGATGCTCTCCCGGGAGATCGCCGGGCAGGCAGACGCGACGCTGGCAAACTGCGTCCGCATCGGCCGTCTGGAGTATGTGCTGGCCAAAGCCCGCTTCGCGGTGGCCCGCAACTGTACGCGCCCGGAGATCACGGAGGAACACGTCGTCGAGATCGAAGAAGGCCGGCAGCTGCAGGCGGAAGACATGCTGCGCACGCGCGGCAAGGAATACTGCCCGATCAGCATTTCCCTGCGGGACGGCGTGACCTGCATCACCGGAGCCAATATGGGCGGCAAAACCGTTTCCCTGAAGCTCTCAGGATTGGTGCCCATGCTGGCGCAATACGGCTTCTTCGTCCCCTGTAAGCGGGCCCGTATCGGGCTTTCGAACTTCTGCCAGATCCTGATCGGCGACAGCCAGTCGCTGGAACGGGGCTTATCCAGCTTCGGCAGCGAGATGGAAGAACTGAAGGAGATCCTGGATAACGCGGACGACCGTTCGCTGATCCTGATCGACGAGATCGCCAGCGGCACCAATCCCGTGGAAGGGCTGGCGCTGACCAAGAGCCTGGTCGATTATTTCCTGAAAAAACCTTATATCACTTTGATCACGACGCATTTCGAGACGGTGACGGAAGAGGAGGGCGTGCGGAACATGCAGGTGCGCGGCCTCGCCGGCGCCGACTTCCGCAAGCTGAACAGCGAACTGCATTACGCCAACCGCCGCGAACGCATCAACGTGATCGCGAAATACATGGATTACCGCCTAGAGCTCGTCTCCGGTGACCGTGAGGTTCCGAAAGACGCGCTGAACATCGCGCACATGCTCGGCATTTCGGATGAGATCATCGAAGGCGCCAAGCGGTATCTGAAATAACGTGTCATCCTAATGGCTATTAGACTCATACGATGATTGGAGAAAAAGAATGAAAAGCAAATTGAACCTTGACCCCAAAGTCGTCGAAAGCGCCCGCAATCATGCCCGTAATATCGCGCATGATATGCAGGACTTCATCGACCGCCATACAACGGTCAGTACGGAGAGAACGATCCTGCGGCTGCTTGGCGTGGACGGCGTCGACGATGTGGAGACGCCGCTTCCGAACGTCGTGATCGACCACATTAAGGACGCCGGAGCGCTGCCGCGCGGCATCGGTTACTGGATGGGCAACGCCATGATCCAGACCGGTCTCTCTCCGCAGGAGATCGCTGAGAAGATCGCTGCCGGCGAACTGGACATCACCAAGCTGCCGACCGTCAGCGCCAAAGAAGCGGAAGAGGCGATCATGCCGGCCGTCCATGAAGCACTGCACAAGATCAAAGCCCAGACGAAGAAGAGAGAAGAATACCTGGCCCGCCTCGGGGAAGGCCGCAAGCCTTACCTCTACGTCATCGTAGCGACCGGTAATATCTTCGAAGACGTTATCCAGGCGCAGGCGGCAGCCCGTCAGGGCGCGGATATCATCGCGGTCATCCGTTCCACCGCCCAGTCCCTCCTGGACCACGTGCCTTACGGCGCCACCACCGAAGGTTTCGGCGGCACCTGGGCCACGCAGGAGAACTTCCGCATCATGCGTAAAGCCCTGGATGAGGTCGGCGAGGAAGTCCATCGCTACATCCGGCTTTGTAACTACTCTTCCGGTATGTGTATGCCGGAGATCGCGGCTATGGGCGCCCTGGAAAGACTGGACGTCATGCTGAACGACGCCATCTACGGCATCCTCTTCCGCGATATCAATATGCAGAGAACCATCGTCGACCAGTTCATGAGCCGCGTCATCATCGGCTACTGCGGCATCATCTTCAACTCCGGCGAAGACAACTACCTGACCACGGACGACGCTTATGAAGCGGCACATACCGTCACCGCTTCCCAGTTCATCAACGAACAGTTCGCGGTACTGGCCAATATCCAGGAATGGCAGATGGGTCTGGGCCACGCTTTCGAAATGGATCCGGATATCGAGAACGGCTTCCTCTACGAGCTGGCGCAGGCCGTTATGGCCCGTGAGCTCTTCCCGAACGCTTCCCTGAAATACATGCCGCCGACCAAGTTCATGACCGGTAACATCTATAAGGGACATATCCAGGACGCGCTCTTCAACCTGGTCGCGGTCTGGTCGGGACAGAGCCTGCAGCTCCTTGGCATGCTGACCGAGGCCGTGCACACGCCGCACATGCAGGACCGCTACCTCTCCATCGAGAACGCCAACTACATCTTCAACAACTGCCGTGACCTCGGTTCGGAAGTTGAATTCAAGGAAGGTGGCATCATTCAGACGCGTGCGCAAAACGTACTGGCCAAGGCCGACGCGCTGCTGGCGGAAGTCGAAAAAGACGGCCTGTTCAGCACCATCGAGCAGGGCAAATTCGGCGGCGTCAAGCGTCCGAAAGATGGCGGCAAGGGCCTGGAGGGCGTCTGCGTCAAAGACGAGCAGTATTTCAACCCGTTCATTCCGCTTATGCTGAGAGGTGAAGAATAATGGCAGAGAATAATAATCAGGCGGTCGCGAAAGTCGATCTCACGAAAGTCAAGCCGTACGGCGATACGCTGAATGACGGCATGATGGAAACCATGTTCACTCTGCCGGTTCCTTACGGTGAAGAGGCGAACGAAGCCGCCCGTCAGCTGGTCAAGAAGATGGGCTGGGAAGAACCGAACGTCACGTACTCCCACGACATGGGTAACGGTTACACCTTTTTCGTCGTCTACGGGAAGTGCCAGCACACGGTCGATTTTACCAAGATCAAAGTCGTTAAAGTCGAAGTCGACGTCATGGACCGTGTCGAGTGCGGCGAATACATCGCTGAGCATATCGGCCGCCCGGTCGTCGTGGTTGGCGCCTCTACGGGTTCCGACGCCCATACGGTCGGCATTGACGCCATCATCAACATGAAGGGTTTCCATGGCCATTTCGGTCTGGAGCGTTTCAAGAACGTGGAAGCCTATAACCTCGGCTCCCAGGTCCCGAATGAAGAACTGATCGCTAAGGCTAAGGAAGTCAACGCTGACGCGATCCTGGTCTCCCAGACGGTCACGCAGAAGGACATCCACATCATCAACCTGACCAATATGATCGAGCTGGTGGAAGCGGAAGGCATCCGCGATAAGATCCTCATGTGCTGCGGCGGCCCGCGTATCTCGCACGAGCTGGCCCAGGAACTCGGTTACGACGCCGGTTTCGGTCCGCATACCTATGCGGAGCACGTCATGAGCTATATCGCGACCGAGATCGTCAAGCGCGGCTGGCAGAAGAGACCGCCGCTGAAATAAGCGCAAGCAAGCCGCCGTCCGCAAGCGGATCATGGCGGCGCTGATCAAAGCTCTAAAAGCCCTGCGGCAGGAATTCCGGCCAAAGCAGCCGGCCTTCCGCCCAGGGTTTTTTGCGGCGAAATGGAGGGGAAAGGGAATGGGCAATGCCCCTCTCTCCGGCCTGGCCGGACCTGTTTGCGAACGCATGTAAAAAAGCGGCAAATATATTGAAAATAATCGCTATTAAGGATTGTTAGTTAATTGACAAACAGGTCATGTAGGTATAGAATTCTTGTTGGTACTTATATCACATCCATATTAACACTTTTTCATATCTAGGAGGGATTTATGAAAAGATTCACCAATGCGTGCGTCAACTTCATGAACAAGTTTCTGCCTGACGCATTCATCTTTGCTGTGATCCTGACGATCATCGTCTTCATTGCGGCAATGCCGGCTGCTGGCGCGAGCCCGCTTCAGCTGGTCATGGCTTGGGGCAACGGCGTATGGGGATTGCTCGCATTCTCCATGCAGATGGCCTTAGTCGTCGTTACCGGTACAGCTTTCGCGACGGCCCCGATCGTCAAGAAAGTGTTGGAAGCCATCGCCAAGCTGGCTAAAACTCCGGCTCAGGGCGTAGCGCTGGTCGTGCTCGTCAGCGGTATCGCTAACTTCCTGAACTGGGGCTTCGGTCTGATCGTCGGCGCGCTGCTCGGCAGAGCGGTGGCCAGACAGCTGAAAACAGTTGACTACCGTATGCTGATCGCTGCCGGTTATTCCGGATTCGTGATCTGGCACGCCGGTATGTCCGGTTCCATTCCTTTAGCGCTGAACACCGCGGCGAACCTGAATCCGGAAACCGGTATGGCTAATACCGGCGGCGCGGTTACCGATCTCATCTCCACGGGAGAAACGATCTTCTCGGTTTGGAACCTGATCATGATCGCGGTAGTCGTTCTCCTGACTGCCTTCATCTTCGCGATCTCCCATCCGCGTCCGGAAGATACGTTCATCGCCGATCCGAAGCTCCTGCAGGATGAAGAAAGAACCTATCCGAAGCCGGTAACCCCCGCGGAAAAAATCGAGAACAGCAGAGCGCTGGCTCTGATCATCGGTATCGCCGGCCTGGTCTGGATCATCGTGAACTTCTTCATCAAGACCGAAGTAAACGGCATCATGTTTGGTAAGGGCCTGAAGGGTCTGGACCTGAACGCGGTTAACTTCATCTTCCTGATCCTCGGCCTCCTCGGACACGGTACGCCGATCCGCTACGTGCATGCGGTCATCGACGCCGCGAAGGGCGCCGCGGGCGTTATCCTGCAGTTCCCCTTCTATGCCGGTATCCAGGCGATGATGGTATTCGCGGCCGGCAGCACGGGAACCTCTCTGGCAGCCGTGATCTCCAACTTCTTCGTATCGATCTCGAACAATATCACCTTCCCGGTCTTCACTTTCCTCGCTGCTGGTATCGTCAACTTCTTCGTATCTTCCGGTGGCGGACAGTGGGCGGTACAGGGCCCGATCATGATGCCGGCCGGCCTCGCGCTCGGCGTCAAACCGGCGGTTACCGGTATGGCTATCGCCTGGGGTGACCAGTGGACCAATATGATCCAGCCGTTCTGGGCGCTGCCTGCTCTGGGCGCTGCCGGCCTCGGCGCGAAGGACATCATGGGTTACTGCGTACTGACCCTGCTGGTCATGGGCGTGGTAGGTATTGCCGGATTCCTGCTCGTAGGCGCTTTAGGCCTCTCGGCGATCTAGAATAATCTCTACGCATATGAGGGGACGGCCCCTGACGGGCCGTCCCTTTCTTATCGGACATAAGGAATCATCGTATGGAACAATTCAGGACGATCATCCTTCTGGCCATTTTTATTTTTCTGGCCGTCATCAACATCCGCAATGTCATCCTGCACAGTGACGACCGTAAAGAAGCCAGACGGGAAAGAAAAGAGAAAAAGGCGGAAAAAAAGAGAAAACGCAAAGAACAGAGAGCAAGACGGAGATCTTTATCCGCGGATTATCATGCCCCCGTTGAGGATGAGGATACGGATGAGGCCGAGGACGCTTGAGATATCGCCGGGCCTGACGAAAAACGATGGCCACTTTCCGCAAGGTGATTCCTCGCGAAAATGCAAAAATACAAGGCTGAAAAGTTGTAATATCAGAATGCTTATGTTATAATCATTTAGGTCTGTGTGCGGCGAGCCGTGCAGGTATCCGCCGTAAACGGCCATTAACGGAAGTCATATTTTTAGAAGAAAGGTGAATTGAATATGGCAATCAACAAAGTAATTACTGCTGACGAAGCAGTAGCCGGTGTTCAGGACGGAATGACCATCATGATCGGCGGCTTCCTCGGGACCGGTTCCCCGGAGATCATCCTGGACGCGCTCGTTCGCAAGGGCGTCAAGCATCTCACGGTTATCGGTAACGACGGCGGACTCGCTGAGGGCCAGCCTGCATTCGGCGGCGGCAAGACTTCCCGCGGCATCGGCAAGCTGCTCGACCACCACATGGTGGATCACATCATCGCTTCCCACCTCGGCGTCAACCCGCGTCTGAACGAGCAGTTCGCGGAAGGAACCCTTACCTATACGCTGGTACCGCAGGGCACGCTGGCGGAGAAGATCCGCGCCGCGGCTTTCGGCCTGGGCGGCGTTCTGACCCCGACCGGCCTTGGTACCCCGATGGAGACCGAAAAGGATGAACTCGGCAGAGACAAGATCACGATCGAGATCGATGGCAAGAAGTATCTGCTGGAGAGACCGCTCCACGCTGATTATGCGTTCCTGAGAGCGACTGTTGCTGACCGTTTCGGCAACTTCATGAGCGCGAAAGCGACGAAGAACTTTAACTATCCGATGGCCGGCGCTGCGGATCACACGATCGTAGCGGCGGAGAAGGTTGTTGAGATCGCGGAAATGGATCCTGACTTCTTCGACATCGCAGGTGTATTGGTTGAGCACGTTGTGGAGGGTGAACCGGTATGGCAGATATAAAAGCAAGAATCGCGAAGAGAGTCGCGAAGGAAATGCACGACGGCGACGTCGTCAACCTTGGTATCGGTCTTCCGACCATGGTACCGCAGTACATTCCGGAAGACATCATCGTTACGCTGCATTCTGAGAACGGGTTCACCGGTCTTGACGCTGCAGTTTCCGAAATCGACAAGATCGATCCGGACATCATCGACTCCGGCGGGACCTATGTCACCGTTCTTCCGAGAGTTAAATATTTTGATACCGCGACCAGCTTCGGCATCATCCGTGGCGGACATCTGGACGCTACGGTTCTGGGAGCCATGCAGGTAGCCGAAAACGGCGACCTGGCCAACTGGATCATCCCGGGCAAGAAAGTTGCCGGTATGGGCGGCGCCATGGACCTCGTAGTCGGCGCCAAGAAGGTTATCATCGCGATGACCCACACCCAGAAGGGTGCCCATAAGATCCTGGAAAGATGCACGCTGCCGCTGACCGCTGAGAAGGTTGTCGACCTGATCGTCACCGAGATGGGCGTCATGGAAGTGAGACCGGAAGGCCTCGTCGTGACCGAACTCCATCCGGATTACACGAAGGAAGACATTCAGGCGGCGACTGGCTGCAAACTGATTTTCGCGGAAGACATGAAGGCGATGGAAGAGGAATAAACCTCGAATTCGACAAGAAGCATGTAAACGACACTTGCCTGTCTCCGAAAGAACAGGCAGGTGTTTTATTTCGCTGTCCGCGCGGCGTTTTTTCGTTGAATTAACAGAAACAACATGTTATAATTCCAAGCGGACTGCGAACAGAAAAGGGAGATCTTTTGATGAAATTCAAAGACATGCCTTATGTGAGGCCGGACCTGACAGCGGTCGAACAGGAGATGACCACGCTTACCGAAGCTTTACAGACGGCTTCTTCTTATGAAGAGGCGCGCGGCGTTTTCCTAAAGATGGAAGCCCTGCGCCGCCATCTGGAGACCGCGTTTACACTTTCTTCGATTCGTCATTCGATAGACACCCGGGATGCTTTCTACGAACAGGAAAAACAGTTTGCCGACAGCGCGCTGCCGGAGCTGGCCGCATACGTACAGAACTGGACCGAAGCGATGCTGAGCAGCCGGTTCCGTGCTGAATTTGAGGCTGAGTATGGCGCGCTGATGTTTGTGAACGCCGAGATCGAGCGCCGCACCTTCAAGCCGGAGATGATTCCGCTTCTGCAGAAGGAAAATGAGCTTAGTTCCGCGTACGATAAACTGATCGCTTCTGCCCAGATCCCGTTCCGTGGCGGCGTCTATACCATCTCACAGATGGCGCCGTTCAAGAGCGACGCGGATGACATATTGCGCTTGGAAGCCTGGCAGGCGGAAGGCCAGTGGTATAAGGATCATCAGCCGGAGCTGGACCGCATCTACGATGAGCTCGTGCATCTGCGCGACGAGATGGGGAAAATGCTCGGCTACGAGAATTACATTCCGCTCGGCTACGACCGCATGTCACGTAACTGTTATGACCAGAACGACGTGAAGAAATTCCGGGAAGCCGTGGTGGAATACCTGGTTCCGGTCGCAGATTCCATTTACCGGGCGCAGGCGGAACGGTTGGGAAAAACCTATCCGATGAGCTTCGCCGATAACGCGCTGGAATTCCGCAGTGGTAATCCCCGCCCGGCGGGCGATGCGGATTATCTGCTGGCGGAGGGGCAGGCCTTCTACGATGACCTGTCACCGGAATCGAGCGAATTCTTCCGTACGATGCGCGATAATGACCTGTTGGATGTTCTCTCGACGGAAGGAAAGCAGGCCGGCGGTTACTGTACCTCCATCCCGGATTATGAAGTTCCCTTCATCTTTGCCAATTTCAACGGTACCCAGCATGATGTGGAAGTCATCACTCATGAAGCGGGGCACGCGTTTGCCAGCTGGATGAACAGGGAACGCGTTCCGAGCAGCTATATCTGGCCGAGCATGGAAGGCTGTGAGGTCCATTCCATGTCCATGGAATTCTTCGCGGAATCCCATGCGGAAGGATTCTTCGGGAAAGACGCGCGGAAATTCCGCTACAGCCATCTGGCTTCTGCGCTGACCTTCA
>JAFRYQ010000140.1 GCA_017437565.1 Bacillota bacterium
GTCCCTATTCCACTTGTCCCTATTATAGCGGATTTGCAAATCCCGTACCATGAAAACCGGCCCTGCCTTTTCTTCCCTTCCCGAATCTGTTATACTGACAACAAATCGGGATCGCGAGGTGATCACAATGAAACGAATCGCCATTTTCTACCGGAACCGCATTAATTACTCCTCAATACAATATATTGAAGACAATCTGCTTTCCATCCTTGACGGTTATGTTGAGATCCGCAATCTCTTCCTGAACGAGCTTGGTGAATTTGAACAGATCGAAGCCGACGCTTTTCTGGTGCTCTATGAAGAGATGCTGCCGCTATTGGTGACACATATCCGCGATTTTTCCAAAGTCATCGTCATCACCCGCAGCATTAAGCGGGAGCACATCCAGCCGCTCCTCGCGCTTCCCTCCGGGACGGACGTCCTCGTCGTCAACGACTCTCGCGAATCCACCCTGCAGACGGTCTTCATCACTTACGAAGTCGGTATCGGCCACCTCAATCTGATCCCCTATGACGCCGACCTCTATCAGCGGGGCGTTTACGCCACGATCGATCACGCGATCGTCGCCTGCGGCTCGGAAGAGCTGGTACCGCCGCACATCCGCCACGTCATCAACATCCGCAACCGGGACGTCAGTTTCGGCACCTTCCAGAATATCATCCGTCTGCTCCATCTGGAGAACACCCCCGCCCAAAGCAATCTGCTGCGCAAGGTCCAGGACGACCTCGATACCGGCAGTACCTTTATCGAAAACTACCTCGGCAGCTATCTGAAAGACCAGCTCCTGCTCAGCGCGGTCGGCAATCTGCAGGCGGGGATCCTGCTCCTGGACCACACCGGCCACGTTCATTACGTCAACGAGCGCGCTCATCAGATCCTGGGCCTGATCAACGGCGATACGGTGACCGGCACCGCCGGGCTCGATCCCATTTTCACGGATCGCCGCGAATACCGGGATCATCTGGTCCACCTGGAGGAGAGCAATTACCTCATCCAGAAGACGTCCATCAAAATCGCCGACACGACGATCGGCTATTCCTTTGTCCTGCAAAGCGAAAAGGATCTGCGCGATTCGGAAGCCGGCCTCAACGCCCGTCTGAAGAATAAAGGCCTTTACGCGAAATACACCTTTGACGATATCGTCAGCCGTTCGCACGCCATGAACCGCAGCCTGGAAGACGCCCGCCGCATCGCCTCTACCGAATACACGGTCCTGATCCGCGGTGAAAGCGGCACCGGCAAGGAATTGGTCGCGCAGTCCATCCATAATTATTCCCGCCGTAAAAACGCGCCTTTTGTCGCCGTAAACTGCGCGGCTTTGCCGGAGACCCTTCTGGAGAGCGAGCTCTTCGGGTACGAGCCCGGAGCCTTCACCGGCGCGAAAAAAGACGGTAAAGTTGGCCTGTTTGAACGCGCGCAGAACGGCACCATCTTCCTCGACGAGATCGGCAATATTTCCGACAGCATGCAGGCGCAGCTCCTGCGGGTTCTGCAGGAAAAACAGATCATGCGCGTCGGCTCTGACCGCATCATCGATATCAACGTGCGGATCATCGCCGCCACCAACGCCGACCTGGAAGCCCGTATTGAAAGCGGCGATTTCCGCCGCGATCTCTTCTACCGGCTGAACGTTCTCTCCCTGACCCTGGTCCCCTTACGGGAGCGGCGTGCGGATGTCCTGCCGCTCCTGCGCACCTTCCTCGGCACGAAATTCGAACAACTGACGCCGGCCGAGCGCGAAGCACTCACCGCTTATCCCTGGCCGGGCAACGTGCGCGAGCTGGAAAACTGCGCCCACTATTACCAGACCCTCAACGCTTTACCTCCCGCCGTCCTGCAAAGCGCCGGGAACCGCCCGGCAAGTGCCGCGCAGACGGAACCGACTGGGGCCGCTAAGCCGGATCCTGCAAGGGCGGTCAAGCCGGCTGCCCCGATTCCTGTCCCCGTCCGGCTGACGGAAGAAGCTGCCGCGCGGGCTGTTCTCCGCGCCATCGCTACGCATTCCGACGCCTTCAGCGGCATCGGCCGCCGCCATCTGCAAGCGCTGCTCGCGGAAGAAGGGCTCCGGCTCGGTGAAGGGAAACTGCGCCTCCTGATGCGTAAGCTGAGCCAGGATGGTCTGCTGGAACCCACCACCGGCCGCGCCGGCACCCGGATCACAGCCGCCGGCCTAGCTTTCCTGGCCGGGCAAGACCCGGTATCCTGACCATAAACGCGGCGTCCCGCCGCTTCTCTTATGCTTTCGTCGTCCCTTTTCGTGTCGCGAATTCTGATAATTAGGGGGGCGTAAGGCATCATTATAACGACAACTCTGCAACCTGCTAACAAAGGAAGGTCAACAAAATGCAATTCGATCGCGAAAAACTGTTAGAAAAAGTACTCCTGACCCCGGCACAGGGTTATGCCCTGTACATCGAACAAAAGCCAACGGCAGGACCCGCCGCGGAAAAGCCCACTGATCCAAACCGCTTGGAGATCTATCACGGCGAGACCTATCCCGGTTCCGGGATTCCCATCGGTCCGGATACCAATTTCCGCATGGCCTCGGTCACCAAGCAGTTCGTCGCCCGCGGCATCATGCGTCTGATCGAGAAGGGCGTTCCCCTTCCCTTGTCAACAGCTGGCTGTTTCGGTTATGAGACGGCCTTAGCGGAAATCTTCCCGGATCTGCCATCCTACCTGCAGGAAATCACCATCCGGCAGCTTCTCAATCACATTTCCGGAGTCCATGAATACGACGACATGGACGAAAGCCTGGTGACCGGAGACCCGGCCTATTCCCGTGGCCAGGCGCAGGAGGCTTACGCCGCTTATCAGGCAAGCCTGGCAGCTTGTGAGGCCGCTACAGCTTCACGTTCATCCCTGGACCCGCAGCATTTCAACGGCCGGCAGGTCCGCGACCCGGACATCCTGGCTTTTCTGAAAAACGAACCCGGTCTCTATCCGGAGGCCGGCACTTACCGCTACAGCAACAGTGGTTACGTCCTGCTTGGCCTCATTATCGAAACCCTTTCCGGGGAGCCGATCGAAGATTTCCTCCGGCGTGAAGTCCTGCTGCCTTTCGGCATGCAGCATTCCTATATCAACCGCGAAGGGGAAAGCATCATTCCGAACCGCGTCTTCGGCTCCGCCTGGATTTCGGAGACGTCGGCGGACGAGACAACGGCGGAAGCCGGCATGACAGCAGAAGAGGAACGCCCCGCCAACGCCTCGTCAACTTCCCGCGGATACCTGGTCTTCCGCGATCAGGGCCGTACCACCGCGACCATCGGCGACGGCGCGCTTTATTCTAATATCACCGACCTGAAAACTTATCTGGACTGGCTCATCCAAAGTGATCTAGCAGCCACCTATGACCTGAAAACGCCGGTCGAACCCGGCGTCTGGTACTGCAAAGGAATGCGCGTCATCGACGTCCCGGCTTCCTCCACGAACTCGGCCGGCGACGCGCACATCTATTATCACAGCGGCGGTACCACCGGCACCCATACGCTGATCGGTGTCGTGCCCGAGCGCGGCCTTCGCTTCGCCTTCATGAGCAATATGGACGAGATCGACGCTTCCCTCATGCTGGAAGCCATCCGGGAACTGCTCTGAGGGTAGCTGACGCGGACTCTCCTTTTCGTCCGCTTTTCCCTGCTTTTATCGCAGGGGGTGATTTACTGTCTTTTCGGCGTTGGCCCAGGCCAGCGCCCTTTTTTATCCCAAATCACCACCAGTACCAAATCTGAGCTGGGGCGGCTTTTTCGGGAGCAAACGCCCCATCAATCCTGAGCGCCTCTTGAGCAGCAAGGGTTCTCTACCGCCCCACATAAAAATCGGGCAGGCTCCCATCCGTAAGAGGGAGCCTGCCCGGTCAGTCAGGTCAGCGTATTATTATTCGTTACGCAAAAGATCGCCGTTATCAGTTGATCCCCAGAATGTATTTCGGCGAGGAATCGTCTACGGAAGCCGGGCCGCCGTAAACCGTGGCCTTCGTGGTCTTGGCCGCTTTCGCGTAAGTGCGGATCTGGTAATCGACGTCGGAAGAACCGTTGGTCAGAATGAGCGGGCCGCCCTTCTTGATGGCCAGCGGGCCGGCGCAGAGGGCATCCGGGAACTTGCGGCCGTCGGCGATATTGATATGTGTCCTCGTATTGGGGAAGTATCTCTTAGCCACCGCGACCGAGCGCTCATAAGCAGTCTTCGCGGAGATGCGGCTGACCGAAGAGGCGTAGTTCTTCAGCTGCTTCTCGATCCCCATGCTGACGTCCTTCGTGGTGCCGACGATGGTGATCTTCTTAGCCTGCGCCTTCGCCAGATAGGCCTTCTGCTCCTTGGTCAAAGCGTTCCCGGTCACCAGCAGCACAGGCTTGCCGGTAGCGGAAGCGGACAGGGCATCCGCGAATGTCGTTCCGGTCGTGACGATGAATTCCGACCCGGCTTTCACGTTGGCGGCCTTCAGGATCGCGATATTGGAGAGGTAACGGTTCTTTCCCCAGAGACGCTCGACCTTAAAACCGGCCTTCTTCAGCGTCTTGGCGATGCTCGCCGGAACCGAGCCCGGACCGCCGAGGATATAGACGGTGCCACCCTTCTTCAGGTTTTTCTTGATATAGTTGATGGAATTCTTGGTCTGCTGCCCAGTCGGCGCGTTCTGCCGGATGGTGATGATCGGGGCTTTGTTCTTGGAAGCGAAATAAGCACCGGCCAAAGCGTCCGGGAAGTTGACCCCGTCGGCCACGCAGACGGCGCTGAACTGGGAGACGCCGAGCGCTTTCTTATACGCATCCGCAATCTTCAGGCTCGTCGCGTAGCGGTCCTCACCATAGATGCGGACGTAAGACGGCTTGACCGCTGCTTTCTTCTTGATCTGGAAGGTCTTCTTGATCGCGCCGGTATAGGTGCCTTTGCCGGTGACGGTCACGGTAGCCGTGCCCACCTTCACGTTGTTCTGATAAGTGACCGTATAGTCGGTGCCGGCATGTAAGGTCCTGCCGTTCAGCGTCACGGTCAGGTCCTGGGTGATCGCTTTGCCGGTATAGGTCTTATCCTTAATGCCGGTAACGGTCGCCTTCGCCAGGCTGATCTTTTCAGCCGGCTTGACCGTCCAGTGCGCGTAGAGGGCCTGGTGGTTATACGCCGCCAGGGAGGTGACCCGGTAGCCGCCGGAAGCCTGCGTATACCAGCCGTCAAAGAGATAGCCGGCGCGGGACGGGGCGGCAGGCAGCGTATA